>NZ_MECK01000134.1 GCF_014596465.1 Streptomyces sp. CBMA123 | reverse complement strand
CGCCCTCGCCCCCGGCGTCGTCGTCGGCTACGAGCGCAACACCACCACCAACACCCACCTGCGCAAGCAGGGCGTCGAGATCGTCACCATCGCGGGCTCCGAGCTCGGCCGCGGCCGTGGCGGCCCGGGGGGAAGGGGGGGGGGGGGGGGGGGGGGGGGGGGGGGGGGGGGGGGGGCGGGGGGGGGGGCGGGGGGGGGGGGGGGGGGGGGGGGGTGGGGGTGGCGGCGACGGCGGCGTAGACGGCGCCGTCGAGGGCGGCGAGGTCGCGCAGGACGGGGCCGGTCACGGACGCCCACCGGTGTGCGAGTCCGCCCGGGCGAGGGCCAGGCGGGTGACGTCGCGCCAGTCCAGCCGGTGGGAGCGGGCCTGCTGGTCCGGGTCCGCGCCGGGGCGTTCGCGCGGGACGCGGACCCGCAGGGCCCGGTGGTCCAGGGTGCAGACGACCGGGGTGGGCAGGGTCAGGGCCTCGCCGTCGACGGCGACGGGGATCTCCGGGGCATCGGCGTCGACGGTGACCCGGCGGGCCGACAGCAGGGTCAGCCCGGCGGCCCGTTCGCCGAGCAGGGCGAGTTCGGCGGCCTGGGCGGCGCCGTCGACGCGGATGCCGAGGACGCCCAGGACGCCCTTGTCCAGACGGGGGCGGCGGCCGAGATCGACCGGGTCGGGGGCGGCGTACGGGTTGTTGCTGATGAGCAGGGCCTGCGGGGCGTCGATGCGGTGGTCGTCGGCCCGGACGGTGAGGCGGCTGCCGGCGTCGCCGACCAGCAGGTCGGGCAGGGTGTCCAGGGCGGTGGCGGTCTTGGCGTCACGGTACTGGGGGCTCTGCACGATCTCGGCGTAGGCGCCGAAGGAGACGGTGTTGACGAAGGTCCGGTCGCCGACCCGGCCCAGGTCGACGGTGAGTTCGACGCCGTCGCGCAGGGCGTCGAGGCAGGTGGCGGGGTCGTCGCGGTCGAGGCCGAGGTCCATCGCGAAGTGGTTGCGGGTGCCGGCCGAGACGACCAGGAACGGCAGGCCGTGCTCGGCGGCGACGGCCGCGACCAGGGCCTGGGTGCCGTCGCCGCCGGCCACGCCGAGCAGGTCGGCGCCCTCGGCGATCGCCCGGCGGGCGAGTTCGGCGACGTCCTGCGGCGCGGACGGGTCGAGCAGCACCACCCGGGCGCCCAGTTCCTCGGCGCGCCGGACCAGGTCGAAGCGTTCGACCTTCCCGCCGCCGGACTTCGGGTTCATGATCAGGACGGGCTGTCGCGGCGGCGGGATCTCCCGCACCGGCATCGGCCGTGGTGGCCGGGCGGCGCGCAGCGCGGCGCGGGCGCAGGCGAGTGCGGCGAGCCACAGGGCCAGGGCGGTCACCACGAGCAGCAGCACCTCGGCGTTGAGGGCGAGCACCAGGGCGGCGATCGGCGCGCCGAGGGCCAGGACGATGCCGAGCAGGCGCGGAAGGCCCCGGTGGGTGATCGCCCACCAGGCGCCGACGGCCGCCACCGCCAGCCCGACGAATTCGGCGAGCAGCACCAGCAGCCCGTGCGGGCCGGTGAACGCGAGCGCCACGACGGCGGCCACCGCGCACAACAGGGCGATCCGTGCCAGTCGGCGCGGCCCGCGCCCGTCCACCGCTCGTTCCATCGACCCGCCCTCGTCCATTCGGCCGCACCGGTTCGATCCGGTGCGGTTCGCTTCGGTTCGTTCGGTCACCGTAACCCGGAGCGGCCGTCGGGGGCACGACGAACGACGAAGCGCCGACGCCGTCGAGTGGCGGAGGCGCCCCACGGGGCGGGCCCAGGAGGCGGGCCCGACAGGCCCGGATGGCATTCCTCTCCCGCCTCCCTGACGGGAGGTCGGACGGCAGGTCAGCATCAGCATCCATAGACAGCTTAGAACTCTGTTTCTCATCAGGACTTCCTCAGGAATCCCGACTTCCGGCCAACCGATCGCCTTGACGCCCGCCTCGGCGAACCTATAGCGTCCCCTGTCATAAATAAGAGCTCTGATACTAAACAGGGCCCTTGCTTTCCATCGAACGCGTCGACACCTGCCCGTCGACAGCGCCGGCACCACCGACACCTTCGACATCGGAGTCCTCGACCCATGAAGAGCTACCCACGCACCACGCTCGCCGCGGTGTGCATCGCCGGCGGGCTGCTCCCCGCCTCGCTCACCGGCGCCTCGGTGGCCCTGCCGAAGATCGCCACCGACCTGGGCGCCGGCCTCGGACCGCTCCAGTGGGTGGTCAACGGCTACAACCTGACCTTCGCCAGCTTCATGCTCGCCTGCGGCGCCATCGCCGACCTGGTCGGCCGCCGCCGGATGCTGGGCATCGGCATCACACTCTTCGGCCTCTGCTCCCTGGTCAGCGGCCTCAGCGGCAACATCCACCTGCTGGACGGCGCCCGCCTGCTGGCCGGCGCGGCCGCCGCCGCGGTGCTCACCGCCGGCAGCGCCGTGCTCGCCACCACCTTCTCCGGCCCCGCCCAGGCCAAGGCCTTCGGCATCCTCGGCTCATCCTTCGGCGTCGGGCTCGCCCTCGGCCCCTCCACCTCCGGCCTACTGGTCTCCTCCTTCGGCTGGCGCTCGGTCTTCCTCCTGCACGCGGCAATCGACCTGGCGCTGCTGCTGGCCCTGCCGCGCATCGCCGAGTCCCGTGACCCCGGCGCCCGCGGCGTCGACTGGGGCGGCACCGTCACCTTCACCACCAGCCTCGCGCTGGTCACCCTCGCCATGGTCGAGGGCCCCCAGCAGGGCTGGACCAGCCCCGTCGTGCTCGGCCTGCTGGCCGGCTTCGTGCTGCTGCTCGCGCTCTTCGTGCTGGTTGAACTGCGCCAGGAGCGCCCGATGTTCGACATGACCCTGTTCACCCAGGGCCGCTTCGTCGCGATCTGCCTCGTCCCCGTCGCGCTGGCCTTCGGCTTCGTCTGCCTGCTGGTCTTCCTGCCCTCCTACTTCATCGGCGCCAACCGCTTCACCAGCTCCGAGGCCGGCGCCGTGATGCTGCTGCTCACCGCCCCCGTGCTGGTCTTCCCGATCATCGCCGGGCGCCTCGCCCAGCGGATCTCGGTCCGCACCCTGCTGGCCGTCAGCCTGCTGCTGGTCGCCGGCGGCTCCGCCTGGCTCACCACCATCCACCCCGGCATCGGCGTGGCCGGCCTGATCGGCCCGTTCCTGATCATCGGCACCGGCGTCGGCATCTCCTTCGGCCTGCTGGACGGCGCCGCGATCGGTTCCGTCCCGCCGGAGCGCGCCGGCATGGCCGCGGGCATGTTCAACACCATGCGTCTGGCCAGTGAGGCCATCGCCATCGCCGGCCTGGGCTCGGTACTGGTCAGCCTGGTCAGCTCCGACGTCTCCGAGAACCTCGACTCCTACGGCAGCGGCTTCACCGGCAACCCGGACGGGCTGGCCGCCAAGGTCGCCCAGGGCGACCTCGCCGACCCGGAGTCCGGCGTCGCCGCGGCCGGCCGCGAGGCCTTCCACACCTTCCTCGCCGACGGCTACACCGACGCGCTGCGCACCGTGCTGTGGATCCTGGCCGGCGTCGCCGCGCTCAGCGCCCCGCTGATCGCCGTGATGCTCCGCGACCGCCAGGCCGCCGGGTCGGCCGCGGTGACTGCCCCGGAGGCCGAGGAGGCTGAGGGGGCACCCGAGCCGGTCGGCGCCGGTCGCTGACACCCGACGCGACCAGCCGGACCCGAGCGACCGGTCCGGGAAGGCGCGGTGAACCCGCCGCCCCGCCCGGACCGCTCCACTTCCGGACACCTCCCGTACCGCCCACGCACCACCCCCCACCAGCCCTGAAGCCCGAAGCCCGAAGGTCGAGGTGGTCCACCGCGTCCTCGACCACGGCATCGCCCTGCTCGACAACCGCCGACGTCTACGGCCCTTTCACCAACGAGGAGTTGCTGGCCGCGCCCTGGCCGACCGCCGCGAGCGCGCCATCCTGGCCACCAAGGTCGGGCTGGCCCTGGAGCCGGACCGGCCGATGTACCGCAACGGCAGGCCCGAACACATCCACGCCGCGATCCGCGCCTCGCCCAAGCGCCTCGGCACCGACCACGTCGACCTGTACACCTGCACCGGGTCCACCCGGACGTCCCGCTGGTCGAGTCCTGGGGTGCGATGGCCGAGTTGGTCGAGGCCGGCCCGGTCCGCGGCATCGGCCTGACCGAGGTCGCGCGCACGTCTTCACCGCGTGGCTGACCAAGGAGGGGCGGACGCCGGCCGTCCGGGGGGAGGCAGCCGAAGACACCGCCGAACAACGGCTGGTCAGTTCGCTCCCGGCGGAGGAGGTGGTGGTGTTCCGCTCGCTGCTACGGCCGCGCCGTGGCGGGGGTGACCGCTCCGGACGCCGACCCGGTCGGCTCGACTCAGTTCGTGCGTAGCGACTGATCAGCCCACTGATGTACCGTAAAGTCCGAATAATCCGCAGCGGGGGCAGCCAGGGATGCGATCACTGTGACCGAGAACAGTTCCAACCAGCCGAACTCAGCACCGCTCGACTTCCACGACCGCCTGGGCCATGCCATCAAGCGGGCCGAGCAGGCGCTGATCGGTGAGAAGACCCGCGCGCTGCGCACCGTCGACCTGACGGTGCCGCAGTACGTCACCCTGCTCGTACTCCAGCAGTCGACCGGGATGTCCGGAGCCCAGCTGGCCCGGGAGTGCATGGTCACGCCGCAGACCATGACGACGATCCTGACCAACCTGGAGAACAAGGGCCTCATCACCCGTGAGACGTCGAGCGTGCACCAGAAGGTGCTGGTGGCCAAGCTCACCCGCTCCGGCCGCGCGCTGGCGAAGAAGGCCGACGTCCTGGCCCGCGGGGTGGAGCAGCGGCTCGCCGACGCGTTCGACGACGGCGAGCAGGCCCAGCTGCGCGAGCTGCTGGAGCGCTCGGCGGCGGCGCTGCGCAAGACCGACTGAGCCGCACGGCACCGACACGGCACCGGGCGGAAGGCCGCCCCCTGGACGCCCGATCACCACCCGGGGCGCCGAGGGGGCGGCCTTTCCCGCATCCGGGCCCGGATCACCCTCCGACCCCGGCCATCCCATGCTGCGGACACAGCCGGAGAACTCACCTATTGCGCAGTATTGCGATACTGTCCAAGATATTGACCTGAGTCAGGCCTCTGATACTGTATCGATCACGGCAGGCTGCGCAGGAGCACGCGTCGTCCGTCGGAATCCTCGGCACCGGGTCACACCTGCCCGCGACCGCCGTCGACACCACCCTGGTCGGCTCCCGGGCCGGCGTGACCGCCGAGTGGATCCACCGCGAGACCGGCATCAGCGAACGGCGCCACGTTCGCCGAGAGCGAGGCCACCCACGGCTCCACCGGCTCGGCCGCGCCGCCCTGGAGGCCGCCTACCTCCCGGCCGTCGGACACCTCGGGCTGAGCGGCATCGAGGTCCTCGACCACGGCGCCCGCACCGGCCACCTGGGCGCCGGCGACGTCACCGCCGGCTGACCGTCCGTCGGAACACCGTCCGCCGTCCGCCCGTCCGTCCGAACGCCGTCCGCCCGGCGACCGTCGAGCGAGCGACCAGCCACCGATCGACCCACCCGAGGAACCCGATGTCCCACGCCCCCGCCGCCCTCACCCCCGGCACCGTCCTGGTGCTGGTGGACCTCCAGCAGTGGATCGTCAGCCGCCCGGTCGCCCCGCTCCCCGGCGCCGCCGTGGTCCGCTCCGCCGCCCGGCTGAAGTCCGCCTTCGAGGCCGCCGGCCTGCCCGTCGTGCTGGTCCGCCACGCCCGCACGGACGGCAGCGACGGCGGCCCCGACTCCGCCTTCAACCGCTTCGCCCCCGAGGTCGCCGCCCGCCCCGGCAACGAGGTCGTCACCAAGTACGGCATCGACGCCTTCGCCGGCACCGACCTCGCCGACCGCCTCACCCGCCTCGGCGCCACCAGCCTCGTCATCGCCGGCATCGCCACCGAGTACGGCGTCGGCGAAACCGTCCGCACCGCCGTCTCCCTCGGCTACCCCACCACCGTCGTCGAGGACGCCGTCGCCGCCCTCTCCCTCCAGGGCCACACCGCCGCCCTCGACACCTTCCACCGCCTCGGCGCCACCCTCACCCACACCGACCCCCTCCTCACCCCTGCGGCCTGACGGCCCGTCGGCCCCCGCCCTGGTTGCCCAGGCGGGGGCTCCGCGCGTTCCGGGCGCGGGACGGCGCGGGGTGAGCGGTCCGGCCGCACGCCCCCTGCGCTCAACCCGCCGCGGCGGGGACCGGAGCGGACACCGGGGCGGCGGCGGCCTGGCGGGTCTCGCGCAGGGTCAGCAGGCCGGTGACGACCATTCCGACCGCGGTCAGGCCGTGGACGCCGAACGCGGCGCCGGTGGAGCCGTGGTGGGCGAGCACGGTGGTCATGTCGCCGAACGGGATGAAGGACCCGACCAGCAGGGCCCAGGCCAGGGCGCGGCGCTGACCGGTCAGCAGCAGGGCGCTCAGGATCAGGCCGTCCCCGACGTCGCGGACCCCCTTCAGGACCAGGAAGCCGCCGCCGTCGCCGGAGGGCCGGCTCGGCAGGCCGAAGCCCGGTGCGATGGTCTCGGGGGTCACGATGAAGGACACCCCGAAGTAGAAGATGAAGAGGACGCCCGCGGTGGTCAGGGCGGTGTTGACGGTCTTGAGCGACATCGGTGTCTCCTTGCGAGGGTCCGAGCCGGCGGGCTCAGACGAGGGCGGTGACCAGCAGGGCGAAGGCGGCGATGATGACGGCGACGCGGACGTAGTGGTAGCGGTCCCAGCGGTCGCTCTGCTCCTTCCAGTCGGCGGGCCGGTTCTCCGGAGTCCAGGTCTTGCTGCGGTTGTTGATCGGGACGAGCAGCAGAACGGACATGATCACGCTGACGATCAGCAGCACCGCGGCGGTGAGAACGAGACCGGTGCCGTGGTGGTGCCATCCGGCGGCGGCCCAGGCGCCGGCGAGGACGAGCGAGGAGATGTACCAGACCGGCATCACCGCGCCGAGCATCCGGCCGCCGTGGGCGCGGGCGAGCTGGCCGCTGTCCTCGGGAAGTGCGCCGAAGATCCGGTTCATGACGAAGGCGACGGAGAACTCCACCCCCACCATCACCCCGACGACCACGGTCGTGAACACCTCGAGTGCGCTGAGCATGATGACCCCTCCGGACATCTAGTGCCGCTAGCTGATGAGGCAATGCTAGTACTGCTGCCGCTCCACTGTCTAGCAGTGCTAGGATCGGGTCATGTCGGTACAGGAACGAAAGCAACGCGAACGGGCGGAACGCGAACGCCTCATCGTCGCCACCGCCCGCGAACTCGCCGAGCAGCAGGGCTGGGACGCCGTCACCACCCGCCGGCTCGCCGACCTCCTGGTGGACCGGCTCGCCGTACTCTGACCCGTCACCCCGCCGGAGCGACGGAGCAAGGCCCGTACGGCCGGGCCGAGTTGGCGCCGGGACGACCGCCACCGAGGGCAATGGCCGGGCAGGCGGCGAGGACCTCTCGGATCAGAGGTGTCGGATCAGAGGTGGGGGGCGGTTGGGGCGTCGCCGAGGCGGGGGTCGCCGATGGCGCCGAGAAGGGCTTCGGCGTGGCCGGGGTCGGCCCGGGCGGAGGGCCTGGGGAGGGCCGCCGGGATCACCCGGGCCTCGACGCCCTACTCCCGGCCCCGGGGCGCGGCCCGGCCGTCGCGGTAGTGCAGGACGAAGGTGGTGCCGTCGCCGATGGCGCGGCGCCGGAGGTAGAGGACGGGGCGGCCGTCCGGGGCGCAGTTGACGCCCTCGCGGACCAGCAGCGGGGTGCCGGCCGGGACGTCGAGCCGCTCGGCGTCCGCGATGTCCGCCGCGATCGCGCTGAAGCCCCGCCAGTCGACCTCGAGCTCGACGCCGATCGCCCGGGTGACGGCCTCGGTCACGTCCCGGGACGGCCCGGGGTCGGCCAGCTCCGCCGCGGCCGGGCCCAGCAGTTCGGTGGCGGTCCAGTAGCTGCTGACCACCCAGGGCCGGCGGTCGATCCGGGCCAGCGCGTCGATTCTGGTCAACTCTTCGACCGTACAGTCGAGTTGGGCGGCAGCGAGCTGGTCCGCCGGGGTGCTCGGGGCGGCGGTGAGCGCGAGCACCCGCTCCTCCGCGCCGCGCAGCGCGGTCGGCGGCAGGCCGGCGCTCCGGTTGCCCACGTCGATCCTGGCGCTGGCCGGGTCCACCGTGACGTCGACGGTGTGCCGCAGCACCGGGCGGCGGACGAAGGTGCCCACACCGCGGCGGATCTCGATCGCGCCGGCCCGGGCCAGCTCGGCGACGGCCTGACGGACCGTCAGCCGATTGGCGCCGAACTCGGCCGCGAACTCGTTCTCGCTCGGCAGCCGGGTGTCGGGGGCGTACTGACCGGCGTCGATGCGGTCCTGGATCCGGCGGGCGATCTGGAGGTACAGCGGTCCGCTGCTTCGACGTGTGGGCACGAATCGATCCTAAACGCCCACCACCACGACCCTGCCCGCACCCGCGGGGGCGGATGCGGGCAGGGGTTCGGGGTGCGGGCAGGAGGCGGGTGCGGGCGGGGGAACGGGCGGACGCGCCGGGTCAGTGGCGGCCGAGCAGCAGTTCGCGGTGGGTGGTGAACTCGGTGTTCGCCCGGTCGTAGTCCTCGGGGCGGCCGATGTCCATCCAGTAGCCGTCGAACTGGTAGGTGGCCGGGTGGGTGCCCCGCTCCAGCAGGTCCAGGACGAGTTCGTCGAAGCCGAGCGGCAGGCCGGGCAGGTAGCCCTCCAGGGTCGTGCGGCTGAGGCCGTAGACGCCCATGGACACCTGGTAGGCCAGGCTGGGCTTCTCCCGGAAGCCGGTGACGTGCCCGTCGTCCGTGGTGGTGAGCACGCCGAAGTCGATGTTCACCTGGCGGTTGTGGGTGGCGATGGTCAGCGGGGCGCCGGCCGTCCGGTGCCGCTCCAGGACGGCGGCGTAGTCCAGCGAGGTCAGGATGTCGCCGTTCATCACCAGGAAGTGCTCGGGGAGGCGGTCCCGCATCATCACCAGCGGGCCGAGGGTGCCCAACGGGCTGTCCTCGACCGCGTACTCGACCTCCAGTCCCCACTGGGTGCCGTCGCCGACGTAGGCGCGGATGATGTGGCCGAGGTGGCCGATCGCGAGGGTGACCTTGGTGAAGCCGGCCGCCGCGAGCTGGCGCATCACGATCTCCAGGATCGCGTGCTGGTCGCCGATCGGGACCAGCGGCTTGGGCAGCGCGGTGGTGTAGGGCCGCAGCCGGACGCCCTTGCCGCCGGCCATGATGAAAGCGTGCATGATCAAGTCCTTCCGGTGGGGTGGTGCGGTTCGTGCCGAGTGGTGGAGGTCAGGCGCGGGTGCCTAAGGTGAGCGGGAACGTGCTGTCAAGTTCCAGGTGATGAGGTCGTGTTGTTCCCCTACATCGGCTCCGGCCCGTACTGCTTCTCCAACTCGCTCGCCATGGCGCTGGGCCCGGGTGCGCCCGGTGCGCCGGTGCTGGAGGTGCTGACCGGGTCACCGTTCGGCTTCCAGCTGATCGACGGGGTGCTGCCGTTCTTCGACCCCTTCGGCTGGGACCCGGAGCAGGGCCTGGACGCGGCGATCGGACTGCTGGGCTGGGAGTGCCTGCGCAGTGCCGGCGACGACCCCGACGAGGCCGAGCGGCGGCTGCGCGCGGCCGTCGCCGGGGGGCCGGTGCTGGCGGGGCCGCTGGACATGGGCCTGCTGCTCCAGCAGCCCGGCTCCGGCGAGGCGATCGGCGCCGACCACTACGTGCTGGTGGTGGCGGTCGACGGGGACACCGTGGTCTTCCACGACCCGCACGGCCACCCCTGGGCGACCCTGCCGGTACCGGCCTTCCTGGCCGCCTGGCAGGCGGAGAAGATCGACTACGTGGAGCAGCCGTTCGTGCTGCGCACCGGCTTCACCCGCGTCCGGGAGACCACCGAGGCGCAGGCCCTGCGGGCCTCGCTGCCGCGCGCCGTGGAGCTGCTGAGCGGCCGGAGCACCGGTGCCGCCGACATGCCGCCCGGCTCGCTCGGCACCGCGGCCGGTCTGGAGCGGCTGGCCGAGCAGGTGGCCGAGGGCCTGGACCCGGACATCCGGCAGGTGATGGAGAAGTTCGCCGTCCGGGCCGGTGCCCGCCGGCTGTCGGACGCCTCGACCGCCCTGGCCGGGATCGGCTTCCGGAACGCGGCCGAGGTGCTGGGCCGGCAGGCCCGGATCGTCGGCGGGCTCCAGTACCCGCTGGTCGTCCAGGACGACGACGCCGTGATCGCGGGCGTGCGCGCGCTCGCGCCGACGTACGGGGAGCTGCGGGCCGTCCTGGTCGCGGAACTCGCCGAGCACGACGGCCGACCCGCCGCCGAGGTCGCGGCGGGCTGAGCCGGCCGGCCGGCGCGGCGGACCGGCCGGTGGCCGGTCCGCCGTGCGGCCCCGGTCAGTCCCCCGCATCGAGCCGGCCCTCCAGCCGGCGCAGTTCGGCCTCCGGGGGCACCGGTGCGCCTTCCGGCAGGTCCGCGAGGATCCGCAGCGCGGCGCAGGCCGGGCCGGCGACCCGGCGGCCGCCGTCCCGCAGGTCGAAGGCGGAGTGGTGCAGCGGGCAGCGGAGCAGCATCCGGTCGGCGTCCAGGTGCCCGTAGCGCATCAGGCCCTTGCGGTGCGGGCAGGCGGCGTCGGTGATCAGCCGCCGGCCGCCGGCCTCGACCAGGATCAGCCGCTCGCTGACCTGCTGGACCCTCGGCTCCTGGGCGGTCTCGGCAACCGTCTCGGCAACGGCCTCGGCAACGGTCTCGGTCATGCGCGTCCCGCCTCCCGGGCCAGGGCGATCGCCGTCTCCGTCGCGTCGCCGACGATGGCGCTGGTCAGCTCGACGCCCGCCCACACCTTGGCGAGGTCCAGTCCGCCGGCCGCCTGGGTCTCCCGGATCGCCACCCGCATCTGCTTGCTGTGGTAGGTGTCGATGTAGAGGTGCTCGGTGTAGTACCTGCCCGACTTCAGGCCGAGCCGCCGGGCGGCCTGGGCGAAACTGCGGAACCCGTACAGCACGCTGGCCTCGAAGTAGGCGTAGCCGCCGAGGAAGTACTCGGGCGTCTCGGCCCGCGAGGCCAGCCAGTGGAACATGTTGACGTAGGCGTGGGCCTGCGCACTGGAGCCGGCCCGGTACGCCTCCACCTCGGTGGGCAGGTCCAGTTCGCGCAGCAGCTCGCGGTACAGCTCGGAGTGCGCCTGGTCGTCGTTGCCGCAGCCGAGTTCGTCCACCATCACGCGGAAGACGGCCATGCCGGCCTTGTACGGCAGCCGCGGCACCACCGGCAGCAGGTTGAGCGACTCGGTGAGCCCGTCCATCGCGAACTCGCTGACCACCACGCGGAACTGGTCGAGCGTCGCCTCCTCGGCGAGGAAGCGGTGGCCGTCGGAGGCCGCCGTGCCCTCCCGCGCCAGGAAGGCGGACAGCTCCCGCAGGAGTTCGGAGTGGGAGGCGAACTCCGGGGCGGTGCGGCGGAGGCCCTCGGCGATCGCCCCGATCCAGCGGTCCTCCATCCCGACCATCTCCCGGTACCCCTCCGCCGTCGGGACGGAGGTGTAGAGGTCGTACAGGCGCTTCTGGTCGATCACCGTGCAGGGTGTCCAGTGGTCGGTCGGTACCGTGCTCATGCGGTGCTCCAGGTCGGCTCGGGGCGAAAGTGACCGGTCGGCGGGGCGTCGCCGGTTGGTAGGGTGACGCCGTTGATCGAGTGGCCGGCCGTCCTCCCGCCCACCGGGGGCTGCGGGACGCGGGCCGGAACGGGGTGGTCATGGTCGTGCCGCGGCATCCGAAGGTGGACAACTCCGACCCGTGGCTCCGGCGTTACCCGGTCGAGGACGCCCGGGTGCGGCTGGTGTGCTTCCCGCACGCGGGCGGCACGGCGACCAGCTACCTCGGTTGGCCGCAGCTGCTGCCGCCCGGCGTCGAGATGCTGGCCGTGCAGTACCCGGGGCGGCAGAACCGGATCGCCGAGCCCTGTGTCGAGTCCCTGCCGGAGCTGGCCGCCGGGGCGGCCCGGGCCCTGAAGGCCCACACCGGGCTGCCGCTGGTGCTGTTCGGGCACAGCATGGGTTCGGCGGTCGCCTACGAGGCCGCCCGCAACCTCCGCGACGACGGACAGCCGGTGGCCCGACTGCTGGTCTCCGGCCGCGGCGCACCGCACGTGGGCTACGGCGACCGCCGCCGGCCCGGCCTGGACGACGCCTCGCTGATCGCCGTGGTCCGGGTGCTGTCCGGCAGCGACGCCGACTTCTACGAGCACCCGGACATGCGGGAGTTGCTGATGCCCTCGCTGCGCGCCGACTACACCATGCTGGACCGCTACCGGCCGGACGCGCCCACCGACCCGCTGGACGTGCCGGTCACCGCGTTCGGCGGCGAGCAGGACCCGGCCTGCCCGGTGGCCGAGCTGGACAGCTGGGCCGAGGTCACGACCGCCGGCCACGAGGTGCTGACGTACCCCGGCGGGCACTTCTACCTGCGCGAGCACGAGCGGGCGCTGGTCGCCGAGGTGACCCGCCGGCTGCCCGCCCCGGAGGGACGCGGCCCGGCCTGACCGCGGCGCGGGGCGGGTCATTCGGCACCCACCCGGTGCCCGGGGTCGGCCGCGGCCCGCTCCAGCAGGGCGAGGTAGTCGTCCGCGAGCCGCCGGGCGGCCTCCGGGCCGAGCCGGTTCAGGTCGTGCTCCAGCCGGCCGGTGAGGCCGCCCGCGCCGTCCTCGTCCAGCGCGAGGCTGAGGTCGAACTTCGCGGTGCCGGTGTCGCAGGGCACCACCGTGGTGACGGCGCCCGGCAGTTCGGGCCCCCGGGCGGGGGTGCTGCCGAAGGTGAACATCAGCTGGAAGAACAGGCTGTGCCCGCGCCCCCGGGCGGGGCGCAGCTCCTCCACGACCCGCTCGAAGGGCACGTCCTGGTGGGCCAGCGCCTCGCCCACCGTGCGGCGCACCCGGGTGAGCAGCTCGCGGAACGGGCGGTGCGGCTCCAGTTCGGTCCGCAGGCTCAGGGTGTTGACGAACATGCCGACCACGCCGTCCAGTTCGGGCCGGTCCCGGCCCGAGGTGAGGGTGCCGACGACCAGGTCGCGGGCGCCGGTGGCGTGGTGGACCTGCTGGTAGAAGGCGCTCAGCAGGACCATGAACAGGGTGGCCCGCTCGGCCCCGGCGAGCTCCCGCAGCCGGGCGGTGAGCGGGGCCGGCACGGCGAAGGTGTGCACCGCGCCGCGGCCGGGGGCCGGTGCCGACGCGTCCGGGGCGGCGGGCAGCCGGGTGGTCGCCGGGGCGCCGGCCAGTTGCTCGCGCCAGTACCCGAGCTGGGCGTCATGGCCCTGTTCGGCGGCCTGCCGGCGCTGCGCGCGGGCCCAGTCCCGGTAGTCCGGGGCGGGGGCCGGCAGTTCGGCCTCGGTACCGGCGAGCGCGGCCGCGTACAGCGGGCCGAGTTCGTCGAACAGGACCTCCATCGAGCGGCCGTCGAAGACGATGTGGTGCAGGACCAGGACCAGCAGGTGGTCCTCGGCGCCCCGGCGGACCAGGGTGGCCCGCAGCAGCGGGCCGCGGGTCAGGTCGAAGGGCTCGCGCACCAGCCGGGCGACGGCCTCGGCCGCCGCCTCCTCGCCGTGGCCGGTGAGGTCCAGCAGCGGCAGGTCGGGCCGGTACGGCTCCCGCGGCAGCTGCACCGGCAGGCCGTCCTCGGTGGCGAACACGGTGCGCAGGGCGCCGTGCCGGGCGACCAGGCCGGAGAGCGCGGTGTGCAGCGCGGTGGTGTCCAGCGGTCCGGCGATCCGCAGCACCACCGGCTCGTTGAACCGGGGGGAGCCGGGGGCGAGCTTGTGCAGCAGCCACATCTGCTGCTGGGCGTAGGAGGCCGGGGCCGCTCCCCCGTCGGTCTCCCCCGGTGTGGGGGCCGGGCCGTCCGCCGGGGTGGCGCGGTCGAGTTCGGCGGCGAGCGCGGCCACCGTGGGCGCCTGGAACAGGGTGCGCTGGCGGACGTCGGCGCCGAGCCGGGCGCGGCAGGCCGCGGCCAGCCGGACGGCGGTCAGCGAGTCGCCGCCGAGTTCGAAGAAGTCGTCGTCCACGGCGATCGGCGCCGTGCCGAGGACCTCCTCCCAGACCTCGGTCAGCTGGGCCTCCAGCGCGGTCCGCGGCGCGGTCGCGCCGGGGCCCGGCCGGCCGGAGCCGAG
>NZ_MECK01000133.1 GCF_014596465.1 Streptomyces sp. CBMA123 | reverse complement strand
CGTGCGCGTGCGAGGGGAGCGTGCGGGGCATGCGGGCACTGGGGTCGGACGATCCGCGCCAGGTGGGCGCCTACCGGCTGCTGCGGCGGCTCGGCTCGGGCGGGATGGGCCGGGTCTACCTCGGCCGGACGGCCGGCGGACGCACCGTCGCCGTCAAGGTGGTCCGGACGGAACTCGCGGACGACACCGAGTTCCGCGCCCGCTTCCGCCAGGAGGTGGCCGCCGCCCGACGGGTCGGCGGCGCCTGGACGGCGCCCGTCCTGGACGCCGACACCGAGGGCGAGCCGCCCTGGGTCGCCACCGGCTACGTCGCCGGCCCCGCACTCGACGCCGCCGTCCGGGAGCACGGTCCGCTGCCGGAGACCGCCGTCCGCGCCCTCGGCATCGGGCTCGCCGGAGCGCTCGCCCACGTGCACGGGCTCGGCCTGGTGCACCGCGACGTCAAACCCTCCAACGTGCTGCTCACCCTGGACGGGCCCCGGCTGATCGACTTCGGGATCGCCCGGGCCCTGGACGCGACCAGTGGTTTCACCCGTTCGGGGTATGTGGTGGGCTCGCCGGGCTTCATGTCGCCCGAGCAGGCGAACGGGCGGCCGTCCGGACCGGCCGGGGACGTCTTCTCGCTCGGCGCCGTCCTCGCCTTCGCCGCCACCGGCGTCCACCCCTTCGGCGAAGGGGTCAGCGCGGCCGTCCTGCTCTACCGGGTGCTGCACGAGGAACCGGACGTCACCGGGGTGCCCGACGCCCTGCGGGCCGTCGTCCTCCACTGCCTGGCCAAGGACCCGGCCGCCCGGCCCACCCCGCACCAGCTGGGTGCCTGGCTGGACCCGGACGGTGCGGTCGCCGGCCGGCTCGCGCGGGGGGACTGGCTGCCGCCGGCGCTGGCGGCGGGGGTGGGGCGCAGTGCGGTGGAACTGCTGGACCTGGAGGGGGACTCGGCGGGTTCGGGGGATGTGGGAGGTACAGGAGGGGAGCTGGGGGACTCGGGGGGTTCAGGGGACTTGGGGGACTTGGGGCACGCGGGGGACGGGCAGGGGTCGGGGGCGCTGTCTGCGTCGGGTGAGCGGCCGCTGCGCGCCTATCCGCCCGGGACGGGCGCGTACCCGGGGATCGCCCGGCGGCGGCGTCGACCGGCCGTGACCGCGGGGGCGGTGGCGCTGGCGGTCGCCCTGCTCGGGGGTGTCGGGTACGGGCTGTACGCGCTGGTCCAGCGGCCCGATCCGGCGGTGCCGGTGCCCTCGGTGGGGCCGATGCCGATCCCGTCCATCGATCCGAGTGCGGCCATCGCGTCGCCCGGGGCCTTCGTTCCGGACGGTCCGTCCGCTTCGACCTCCACTTCCGCTTCCGTCTCCGCGTCGCGGTCAGGCTCTCCGTCCGGGGTGTCCCCGGCGCCCGGGGCGGGTGGCGGCGACGCGGTGCCGGCGGCGTTCCTGGGCACCTGGAGCGGGGACATGGTCACCGACAAGGGGCTGCCCGGCGGCACCACCACGATCACCGTCCACCAGGCGGCGGTCGGCCAGGAGGCCACCACCAGCCGCAACGCCCTCTCCGGCCTCATCTCGATCAGCTGCGAGGGCGCCTGGACGCTCAGGTCCGTCGCCGACACCAAGCTGGTGTTCCAGTCCCGGCTGGTGCGCTCCTCGATCCCCGGCGCCTGCACCGGCGGTTCCAACGCGGAGACGCTCACCCTGCAGTCCGACGGGACGATCCGCTTCACCTCCGCCGACCCGGCCGCCGGCAACCCGGCCGGCACGCTCCGCCGGGTGGGCGGCGCCACCCCGTGAGGTGGGCTCCGGACCGGCCGGCCGACGGGAGCGAAGCGGGCCGCGGCGCAGTGCGGACACACAGTGCGGACACACAGGGCAGAGGCGCAGTTCAGCGGGCTGACGCGGGCGCCCGAAACGCCTGGCGTAGGCTGGTTCGGCCGTACCCGAGTAGCACTTGAGAGAGAGAAGGCCGCCAGGTGACCGAGCTCGCAGCGACCACCCTCGATGCGTCCAGCACCGACCTGCAGGCCGTGCTCGACCGGGCCGCCGCCGGCGGCCGGATCACCCCGGAGGAGGCGCTGGAGCTCTACCGCTCGGCGCCGCTGCACGCGCTCGGCTCCGCCGCCGACGCGGTGCGCCGCCGCCGCTACGCGGGTACCGAGCACATCGCGACGTACATCATCGAGCGCAACATCAACTACACCAACGTGTGCGTGACGGCGTGCAAGTTCTGCGCCTTCTACGTGCCGCCGAAGAGCGACAAGGGCTGGTCGCGCGAGCTCGACGAGATCCTGCGCCGCTGCGCCGAGACGGTCGAGCTGGGCGGCACCCAGATCATGTTCCAGGGCGGCCACCACCCGGACTACGGCGTGGAGTACTACGAGCGCGCGTTCTCGGCGATCAAGGCCGACTTCCCGCAGCTGGTGATCCACTCGCTCGGCGCCTCCGAGGTCGAGCACATGTCCCGGATCTCGGGCGTCTCCATCGAGGAGGCCATCACCCGGATCCACAAGGCGGGCCTGGACTCCTTCGCCGGCGCCGGCGCCGAACTGCTGCCCGAGCGGCCGCGCAAGGCGATCGCCCCGCTCAAGGAGTCCGGCGAGCGCTGGCTGGAGATCATGGAGACCGCGCACGGCCTCGGCGTGGAGTCCACCTCCACCATGCTGATGGGCACCGGCGAGACCAACGCCGAGCGGATCGAGCACCTGCGGATGATCCGCGACGTGCAGGACCGCACCGGCGGCTTCCGCGCCTTCATCCCGTACACCTACCAGCCGCAGAACAACCACCTCAAGGGCTCGACCCAGGCCACCGTCTTCGAGTACCTGCGGATGATCGCCATCGCCCGGCTGTTCCTCGACAACGTCGCCCACATCCAGGGCTCCTGGCTCACCACCGGCAAGGAGGCCGGCCAGCTGTCGCTGCACTACGGCGCGGACGACCTCGGCTCCGTGATGCTGGAGGAGAACGTCGTCTCGGCGGCCGGTGCCAAGCACCGCTCCAACCTGACCGAGCTGATCCACCTCATCCGCGCCGCCGACCGCGTCCCGGCCCAGCGCTCCACCACGTACGAGCACCTGCGGGTGCTGGACGACCCGGCGAACGACCCGGTCGACGCCCGGGTCGCCTCCCACATCGCCTCCACGGCGATCGAGGGCGGCACTGCGCACCCCGAGCTGAAGATCCTGGACAACTGAGTCCGGCCCCGAAGCCACCGTGCTGACCCTCCACCGGGCGGCGTTCCTGCTGCCCGACCCGGCCGATCCCACCGCCCCGTCCTTCGCCGACGGGGCGGTGGTGGTGCGCGGCGAACTGGTCGAGGCCCTCGGGCCGTACCCGGAACTGGCGGCGGCCCATCCGTCGGCGCGGGTCCGGGACTGGGGCAACGCCGTGCTCACACCCGGGCTGCGCAACCCCTGCGGGCAGCGGCTGTTGGAGCGCGACTACCACCCGGACCCGCGGGAGGAGATCGGCGTCGAACCGGTCGCGGACGGGCTGGTGGGCTGCACCGACGAGGCCCGGTACGGGGCCAGCGCGCGGCGCGGGCTGCAGCGGATGCTCGGGTTCGGGGTGACGGCGGTGGCCGGGCCGTTCGAACGGGCCTCGGTGCGGACGGCGGTGGCGCGGTCCGGGCTGGTCGCGTTGCCGGGGGGTGCGGGGGCTCTGGACGCGGCGGCGCCGGATGCGGATGCGGTGGGGGCCTCCGAAGTGGTGGGGGTGCTGGATCCGTTGGCGGTGCTGCCGTTGATGCGGGCCGTGCACGGGCGGGTGGCGGCCGGTGGGCGGGCGGACTTCGCGGTGTTTCCGGTGGTTGCGGCGGCGGGTGGGGTGGAGCCGGCGTCCGGTGGGTGCCTGGCGACCGTGCTGGGCGGGCGGTTGGTGTACCGGCGGCGGTGAGCCCAGGCAGCGGTGAGGCCCGTCGGCAGTGAGTCCAGGCAAGGGTGAGGCCGGCCGGGGCCGGTGATCGGGCCCGGTGTGACGTACTCATCAGTAGGCGGATTGCCTTGCCACGTACGGGACTTCCTTCGTGTGCACCCGAACTGCCGCGCCCGCTGCGGGGGATGATTGCCCCTTCACCGTGACCTGAGGGCCCGCCAGCGGATACGATCCCGGACAGCTCACTCCGTACGCTCACCACACCACCGCCCGTGCCCGCGGGTGGCGGGGCCGTGTCCCAGGCCCCGGAGGCAAGCCAGGACAGGAACCATGCGAACCGCGACCGTCCCCCCGCCGCGCTCCCCGCGGTTGGGCCGTGGTTGGTACCTCGCCACCGTGCTCAGCGCCGTGCTGGCCGTCGGGATGTGCCTGCTCGGTTGGCGCCAGGCCGACCAGGCCGACCGGATCGCGGCCCACCCGGTAAGAGTCGAGGGCGTCGTCACCCAACTGCCGACCGGCGGCGGCACGTACAGCGCCGTCAGCTACAAGGTCAGCGGCCAGCCGCACACCGCCGCCGCGTTGCCGCTCTCCGACGGCGCCAAGGTCGGTGACGCGGTCTGCCTGGAACACGCGGCCGACGACCCCGGCGCGGTACGGATCTGCGGCGACACCTACCCGCAGCCGGTCGGCGTCGGACTGGCCCGGTTCAGCGTGCCGGTCGCCGTCCTGCTGTTCGTGATCTGCGTACTGCGCATCCGGCGCCACCGGCGGGACGTCGCGGTCCGCAGCGGGCACGGGCGGCTCGCCGCCAACCTCGCGATGGCCACCGGGGCGCTCGCCGAGGGGATGCCCGCGATAACCCAGGGCAAGCGCTCGCGGCGCCGGCGCCGCACGGGCGGGCGTCGGGGCGCCCACTAGGACGGGGCGGGGGACGCCGTGGGGTGCGGGGTTCCCCGGCCGGCGCCCCCGGGAGGACCTTCGGTCGGACCTTCCGGCGGGCCGACTGGTGCGCCCCGTGGGTCGGGGTGTCCGTCACAGGGTGAACAATGGGGGGCGTGACCCGAGCCTCCCTGGACAAGCAGCCGCACGAAGTCGCCGCCATGTTCGACGACGTCGCGGCCAAGTACGACCTCACCAACGATGTGCTCTCCCTCGGCCAGGCCCGTGCCTGGCGCCGGGCGGTGGCCGAGGCGGTGGCCGCCGGACCCGGGGACCTCGTGCTCGACCTCGGAGCCGGCACCGGCACCTCCTCGCTGCCCTTCGCCGAGGCCGGGGCCAAGGTCGTCCCGTGCGACTTCTCGGTCGGCATGCTCACCGAGGGCAAGCACCGCCACCCCGAACTGCCGCTCACCGCCGGCGACGCCACCCGGCTCCCGTTCGCCGACGACACCTTCGACTCGGTGACGATCTCCTTCGCGCTGCGCAACGTCCAGGAGACCGACGCGGCGCTGCGCGAGATGCACCGGGTCACCAAGCCCGGCGGCAAGCTGGTGATCTGCGAGTTCTCCACACCGACCTGGACGCCGTTCCGCACGGTCTACACCGAGTACCTGATGCGCGCGCTGCCCCCGGTCGCCACCGCCGTCAGCAGCAACCCGGACGCGTACGTCTACCTCGCCGAGTCCATCCGGGTCTGGCCGGACCAGCCCGCGCTGGCCGCCCGGATGCAGGAGAACGGCTGGTCGAAGGTCGCCTGGCGGAACCTGACCGGCGGGATCGTCGCGCTGCACCGCGGGTACAAGCAGGCGTAGCCGGGTGGCGGGGGCGGCGGGGACTCCGGCCGGGCGGTGTGATGCGGGTTCGGCCGGGGCGCGGTGCGATGCGGGTTCGGCCAGGGCGCGGTGCGATGCGGGTTCCGCCGCGGCGGTGGGGCCGTTGGGCGGAGGCGGCTCCTGCATGGGGCGCGGGGTTCCGGCGGCGGGGGGTTCCGGCGGCGTGAGCGGAACTAGACTGCCGGAGACAAAAGCCGCCATCCCCCCGCCGCAGCTCCAGGAGTGTGTCCACGTGTCCGAGACCGCAGCCGATCTGACGAAGCCGGACAGCACGGTCGAGAGCACCGCCGACGTCATCGTGGTCGGCGCGGGCCCGGCCGGCTCCACGACCGCGTACTACCTCGCCCAGGCCGGGCTGGACGTGCTGCTGCTGGAGAAGACCGCCTTCCCGCGCGAGAAGGTCTGCGGCGACGGCCTCACCCCGCGCGCCACCAAGCAGCTGGTGGACATGGGCATCGACGTCTCCACCGAGAACGGCTGGCTGCACAACAAGGGCCTGCGCATCATCGGCGGCGGCGTCCGGCTGGAGCTGGACTGGCCCGAGCTGGCCTCCTTCCCCGACTACGGCCTGGTCCGCAAGCGCGCCGACTTCGACGAACTGCTCGCCCGTCAGGCCGAGAAGGCCGGCGCCCGGCTCTACGAGCGCTGCAACGTCAGCGGGCCGGTCCTGGACGAGCGCACCGGCCGGATCGTCGGCGTCACCGCCAAGCTCGGCGAGGAGAAGCGGCCCGTCACCTTCCGGGCCCCGCTGGTGGTCGCCGCCGACGGCAACTCCACCCGGCTCTCCCTCGCCATGGGCCTGCACCGCCGCGAGGACCGTCCGATGGGCGTCGCCTACCGCACCTACTTCAACTCGCCCCGCCACGACGACGACTACCTGGAGTCCTGGCTGGAGCTGTGGGACACCCGCGACAGCCAGCGCAAGCTGCTGCCCGGCTACGGCTGGGTCTTCGGCATGGGCGACGGCACCTCCAACGTCGGCCTCGGCATCCTCAACTCCTCGCCCGCGTTCGGCGAACTCGACTGGCGCGAGGTGCTCAAGGCCTGGTGCGCCAGCATGCCGGCCGAGTGGGGCTACACCCCCGAGAACATGACCGAACCGATCCGCGGCGCCGCCCTGCCGATGGCCTTCAACCGGCAGCCGCACTACACCCGCGGCCTGCTGCTCGTCGGCGACGCGGGCGGCATGGTCAACCCGTTCAACGGCGAGGGCATCGCCTACGCGATGGAATCCGGCCAGATCGCCGCCGGCGTCATCGTGCAGGCCCACGCCCGCGTCACCGAGGGCGGCCGCGAGCGCGCCCTGCACGCGTACCCGCGCATCCTCAAGGACGTGTACGGCGGCTACTACACGCTCGGCCGCGCCTTCGTGAAGCTCATCGGCAACCCCAAGGTGATGCAGCTCGCCGCCCAGCACGGCCTGCCCCGGCCGCTGCTGATGCGCTTCACCCTCAAGCTCCTCGCCAACCTCACCGACCCGCAGGGCGGCGACGCGATGGACCGCCTGATCAACGGGCTGGCGAAGGTCGCGCCCAACGCGTGACGCCTCCCGAACGGGTGGCGCCTGCCAACCGCGTGACGCCTGCCCAACATGTGGCGCGGTGAGGTCCGGCGCTTGCTGCGGGACGGTGTCTAGCGGGCTTCGGGGGCCGTCTCGGGTGTGGCCTCCGGGGCTGCACCCGGGGACGCCTCCCGCTCCGCTGTGTTGCGGGAGGCGTCCGAGCGCTGCTCGACGTAGGCGAGCCGCTCGGCGAACACCCGGGCCGCGTCGGGGGTGAGCGTCCGGAGGGCGACGAGGGCGCTGAAGACGACGTCGCAGAGCTCGTGCTGGACGTCCTCCCAGGTGTGGGTGACACCCTTGCGCGGGTTCTGGCCGGTTGCCCCGATCACCGCCGCGCCGACCTCACCGACCTCCTCGGAGAGCTTGAGGAGCCGCAGCAGGCGCTCCTCCTGCGGCGACTGGGTAGTGTGCTCGTCCAGCCATGCGACCAGGTGGTCGACGCTCTCCCAGATCCGGCTGTCCATGCGGTGCTGCTCCCTGCGGTGTCGGTGGTGCTGCCACCGTACGGGAGCGGCGACGGGCGCGGGGTCGGGCGGTTCGCGGCCCGCCCGTCGGTCAGTGCTTGCTGATCTTCACGTGGCGGATGTTCACGGGGACGTTGGGGTAACCGTCGCCGGGACCGTTCTGGTCGTCCTCGCCGGCGGCGGCGATCTTCTGCAGGACGTCCAGGCCGGCCGTGACCCGGCCGAACGGGGTGTAGGCGGGGGAGAGCTTGGTGTCCTTCCAGACGATGAAGAACTGGCTGCCGTTGGTGTTCGGACCGGCGTTGGCCATCGCCACGGTGCCGGCCGGGTAGGTGGCGCCGGTCAGGTTCTCGTCCGGGAAGGAGTAGCCCGGACCGCCGCTGCCCGTCCCGGTCGGGTCGCCGCACTGCAGGACGTAGATCCGCTGGGTGGTGAGGCGGTGGCAGTGGCTGCGGTCGAAATAGTCGTGCTCGGCGAGGAATCGGAACGAGAACGTGGTGCAGGGCGCCTTGTCGGTCAGTGCCTCGAAGGTGATCGGGCCCTGATTGGTCCGCAGGGTCGCGCTGTAGGGGCGGGCGGCCTTCTCCGCGTCGAAGACCGGGATGCCCTTGAAGTTGTCGGCCGGGACGGCGGGTGTGTAAGTGCAGGCCGCGCTCTGGGCGGGGGCGGCGCCGGAGGGGGCCGCAACGGCCGTGCCGGTGCTCGCCGCGAGCGGGAGGACGGTGGCGGCGGCGACCAGCGCCCAGTGCTTGCGCTTCATGTGACGGGCCTTCCGGGGGGTGGTGGACGGCGTGCTTGTCATGGAGGCATCATCCACGGCCGGGTGGGTCTCCGGTAGGGGTTGGGGCGGTCGAGGCTCCTTTGGCATGAGGGGAAGTAAGGGGATGCGAGGGGGTATTGGGGCCGCGCTGGGCGGGGTCGGGCCTCTGGTGGTTGCCGGGTCCCGGGGTGGGCTTGGGGTGGGGCTTGGGGGTGTGGTGCGAGCCCTATGGGGCGGGGGTGTTCGGCGCGGTGCCGGGTTCGGCTTCGGTGTTGGGGTCGGTGTTGAGGTCGGGGCTGGGGTTGAGGTTGGCGTCGGTGCCAGGGTCGGTGCCTGGCGGGGTGGACATGAACAGCCCGGCGCGGGCGGCCAGGGCGGCGGCGTCGGCGGCCCTTTCGGCGGTGCGGGCGTCCAGGGGCTCGCCGGTGACGAACAGCCGGTAGTAGAGCGGGGCGGTGGCGGCCCGGACCACCTCGGCGCCGTCCGTTTCGACGGGCAACTCGCTGCGGGCGACCGCCCGTTGGGCCACTTCGGCGGCCTGGCGGTGGCGGGCCGCGAAGAAGTCGCGCAGGGCGGCCGCGCCGATGTCGGAACGCTGGGCGGCAGAGATCAGCGCGGTGGGCGTGAGGCCCCGTTCGGGGTCGGTGAAGACGCTGAACACCTCCTGGGTGATCTGGCGGAGGTCCTGCTGGAGGTCTCCGGTGTCGGGCAGGGGCCAGGGCTGGTCGGCGGAGGCGGTCAGGGCATCCGCGACCAGGCCGTCCACCCCGCCCCAGCGCCGGTAGAGGGTGGCCTTGTGGACGCCGGACCGCGCCGCGACCGCCTCGGCGGTGAGTCCGTCGTAGCCCTTCTCCGTGACTTCGGCGAGCGTGGCGGCGACCACGTCCGCGCGGACCCGGGTGCTGCGGCCGCCCGGGCGCGGGGTCGGCGTACGGGGCTGCTGGTCGGGGCGGGAGGCCTCGCTCAAAGTCGACTCCAGTCGCATTAGTGCTTGCTGTGGGGTGGCGGTCGTGCCATGCTCATCGTAATGCGACTTTGGTCGCATTACGAGAGGAGCTCGCGTGACCACCTGTGCCATCCCCGACCCGACCGCTCTCCACCCGCTCGCCGGCCACGACCGAGCGGTCCTGCTGCGCCCGCTCGTCACCGATCCGAGGATCGAGGTCGGCGAGTACACCTACTTCGACGACCCTGACGGAGCCACCCACTTCGAGGAGCGCAACGTCCTCTACGCCTACGGCCCTGAGCGCTTGGTGATCGGCAAGTACTGCGCGGTCGCCACCGGAACCCGCTTCCTGATGGCCGGGGCCGCCCACCCGGCCATCGGCGTGTCCACCTTCCCCTTCACGATGTTCGGCGGCAGCTGGACCGAGCAGACCCTCGACATCGTCACGGGCCTGCCC
Organism: Streptomyces sp. CBMA123; assembly: GCF_014596465.1. Lineage (GTDB taxonomy): Bacteria > Actinomycetota > Actinomycetes > Streptomycetales > Streptomycetaceae > Kitasatospora. Next base: position 4,410 of record NZ_MECK01000133.1, on the reverse strand, counting down.
AGCCGTGGCGACACCGTGGTCGGCAACGACGTCTGGTTCGGTTTCGGCGCCACTGTCCTGCCCGGGGTCCGGATCGGCGACGGAGCGATCATTGCGGCCGGCGCGGTGGTCACCGCCGACGTCGAGCCCTACACGATCGTCGGCGGTAACCCCGCCCGTCCGATCCGGCGTCGCTTCGATGACGCCGACATCGATCGCCTGCTCCGCGCCGCCTGGTGGGACTGGCCGGTCGAACTCGTCACCGAGCATGTCCGCGCCATCATGTCCGGCACCCCAGCCGACATCGAGGCCATCGCCGAGACGAACGGTTTGCTCGCCTCCTGACCCGCCGGCACCTGGCAGGGGCATTGATCACCGGCGGGCCGGTGCGCGAAGATGGCGCACCCTTGCTCCATCCCTCACCCCGTCCGCCGCTGAGCCACACGCCCAGCTCCTGGGTCCGTCCGACGCCGTACGGTCCTCGCACCCGCCGGTTCCGTTCGCTCGGAGGGATCTTCCTCATGTCTGCCTCCTCGTCCTCATCGGTTCTTCGTGATCTGCCGGTCCTGCTCGTGGCAGTGGTGTGGGGGTCGAGCTTCCTCGCCGTCCAGCGGGTGGCCGAGCCGGAGACGGTCGTGGCGATGCTCGTCCTGCGCTTCGGGCTGGTGCTGCCGTTGCTCGGACTGGCCGCCTGGCGGGCCCTGCGGAAGCTGAGCCGCGCCGAGTGGCTCGGCGGCGCCGCACTGGGCCTGGTCCTCAGCGGGATCTTCCTGCTGGAGACCTACGGCGCCGTACACACCTCCGCCACCAATGCCGGGCTCATCATCAGTCTCGCCATGGTGCTCACCCCGCTCGGCGAGAGCGCCCTCGGCCGCACCGCACCACCGCGCGCCTTCCTCGCGGCCGCCGGGCTGGCCGTCCTCGGCGTCGCCCTGCTCACCGGCGACGGCGGGCTGCGCCCCCCGATGCTCGGCGACCTGCTGGTGCTGGGCGCCGCCCTGGTCCGCTCGGCGTACGTCCTCGCCATGGCCCGCACCCGGGCCATCCGCAACACCGACATGCTCGCCGTCACCTGGGTCCAACTCGCGGTTGCCACCGCGGTGTTCACGGTCGTCGCGCTGGCCGTCGGGCCCAGCCCGTGGAGCGTCGCGCTCTCGTACGGAGCCGGCCAGTGGGCCTGGCTGTTGCACCTGTCCTTGTTCTGCACCCTGTTCGCCTTCTTCGTCCAGATGTGGGCTGTCCGGGCCACCTCGCCGTCCCGGGTGAGCCTGCTGCTCGGCACCGAACCCCTGTGGGCCGCCGTCTTCGGCATCACCCTCGCCGGGAACCGGATGGGCCCGCTCGCCCTGCTCGGCGGAGCCCTGGTACTGGTCGCGACCGAGTGGGGCCGGCGCGCCGCTCCCGCGCCGCGCCCGGCCAGTGGCGCGGGTGAGGACGCGCCCGACACGGAGGGGGCGAGCCCGGAGCCGGCCCCGGTGTGACCTGTCGCGCCGATCATCGGCGCCGCCGCAGCGTCCGGCGGGCGTAGTCGACAGTGACCGCGCCCAGCAGCGGGCCCCAGGCGACCAGGGGCAGATAGGCGAGCGTCATCACGACGGCGGCAGCGCCCCGCGGCGAGTCCGGCTCGGCCAGGTTGTGGGCCCAGCGGCCGAACAGCCCCTCCATGCCGAGGATCGTGAGCGCCACTGAGCCCAGCAGAGCCGGGACGATCGCGGTGAGCGGCGGAATCCGACGGCCGCCTATCAGCGGGATCCGGCGTGGAGCCACCAGCCCCCAGGGGCGCACCAGGCCGACGGTCAGGAAGGCCAGGGCTTCGGCCAGGCAGCTCAGCGCCACGCAGTAGACCGTGCCCCAGCCCGGCTGGTGGGCGGCGTACGCCGCGGCCGTCGCTCCGGTGAAACCGGCCGGGAGGCCGAAGCCGAAGGCGATCCGCCACAGCCCCGAGGGAACGGTGCTGAGGGCGGCGGCCTTGGCGGCGAGCTGGGCCCAGCGCGGGGCGGGCGGGACGGCCGGGAGAGTGGTCGCGGTCCGGTGCGCGGTGCTACCCGGGTTGATCGCGAGCTTCGACATGGTGGTGGACTCCCTTCGGCTCCGGCCTCCGTGGCCGGTGCGATGTCTCAAGACTGGAGGTCCACCAGGGCTCACGGCAGATGCCGATCGGGCTGTTCCTCCTGCTCAACCGGCCTTTGAAATATGCCGATCGGCACAGGCGTATCGCTCGGACGCCGCCGTAGTGTGACGGCAGTCGAAGAGTCGAAGAGTCGAGGAGGCGGTGACGATGACTCAAATGCTGGCCGGGGTGGTCCTGATCCTGGTGCTGCCGGCCTGGTTGGTGCGAGGGCGCCACGGGGTAGCGGCCGTGGCCATGGTCCTCGGGGTTGCGTCGATCGCGGTCACGATCGCGGTCTGGCTCCTCGGCCGCTGGGCGGAGGGAGACCGCTGGGCCGGGCTGTTGGGGCTGGTCGAACTGGCCGTCCTGCTGCTGTCGGTGGTCATCAGCCTGCGCACCGAGGACGGGCCGCGGTGCGCGGCGGCGGCCTGGACGGCCTGCGGAGCGGTTGCCCTCTGGCTGACGCGGTTCGCGTTCATCGAAGGGCCGGGGGACATGCTCACGGTCTTCGGGTTCGGTTCGATGCTCTCGCTGCCGACGGTCCTGATCGGCCTCTACCTGCGGGGCCTGGACGAGGGACGCAAGCGGGCGGTGGTCGAGGCGAGGCGTGCGCAGCGACTCGAACTGGCCCACGACCTCCACGACTTCGTGGCACACGATGTGAGCGGGATGGTCGCCCAGGCCCAGGCAGGCGCCTATCTGGCCTCGGTCGACCCGGCTCGAGCCGTCGCCATGTTCGAACGGATAGAGCAGGCCGGACAGCGGGCCCTGGCATCGCTGGATCGGACGGTCCAGCTGCTGCGCACGGAGGAGGGGACTGGGCGCAGCCCACAGCCGGGGCTCTCGGAACTCGCCGAGGTGGCAGAGCGGTTCACCGCCTCGGGCGGCGCGGAGGTCCGGCTGGAGCTGCCGGACCAGCCGGTGCCGAGGGAAGTGGGTGGGACGGTCCACCGGATCGTGGTCGAGGCACTGACCAACGTTCGCCGGCACGCTCAGAGCGCTCATCGGATCGATGTCCGGGCACGCCGTGTCGGCGGGTGGCTGGAGCTGACCGTGACGAACGACGGCCGGGCGCCAGGTCCGGCCGGACGTCCCCGCCGAGGCGGTGGGAGCGGACTGCCGGGGCTGGCCGCGCGGGTGGAGGCGCTGGGCGGCACTTTCGAGGCCGGCGCCTATGAGCAGGAGGCCTGGCGGGTGACGGCGAGGCTGCCGTTGGCAGGGCAGGAGGGCCCGGAGCAGCCGGGAGCCCTGATGAGGACCAGTGCGGGCGCAGGGGAGCAGAGCGGATGAGCAGCAGTGCGGGGCCGATTCGGATCCTGGTCGCCGATGATCAGGCAGACGTCCGCAGCGCGTTCCGGATGATTCTGGACGTCCAGCCGGACATGGTGGTGGTGGCCGAAGCGGCGAACGGAGCCGCGGCGGTGGAGGAGGCGAGGAGGCTGCGGCCGGACGTGGTGGTCGCGGACATCCGGATGCCGAAGCTCGACGGCCTGGAGGTCACCCGGCAACTGGCCGGTCAATGCAAGGTGATCGTGGTGACCACCTTCGACCTGGACGAGTACGTGCACACGGCCTTGCGGAATGGTGCGGCGGGCTTCCTGCTGAAGCGCTCGGGGCCGGTCCTGCTGATCGAGGCCGTTCGGGCGGCGATGGCCGGGGATGCGTTGATCAGCCCGCAGATCACTGTCCGACTGCTGCGGCACATGGCGCTCTCGGACTCCACGCCGATGCCCGGTCCCGCGATCGGGGCAGGCGCTCCGGGCCCGTTGATAGCCGGCCCGGTGGAGGAACTGACCGAGAGAGAAAGGGAGATCGCTGAGTTGGTGGCCGACGGAGCGACCAACGCCGAGATCGGCGCCGGGCTCTTCATCTCACCGGGAACGGTGAAGAACCACCTCGCCAACATCCAGCGCAAGCTCGGTGCCCGTAACCGGGTGGGCGTCGCGGCCTGGGTGTGGGAACAGGCAGTCGGTAACCGGTAACCGGCCCTGATCCGCAGGCGAGAGCGGAACAGCGTAGGCGGCCCGCGCAAGGGCGAGGCCCGAGGAAGAGAGGGATGCAGGGCGCAGGTGGAGGCGGGCCCAGGACTGTGAGGGTCGCGCCGGGAAGGGAAGTCGGGCCTGCCCGCAACGGGAGGCAGAGCCGCGGAGGCGGAGGGCGAGGAGGAGGGCGAAGGGCAGGCCCCCAGGGGCCCACATGCTGCCGGAGCTGCGAGCGCGCAGCAGCTCCGCGCTGGGACCGGCCGGCCCAGCGCAGGTGACACCGGCGGCAGGTGGGCAATCCTGGCGCGGGCGGCGGGCGGCGGGCGGCGGGCGGCGGGC
>NZ_MECK01000132.1 GCF_014596465.1 Streptomyces sp. CBMA123 | reverse complement strand
GCCGCCCTGCTGGTCGACGCGGGCGGTCGCGACCAGCCACTCGCCGCCGCCTACCGCACCGCTCCGCTGCGCGCCGCGCTCGCCGCACTCGGCGACCCGGCCGGGCAGCCGCTGCGCCGCCTCGTCGGCGGACTGGCCGGGCTGCGGGTCGCCGACACGGACAACGTCGCGTACGACTGCGACACCTGGGAGGACCTTGAGCAGGCCCGGGAACGGGAGAAGTCCTGACCGGTCCTCACCGGGCCCGGCCCCTGGCCGTGAGGGAGACGACGCGCGCCGCACACGGGGCGAACACCTCGGGGAAACCGCCGATCAGGCAGCATGGGCGCATGGAGCGCACGCTGGAAGACTGGATCGCCGAGGTCAAGGCCGACCTGGGCATCGACCTGGACGTGGACGTCCGGGGACTGCTCGACACGGCCCGGGTGGTCGCGCACGGGGTGGCCCGGCCCGCCGCACCGCTGACCGCCTTCCTGATCGGCTACGCGGCCGCCCGGCAGGGCGGCGGGGCGGAGGCCGTCGCCGAGGCGTCCCGCCGGACCACGGCGCTCGCCGAGCGGTGGGCCCCGTCCGACGAGAGCCCGGCCGCCGACGGTCCGGGCGAGCCGTGAGCACGGTCGGGGAGACCGCCGTGGCCGCGCCGACCACCGGTCCCGGCGTGCTGAGCTGGCCGCGCGCCCGGGAGACCGCCCGCCGGGCCGGGCTGCGTCCGCTGCCGGTGATCGGGCGGACGCTGGCCGAGGCGCTCGGGCACGTCCTCGCCGAGCCGCTCGGCGCGCTCACCGACCTGCCCGCCTTCGACACCTCCGCGATGGACGGCTGGGCGGTCGCCGGACCCGGACCCTGGCGGGTCGCCGGGCAGGTGCTGGCCGGTCGCACCGAGGTGGCGCCGCTGGCCGACGGCGACGCCGTCGAGATCGCCACCGGCGCCCAACTGCCGCCCGGGGCAACCGCCGTACTGCGCCGCGAGCACGGCCGGACGGACGGCACACTGCTGCGCGACCGCGGTCCGCAGCCGATGACCACCGGTCAGGACGTCCGCCCGCGCGGACAGGAGTGCCGCCGGGGTGAGGAGTTGCTGCCCGCCGGGACGGTGGTCGGGCCGGCCGTGCTCGGCCTGGCCGCCGCCTGCGGTCACGACCGGCTCGCCGTACGACGTCGGCCTGTCGCCCAACTGCTCGTGCTGGGCGACGAGTTGCTCGACACCGGGATCCCCGGCCCCGGACTCGTCCGGGACGCGCTGAGCCCGCTGCTGCCGCCCTGGCTGCGGGCGGCCGGCGCCGAGGTCGCCGAAGTCCGGGGTGTCCGCGACGACTTCGGGCTGCTCCGGGACGCCCTGCGGTACTCCACCGCCGACGTCGTGGTCACCACCGGCGGAACGGCCGCCGGGCCGGTCGACTTCCTGCACCGGGCGCTCGCCGAGGCCGGTGCCCGACTGCTGGTCGACGGCGTGGCCGTCCGCCCCGGACACCCCATGCTGCTGGCCGAACTCCCCGGCGGACGCCACCTGGTGGGCCTGCCCGGCAACCCGCTGGCCGCCGTCGCCGGCATGGTCACCCTCGCCCTGCCACTGCTGCACGCCCACGGCGGACGGGCCGCCACCGCCCCCGCGCTCGCCCCGGCGGCCGTCCCGCTGCCCGGACACCCGGTGGACACCCGGCTCCAGCCGGTGCGGCGCACCGCCGAGGGCGTCGTACCGCTCGCCTTCGACGGGCCCGCGATGCTGCGCGGCCTCGCCCGCGCCGAGGCGCTGGCCGTCATCCCGCCCGGCGGGGCCGGCGCGGGGGAGAACGTCGAACTGGTGGAGGCGCCGTGAGCGAGCGCGGACTGCTCACCGTCGAGGGGTGCGGGTGGGCGAGTGCCCCCGCCGGGCGCGGCGAGGTGGGCGCATGAGTCCGCTCAGGCGCATCTCGGCGCCGGGCGCGGAGTCCTGGGCGGACGCCGGGATCGTGCTGCCCGCCCGGCGGACCGCGCCCGCGGTGCGGCAGGTGGGCTCCCGGCTGCTGCTGGCGCTCGCCGTCCTGGTCGCCACCTCGGTGATCGTGTACCTCGACCGGGCCGGCTACCACGACAACGCGGGCGGCGAACTCAGCTTCCTGGACGCGGCCTACTACGCCACCGTGACGCTCTCCACCACCGGCTACGGCGACATCACCCCGTACAGCGACAGCGCCCGGCTCACCAACATCTTCGTGATCACCCCGCTGCGCGTGGTGTTCCTGATCATCCTGGTCGGCACCACCCTGGAGGTGCTCACCGAACGCACCCGCCTGCAATGGCGGTTGAACCGCTGGAGGTCCACCGTGCGCGAGCACACCGTCGTCATCGGCTTCGGGACGAAGGGGCGCAGCGCCGTCGACACCCTGCTCGGGCAGGGGGTGAAGGCGGAGGAGATCGTCGTCGTCGACCCCCAGCGCAAGGTCATCGAACACGCCTCCCAGCACGGCCTGGTCGGGGTGGTCGGCGACGCGACCCGCACCGACACCCTGGTCCGGGCCGCCGTACCCGGCGCGGCCCGGATCGTGGTCGCCCCCGAACGGGACGACACGGCGGTGCTGATCACCCTGACGGTGCGCCAGTTGAACAAGGGCGCCACCGTGGTCGCCGCCGTACGGGAGGACGAGAACGCGCCGCTGCTGCGGCAGAGCGGCGCCGATGTCGTGGTCACCAGCTCCAGTTCGGCCGGGCGACTGCTCGGGCTGTCGATGCTCAGCCCGCACGCCGGGGCGGTGATGGAGGACCTGCTCACCTACGGGAACGGGCTGGACGTGGTCGAGCGGCCGGTCACCCGGGCCGAGGCCGGGCACAGCCCGCGCGAGTGCGAGGAGCTGGTGGTCGCGGTGGTGCGGGGCCGGCGGGTGCTCAACTACACCGAACCGGAGGCCGCCGTGCTGCAGCTCACCGACCGGGTGATCGTCATCAAGTCGACCGGGCAGGGCGGGGCCTGAACCCCGAACCGCCGTACGGCGAAGTAGGTTCGGGGCATGCATGCGATGACGATTCCCGTACCCGGCGGTCCCGAGGCACTGGTGTGGGCCGAGGTCCCCGACCCGGTGCCCGGCGACGGCGAGGTCCTGGTCGAGGTGGCGGCCACCGCCGTCAACCGCGCCGACCTGCTCCAGCGGCAGGGCTTCTACAACCCGCCGCCCGGCGCCTCGCCCTACCCCGGACTGGAGTGCGCCGGGCGGATCGTCGCGCTCGGGCCGGGCGTGTCCGGCTGGGCCGTCGGCGACCAGGTGTGCGCGCTGCTGTCCGGCGGCGGCTACGCGCAGAAGGTCGCGGTGCCGAGCGGGCAGCTGCTGCCGCTGCCCGCGGGGCTGAGCCCGGAACAGGCCGCGGCGCTGCCGGAGGTGGCCTGCACGGTGTGGTCCAACGTCTTCCTCACCGCCCACCTGCGGCCCGGCGAGACCGTGCTGCTGCACGGCGGCGCCAGCGGCATCGGGACGATGGCGATCCAGCTGGCCAAGGCCGTCGGGGCCCGGGTCGCGGTGACCGCGGGCAGCGCCGAGAAGCTGGCCCGGTGCGCCGAACTGGGCGCCGACATCACGATCGACTACCGGGAGCAGGACTTCGTCGAGGTGCTCCGCGAGGCCACCGACGGGGCCGGGGCGGACGTGATCCTGGACATCATGGGCGCCAAGTACCTACAGCGGAACGTGGACGCCCTGGCCGTCAACGGACGACTGGTGATCATCGGGCTGCAGGGCGGGGTCAAGGGCGAACTCGACCTCAACGCGCTGCTGCGCAAGCGGGCCGCGGTGATCGCCACCAACCTGCGCGGACGGCCGCTCGCGGAGAAGGCGGCGATCGTGGCGGCGGTGCGGGAGCACGTGTGGCCGCTGGTCGAGTCCGGCGTGGTGAAGCCGGTGGTGGACCGGGTGCTGCCGCTGACCTCGGCCGGTGACGCGCACCGGGTGCTGGAGGCGGGGGAGCAGGTGGGGAAGGTCGTGCTGAAGGCCTGAGTGGGCGGGGCTGCGGGGGCGCGCGGCGTCGCGCAGGTGTCCGAAATGCCGCGATTGTCGGAATGTGTGAGGCTGGTCCGGAGCTGTCCCACCGCCGACCCCGCCCCCGGGCGCGGTCGGCCGTCGGAAGGACTCCGACCGTGGCCGCACCTCCGCACGTCGTCCTCGGGCCGCTGCCCGCCGCGCTCCACCACCGCCGTGATCCCCGGCTCCGCCGTGCCCGCCGCCTGTTGGCGGCGGCCGTGCTGGGGCTGACCCTCCCGCTGGCCGCCGCGACCGTGGCGGCGGCCGAGCCGGTGCCGAGCGCCTCGGCGCCGGCGGACTCCCCGGCCGCCGGCGCCGACGACCGGGCCGCCGCCGACGCCGACGACCAGACCGGACCGGACGAGCCGGACGCCACGGCGACTCCAGTGGTCGGTGACGACCAGGCCGCGCCGGACGACTCCTCGGCGACCGCCGCGGGTGCCGATGACCAGACCGGGTCCGACGGGCCGTCGCCGAAGGCCGCGCCGCCGCAGTACCCGGTGCCCACCCGGTCGCGTCCGGACCTCGCCGAACTCCGGGCCCACCGCCACCACCCCGCCGCCGTGCTGGAACACCCGGACACGGTCGTGGACCAGGCGCCGGCGCAGGCGCCCGCCCAAGCGCCGGTCCAAGCACCCGCCCAAGCGCCGGTCCAAGCGCCGGACCAGGCTCCGGACCAGGTCGTCGAGCAGTCGCCCGAGCAGGCCCAGGACCAGGGCACTACGGCCGACCAGTCGGACGCGGACACCCCGGACACCCCGGACTCCCCGGACGCACCGGCGCCGGCCGCCGACCAGGACACCGTCACGGCGGCCTCCGGCCAGCCCGTGGCATCCGCGGTCATCCTCCCGGCTCGCTGGCAGGACCCCTCCACGCTCCAGCTGCCGCTGGGCGTCGGGCTGGGGCTGATCGGCTGCGGCCTGGGGCTGATCGGGCTGCGGCTGCGCAAGGGCTGAGGTGGGGGAACGGGGTTCGCCGGCCGCGCTCGCAGGGTGGGCTCGGTCGTGCTGGTGGCGGTCGTGCTGGCGGCGGCCGAAGCCCGGGGCCGCGGCGGAACCGACAGGGGGAGCGGGGCCCGATGCCGTGCGTGGGTCGGGTCCCGTCGCCCACGGCCTGGGGCCGGTCGGCCCCTCGCCGCGGACGGGGTGCGGTGGCGGTCGGGGCGGCCCGGTCGGTGGGAGGGGTCGGGCCGTGGAGATTCGGTGCGGGTTCACGGGGGGTGGTCGTGGGGGGTGGGGTGGGTTTCGCGGGGTGCTGGGGGAGGTGCTGTGTGCGGCGGGGCGCGGGCCCGGTGGGAACTGAGTAGCCGTACGGATTCCCGGTCGGGCCGTGGGGGGCGTACGGTCGTCGGGGGGTGGCGCAGGACGGCGGGACGCACGGGGGCTTCCGCCCGACCAACCCCAGTGAGAGAGAATGTTGTTCATGACGAATCCGATGAACGAGCGCTCGTCGCAGGAGCCCTTCCGGGCCGCCGGCGGGCAGTCGCAGGACGGCCAGAAGGTGCTGATCGTCGGACCGGACGGGCTGCCCGTTGGCCAGGGGTTCGCCGGGGCGCCGATGGAGGGGGACGAGGCGGACATGCCGCGTGAGCTTCCGGTGACCGAGATGGTCGAGCAGCCCGCCAAGGTCATGCGCATCGGCAGCATGATCAAGCAGCTGCTGGAGGAGGTCCGGGCGGCGCCCCTCGACGAGGCGAGCAGGGTCCGGCTGAAGGACATCCACGCCAGTTCGATCAAGGAGCTGGAGCTCGGGCTGGCCCCGGAGCTGGTCGCCGAGCTGGAGCGGCTCTCGCTGCCGTTCACCGACGACACCATCCCGACCGAGGCCGAGCTGCGGATCGCCCAGGCCCAGCTGGTGGGGTGGCTGGAGGGCCTCTTCCACGGCATCCAGACCGCCCTGTTCGCCCAGCAGATGGCCGCCCGGGCGCAGCTGGAGCAGATGCGCCGCGCGCTGCCGCCCGGTCTGCACGGGGGCGAGTTGGACGAGGAGGACCCGGGCCAGGGCCGCGGCATCCGCTCGGGCCCGTACCTCTAGGGCCGCCCGGCCCGCCGCGGGGGCCGGACGTACCACGACGATCCGCCCCGGACCGCACTGTCGCGGCCGGGCGCGGGAGGCCCGGGGGCAGGTTCGGCCCTGGGCCGATCACCGTCGGCGGAAGCCGATACCCTGACCCCTGTCGCAGGCCGGTGGAGCCGCCGCGACAGGGGTTCGCCGGGCCAGCGGGCCGGGCTCACCACGCACGGACGAGACCGAACGTCACGGTTGCGGCAGGACCACCGCGCCGAGGGGGAGCAGAGGACCATGGGCGAGCACGGCAACGCGGCGGTCGAGGGCTTCTCCCTGGGCAACGGCCGCTATGTGCTGCAGCGGCTGCTGGGCGAGGGCGGCATGGCCTCCGTGCACCTCGCGTACGACAGCGTGCTGGACCGGCAGGTCGCGCTGAAGAGCATGCACAGCGAGCTGGGCCGGGACGACTCGTTCAAGGAGCGGTTCCGCCGCGAGGCCCAGGCCGTGGCCCGGCTGGAGCACCCGAACATCGTCACGGTGTACGACAGCGGCGAGGACGTCGCCCCGGACGGCTCCAGCACGCCGTACATCGTCATGCAGCTGATCGACGGCATGGGGCTGCGCGAGTCGATCAACGAGGCGGTCGTCCAGTACGGCGCGATGCCGACCGAGGACGCCCTGCGGGTCACCGTCGGCGTGCTGAACGCGCTGGAGGCCTCGCACGACATGGGCCTGGTGCACCGCGACATCAAGCCCGGCAACGTCATGTTCGACCGCAAGGGCAATGTCAAGGTCATGGACTTCGGCATCGCCCGGGCCCTGGAGTCCGGCGTCACCTCGATGACCCAGACCGGCATGGTGGTCGGCACCCCGCAGTACCTGTCGCCCGAGCAGGCGCTCGGCAAGCCGGTGGACGCCCGCTCCGACCTGTACTCGGTCGGCGTGATGCTCTTCGAGATGCTCACCGGCCAGCTGGTCTTCGATGGCGACTCGGCCTTCTCGATCGCCTACAAGCACGTCCAGGAGGAGCCGCCGGCCCCCTCCAGCCTGAACCGCTCGCTCACCCCCGTGGTGGACGCCTTCGTGGCCCAGGCGCTGCGCAAGGACCCGGCGCACCGCTTCCAGAGCGCGGCCGCGATGCGGGACGAGGCGGAGCGGCTGATCGCGGAGCTGAAGGGCGGCGGCACGGGGCACGCGCTGCAGGCCAGCCCCCCGCTGGTGATCAAGGAGGGGCCGCGCTCGGTGCACGCGACGCCGCAGGCGCCGCAGACCCCGCACCCGCAGTACCTCCAGCAGGGGCAGCCCCAGCCGCCGCAGTACCAGACCCCGCCGCCGGCCTACCAGACCCCGCACCCGCAGTACCTCCAGCAGGGGCAGCCGCCGCAGTACCAGACGCCGCCGCCGGCCTACCAGACCCCGCGCCCGCAGGCCCCGCAGGCTCCGCACACCCCGCACCCGCAGTACCTCCAGCAAGGGGGACCGCAGCAGGGCGGGCCGCGGACGATGCCGCCGTACCAGCAGCCGAAGCCCAGCAGCGGCGGCTGTTCCACCGCCTTCGTGGTGATCGCGATCATCGTCGGCGTGCTGGTGCTGGCGGGCATCATCATCGCGATCGTGGTCAACAAGGCGCAGAACACCACGAACGGCAAGTTCCACTCCGAGCGCCCGGCCGCGGTCGTGCTGGTGGGCCCGCAGGCCGACCGGGACGGCCTGCTCTGACGGTTTCCCGCCGTTCCGCGGGTGTCACGGGTGCCCGCCGGAAGCGGTAGCGTTCGGGGATACGTAAGCGACAGGGCACCGCGATCCGAGCGAACGCCCGGGGCGAGGAGCGATGGCACAGACGCAGCAGCCGGACGACGAGGCGGGTGCCCGAGCGGTCGGACGGACCGGCGGCACGCCGAGGATCCCCGAGCCGGGCGGCGAAGCCGCGACCTCCGCGCTGCCGCCGTTCGGCCGGGCCGGCGGACCGCAGACCCCCGGCCGCGGGGTCCCGATGGGCACGGTCGGTGACGGCCGCTACCGGCTGACCCACCGGCTCGGCCGCGGCGGCATGGCCGAGGTGTTCGCCGCCGAGGACGTGCGGCTGGGCCGCACCGTCGCGGTCAAGCTGCTGCGCGGCGAGCTGGCCCAGGACGACGTCGCCCGGCTGCGCTTCACCCGCGAGGCACACGCCGTCGCGGCGCTGAACCACCACGCGATCGTCGCGGTCTACGACACCGGCGAGGAGTACGTCGGGGACGAGTCCACGCCGTACATCGTGATGGAGCTGGTCGAGGGCCGGACCGTCCGCGAGCTGCTGGTGGACGAGGAGGCGCCGCCGGTCGACCAGGCGCTGATCATCATCGCCGGGGTGCTGGAGGCGCTGGCCTACAGCCACCGCAACGGCATCGTGCACCGCGACATCAAGCCCGCCAACGTGAGCATCACCAACGCCGGCGCGGTCAAGGTGATGGACTTCGGCATCGCCCGGGCGCTGACCGGCGGAGCCACCACGATGACCCAGACCGGCATGGTCATGGGCACCCCCCAGTACCTGTCGCCCGAGCAGGCGCTCGGCAAGCCGGTCGACCACCGCTCCGACCTGTACGCGGCCGGCTGCATGCTCTACGAGCTGCTCACGCTGCGCCCGCCGTTCACCGGCGACACCCCGCTCTCGGTGGTCTACCAGCACGTCCAGGACCCGCCGGTGCCGCCCTCGCAGGCCAACAGCCGGGTGCCGGTCGGCCTGGACCCGCTGGTGCTGCGCTCGCTCGCCAAGAACCCGGACGACCGCTTCCAGGACGCCGACGAGTTCCGCGCCCACCTCCAGCACGCGCTGCGCGAGATGCACGGAGCGGGCGGGGCCACCTGGGCCGGCGCGGCGACCGGGATGCCCGGCGACACCGGGGCCACCCAGGTGCTCCGGCCGGACCAGGCGGCGGCCACCCAGGCCTTCGGCGCGGTCGGCGCCGGCGACCAGACCTCGGTGCTGCCGTACTCCGCGGGCGGCTCGCACACCCCCTCGCCCTACCAGGGGGCCGGCGACGCGTACGGCGGTGGCGGCGAGGACGACCACGGCGGCCGGCGGCGCGGGCCGTGGGGCTGGCTGGCCGGCGGGATCGCCGTGCTGGTCGCGGCCGGGGCCGGGATCGCGTTCGCGCTCAGCGGCGGCGGCGGTGGCAACAGCAACCAGACGACGCCCCCGACGCCCGCCCCGGTGGTCAGCACCACCGAGCCGACCGTGCCGGCCCAGAACGGCCAGCCGACCCCGCCGCCGTCGACCTCCGGCAGCCGGCGGCCGCAGCAGCCGACCGAAACCACTCCGTACAATGGCACCGGCGGGGGCGGCAACAACATGTCGCCGTCGCCGGGTTCGGGCAAGCACACCCCGACCCCGACCCCGACCCCGACGGCCACCCACTCCGCGACGGCCAGCTCGTCGGCGACCGGTGGGCCGACCTCGGGCACGACGCCGACTACGGGCAGCGGGGCCACCAACCCGCCGGTGACGCCCACGAAGCCGGCCGGTGGCGGCACGCTGCCGCCGCCCGTCAACCCCTGACGGATCAGTTGGCGAAGGCGTCCAGGACCTGCTCGTACTCCTGGCACCACCACGCCAACTGGCCCGCCGAGGCGGGGTACAGCGGGTCGGCCCGGTGGTCGGCCCGCTGGTAGCGCCACTGCAGCATCCAGAAGTCGTTCAGCCGCTCCCACCAGACCCGGTGGACGGCGGCGGCCACGTGCTCGGCGGTGGCGGCGCCGGAGGCCCGGTAGGCCTGTGAGTAGCGGCGGACCCGGACCAGGTCGAGGGTGCCGGTGGTCCGGTCGTTGAAGAGCAGGGTGGCGGCGCGGACGGCCTCCTCGGCGCGTGGCTGCGGGCCGAGCTTGTCCCAGTCGAGCACGGCGGTGACCCGGTCGCCGTCCGGGCTCTCGCCGCCCTCGCCGCCCTCGCCGCCTTCGCCGTAGAGCAGGTTGAGGCCGTGGAAGTCGCCGTGGGTCCAGCCGGTGGGCGGGGCGGCGTGTGGTTCGGGGCGGCGGTGGGCATGGTCGGCGAGCAGTTCCAGCCGTTCGTCGAGCCGTTGGACGACCAGGGTGTCGAGGTCGCCGTGGGGGCGGTGGTCGCGGGCGCGGCGCCGCAGGTCGCGGGCCAGTTCGGCGCTGTCGAGGGGGTCGGCGCTGCGGTAGCCGGCGGGCTGGTCGAGGGGGGCGCAGACGTCGTCGAGCGCGCCGTGCAGCCGGCCGAGCAGCGCGCCGAGCGCGTCGCACCGCGACGGATCCAGCTCGGTACCGTGCCGGTGCCGGCCGGCCACCCAGGGGAACAGCGCGAACAGCCGGCCGTTCAGTCCGGCCACCGTCCCGCCGCCGCCGGAGCAGCTCAGCGGGGGTGCCACGGGCAGTCCCAGGGCGTGCAGGTCGGTCATCGCGCGGTGGTGGGCGAGGATCTTCGGACGGTTGGCGGTCGCGGCGTCGACGTAGCACTTCAGGAAGTACGCGCCGGCCTCGGCGGTGACCCGGTAGCCCCGGTTGAGCAGGCCTTCGGCGACCGGTTCGGCGGTGAGCAGCCGCCCCACCCGGAAGCGGGCCAGGACCTCGGCGAGTGCGCTGCGCGGTACCGGTGGACTGAGGGTCCCTATCGGCGGTGCGGAGAGGTCGGGTCGGGCCGGGGCGCAGGCGAGGGTCTGGCTGAAAGTCACGTGCAGAGGTTATGGCCCCCTGGTGGGGGCCCTTGACAAACCGTCACATCTGTGAAGGGCCGTATCAGTACTGATGATCGGCCTGGTGTCGCGCCACGTACGCCGCCGCCTGGGTGCGTCGCTCCATGCCCATCTTGGCGAGCAGACTGGAGACGTAGTTCTTCACCGTCTTCTCGGCCAGGTGCAACTCGTTGCCGATCTGACGGTTGGTCATCCCCTCGCCGATCAGATCGAGGATCCGCCGCTCCTGCTTGGTGAGTTGGGCCAGCCGTTCGTCCTCCTTCTCGCCGCCGTCGCGCAGCCGGGCGAGCACCCGGCTGGTGGCGACCGGGTCGAGCAGCGAGCGGCCGGCCGCGACGTCCCGGACGGCGGTGATCAGGTCGGTGCCGCGGATCGCCTTGAGGACGTAGCCGGAGGCGCCCGCCATGATCGAGTCGAACAGCGCCTCGTCGTCCGAGAAGGAGGTCAGCATCAGGCACTTGAGCTCGGGCATCCGGGAGCGGATCTCCCGGCAGACCTCGACCCCGTTGCCGTCCGGGAGCCGGACGTCGAGCACCGCGACGTCGGGGTGGACCGCGGGGATCCGGGTGAGCGCCTCGGCGGCCGTGCCGGCCTCGCCGACGATCTCGATGTCGTCCTCGACCGACAGCAGGTCGTGCACGCCCCGCCGGACGACCTCGTGGTCATCGAGCAGGAAAACCCGGATATGTCCGTTATCAGTCACGCCCAAAGCCTCCCATATCACCGTACAGAAGGCCTATCGTCCTTCGCGGCCTGGAGGTGCGATCCAGCCACACCCGACCGAAACCGATACCGAGAACCCCCTTACGTACGGGCGTCCGCCCGGATAACGTGCGCTGGTGTCCTGAAGGCGCTCGAAGTGAGAGCTGCGTCACGCCGACCGTCACCCCCACCCTTCCGACGGCGAGCCGGACGCGGCACCCTCGGGGTTGTCGGCCCTGAACAAGTAGGACGTCCTAGCGCAAGCGCGCCAAGGGCGGACGCTGGGTAACGTTCTCGTGAGGGACGCCGTCGGAACAGGATCACCACCTGCCACGCAGTAGGTGCGCACACCCACGCGCGCCCCGCGAGGCGGTGACCGGACCGGTCACCGGCGACCCCGGGCGGCCGGACAGACCGAGGAGTGAACGTGACCGTCAAAAGCACGGCGAGGACCCGCAAGAAGGCGGCCCCCGCTGTCCCTGACACCCTCCGCGCCACGGGGACGGACGCCCAGCCGGAGCTCGTACAGCTGCTCACGCCGGAAGGCGAGCGGGTCGAGCACCCGGACTACCCCCTCACCACCACTCCCGAGGAGCTGCGCTCCCTCTACCGCGACCTGGTGCTGGTGCGCCGGTTCGACGCCGAGGCGACCTCGCTCCAGCGCCAGGGCGAGCTGGGCCTGTGGGCCTCGCTGCTCGGCCAGGAGGCCGCGCAGGTCGGCTCCGGCCGGGCCATGCGCACCGGCGACTACGCCTTCCCCACCTACCGCGAGCACGGCGTGGCCTGGTGTCGCGACGTCGACCCGCTGAACCTGCTCGGCATGTTCCGCGGCGTGAACCACGGCGGCTGGGACCCGAACGAGAAGAACTTCCACCTCTACACCATCGTGATCGGCGCGCAGACCCTGCACGCCACCGGTTACGCGATGGGCATCACCAAGGACGGCTCCGACGACGCGGTGATCGCGTACTTCGGCGACGGCGCCTCCAGCCAGGGCGACGTCAACGAGGCCTTCACCTTCGCCTCGGTCTACAACTCCCCGGTGGTGTTCTTCTGCCAGAACAACCAGTGGGCGATCTCCGAGCCCACCACCACCCAGACCAAGATCCCGCTGTACCGCCGCGCCTCCGGCTTCGGCTTCCCGGGCGTCCGGGTCGACGGCAACGACGTGCTGGCCTGCCTCGCGGTCACCCGCTGGGCGCTCGACCACGCCCGCAGCGGCAACGGCCCGGTGCTGATCGAGGCCTTCACCTACCGGATGGGCGCCCACACCACCTCCGACGACCCGAGCCGCTACCGGCTCGCCGAGGAGACCGAGGCCTGGAAGGCCAAGGACCCGATCCTGCGGCTGCGCACCCTCCTGGAGAAGGAGGGCCTGGCGGACGACGAGTTCTTCGCCGCCGTCGACGCCGAGAGCGAGCAGCTGGGCCTGCGGGTCCGCGAGGGCGTGCGCAGCATGCCGGACCCGGACCCGACGCTGATCTTCGACCACGTGTACAGCGAGCCGCACACGCTGGTCGATGAGGAGCGGGCCGAATACGTCGAGTACGCGGCCTCTTTCGAGGCGGGGGAGAACCACTGATGGCCGGTCAGCTGAGCATCGCGAAGGCGCTCAACGAGGCGCTGCGCAAGTCGCTGGAGAACGACCCGAAGACCCTGCTGATGGGCGAGGACATCGGCAAGCTCGGCGGGGTCTTCCGGATCACCGACGGCCTGCAGAAGGACTTCGGCGAGGGCCGGGTGATCGACACCCCGCTCGCCGAGTCCGGCATCATGGGCACCGCGATCGGCCTCGCGCTGCGCGGCTACCGCCCGGTGGTGGAGATCCAGTTCGACGGTTTCGTCTACCCGGCCTTCGACCAGATCGTCTCCCAGCTGGCCAAGATGCACGCCCGTGCGCTGGGCCACGTCAAGATGCCGGTCACCGTCCGCATCCCCTACGCGGGTGGCATCGGCGCGGTCGAGCACCACAGCGAGTCGCACGAGGCGTACTTCGCGCACACCGCCGGCCTTCGGGTGGTCACCCCGTCCAACGCGCACGACGCGCACTGGATGCTGCGGCAGGCCATCGAGTCGGACGACCCGGTCATCTTCCTGGAGCCCAAGCGGCGTTACTGGGACAAGGGCGAGGTCGGCGACGCCGCCGACCTGGGGCTGCACGACGCCCGGATCGTCCGCCCCGGCACCGACGCGACGCTGATCGCGTACGGCCCGATGGTCAAGGTCTGCCTGGAGGCCGCCGCGGCCGCCGAGGAGGACGGCCGTCGGCTGGAGGTCGTCGACCTGCGCTCGCTCTCCCCGGTGGATTTCACCACCCTGGAGGAGTCGGTCAAGCGCACCGGGCGGGCCGTCGTGGTGCACGAGGCCCCGGTCTTCCTGGGCATGGGCGCCGAGCTGGCCGCCCGGATCACCGAGCGGTGCTTCTACCACCTGGAGGCACCGGTCCTGCGGGTCGGCGGCTACCACGCCCCGTATCCGCCGTCCCGGGTCGAGGAGTCCTTCCTGCCTGACCTGGACCGCGTGCTCGACGCCGTCGACCGCGCGCTCGCGTACTGATACCGGGGAGCGAAGATGACCACCGAAGTTCGCTCGCTCCGCGAGTTCAAGATGCCGGATGTGGGCGAGGGCCTCACCGAGGCCGAGATCCTCAGCTGGTACGTCAAGCCCGGTGACACCGTCACCGACGGGCAGGTCGTGTGCGAGGTGGAGACCGCCAAGGCGGCGGTGGAGCTGCCGATCCCGTTCAACGGGGTCGTCGAGCAGCTCTTCTTCCCCGAGGGCGCGACGGTCGACGTCGGCACCGTGATCATCACGGTGGCGGTCGCCGGGGAGGCGGGGGCCGCTCCGGCCGCCGCTGCCACCGCGCCCGCGCCCGCCGTC
>NZ_MECK01000131.1 GCF_014596465.1 Streptomyces sp. CBMA123 | reverse complement strand
CGCCTCCTACGCCGACCGCGTCGTCTTCCTCGCCGACGGCCGCATCGTCGACGAACTCCACCACCCCACCGCCGACACCGTCCTGGACCGCATGCGCCGCTTCGAGGCCAAGGGCCGCACCAGCTGAGCCCGTTCAGCCACCCGACGCCCCCGATCCCCGAGTACCCCCAGGACTGACGCTCCCCCATGTTCCGCACCGCACTGCGCAACGTACTGGCCCACAAGGGCCGACTTCTGATGACGATGCTGGCCGTCATGCTCGGCACCGCCTTCGTGGCCGGCACCCTCGTCTTCACCGACACCATGGGCCAGGCCCTCCGGACCCAGAACTCCAAGAGCTACGCCGACATCGCCGTCACGGTCAGCGACGACTCGGCCGTGGGCAAGGGTTACGACCGCGGCGCCACCACCGTCACCGGCCCGACCCTCACCGAGGAGGCCCGCCGGAAGGTCGCCGCGCTGCCCGGCACCGCCGAGGCCCGCGGCGTGGTCAGCGGCTTCGCCGGCATCGCCGACAAGAAGGGCGCGCTGATCGGCAACGGCTTCTCCACCACCGGCACCAACTACGTGCCGGGCGCCGACGGCACCGACCCGCGCTACCCGCTGGTCCAGGGCCGCGGCCCCAAGGACGCCACCGAGATCGCGCTCGACACCAGGACCGCCGAGAAGGGCGGCTACCGGGTCGGCGACACCGTCCGGGTCGCCGTCAACGGCCCGGTGATGGAGCTCAAGCTCACCGGCACCCTGCACACCAACGACCCGCGCGTCCTGGCCGGCGGCTCGCTGGCCGCCTTCGACACCGCCACCGCCCAGCAGCTCTACCTGAGCCCCGGCCGCTTCGCCTCGCTGGACGTCAAGGCCAAGCCCGGCACCGATGACACCGCCCTGCTCGCAGCCGTCAAGCAGGCGCTCCCCCAGGGCGACACCATCGAGGCCAGGACCGGCCGCGAACTGGCCGCCGAGCAGGACCGGATGATCGACCAGGGCTCCAAGGTCCTGAACACCTTCCTGCTGGGCTTCGCCGCCATCGCGCTGTTCGTCGGGATCTTCATCATCGCCAACACCTTCACCATGCTGGTCGCCCAGCGCACCCGGGAGCTGGCCCTGCTGCGCGCCGTCGGCGCCACCCGCCGGCAGATCACCCGCTCGGTGCAGGTCGAGGCCGTCCTGGTCGGCCTGACCGCCTCCGTCGGCGGCCTGCTGGCCGGTGTCGGGATCGCCGTCGGGCTCAGGGCGCTGCTGAACGGCCCGATGGACTTCAACCTGCCGGACGGCCCGCTGGTGATCGCCCCCACCACCGTCCTGACCGCGCTCGCGGTCGGCGTGCTGGTGACGCTGGTGGCCGCCTGGCTGCCCGCCCGCCGGGCCTCCCGGATCGCCCCGGTGGCGGCGATGAGCGCCACCGAGCAGCCCGCCACCCAGAAGAGCCTGGTGGTCCGCAACACCGTCGGCCTGCTGTTCTCGGTGGCCGGGCTCGGTCTGCTGGCCGCCGGTATCAGCGGCAAGGAGGTCAAGCTGGTCGGCCTCGGCGCGGCCGCACTGCTGCTCGGCGTGTTCGTGCTGACCCCGCTGCTGTCCCGGCCGCTGATCGCGCTGCTCGCCCCGGTGCTGCGCGCCGTGTACGGCACCCCGGGCAAGCTCGCCCAGGAGAACGCCGTCCGCAACCCGCGCCGCACCGCCGCCACCGCCTCGGCGCTGACCATCGGCGTCACCCTGATCACCTCGCTGACGGTGATCGGTGCCTCGGTGAACAAGGCCGTGGACGACTCCACCGAGAGCGACCTCAAGGCCGACTACACGGTCGCCATGCAGAACGCCTCGATGCTCTCCGACGAGGTCGCCACCCAGATCGCCAAGACGCCCGGTGTCCGCGTGATGAGCGCCGAGCGCGGGCTTCCGGTCACCGTCGGCCAGGGCAACGGCGAGGGCGAGGGCGACGGCGACCGGGAGTGGCTGACCGCGGTGGACGCGGCGACCATCGACCAGCTGACCACCGTCAAGATCAAGGAAGGCTCCGCGGACGCCCTCAAGCAGGGCAAGCTGCTGGTCAGCGCCGGCCGCAGCGAGCGCGCCGGCTACAAGCTCGGCGACACCCTCGCCGTCACCTACCCGGACGGCGCCAAGGGCTCGCTCACCGTCGGCGGCATCCTGGAGGCCGACACCGCGCCGGCCAACGTGATCGCCCCGGAGGCCGTCGTCGGCCCGCACGCCAAGCCCGGCACCGGCCTGGACAAGATCCTGGTCAAGGGCGAGCACGGCGCGACCGAGCAGCTCAAGCAGGCGCTGCGGGACGCCACCGGCGGCAACCCGCTGATCGCCGTCAAGGGCGACAAGGACATCAAGGCGGAGAGCCGCCAGGCCATCACCAACATGCTCAACCTGATGTACGGGCTGCTCGGCATGTCCGTGGTGATCGCCGTCCTCGGTGTGGTCAACACCATGGCGATGTCGGTGTTCGAGCGCCGCCGGGAGATCGGCATGCTGCGGGCCATCGGCCTTGACCGGCTCGGCATCCGCCGGATGGTCCGGCTGGAGTCGCTGCTGATCGCGCTGTTCGGCG
The DNA here is from genome assembly GCF_014596465.1 of Streptomyces sp. CBMA123. GTDB lineage: Bacteria > Actinomycetota > Actinomycetes > Streptomycetales > Streptomycetaceae > Kitasatospora. The sequence goes on along the minus strand of NZ_MECK01000131.1, from coordinate 11,715 downwards.
GGCTGGTCGGGATCGGCCTGGGCATCCTGACCGCCTGGGCGGCGATCCGGACGATGGCGGACGACCTCAAGGGGCTCGGCACCGTGGTGCCCCCGCTGCAGATCGCCTGCTTCCTGCTCGCGGCCGCCGTGATCGGCCTGCTGGCCGCGCTCTGGCCGGCCCACCGGGCGGCGAGGCTGGACATCCTGGACGCGATCAAGAGCCAGTAACCCGCGCCCCGCGTCACCCACGGAGCCCCGGACGGTCGAACCGTCCGGGGCTCCGCGCTTGCCCCGTACACCGAGGACCGGTGGCGTGCGCCGGCGTTCGCCGGCGCTCGGTGGTGTTCGCTGGTGTTCGCTGGCGCTCGGTGGTGATCGGTGGCGGATTGTCGGTGATGCGTGCAAGGATCGCCGCACATTGACACGACGTCACACCACGGGGGTGGATCGTGATTTCGAGCTGGATCACGGGGACGGACTCGAGCGGGAACACGCACACGGCGAGGATCGTCACGCGCGGCAACGACGAGCGCTATGTGGAGTGCGACAGCTGCGACTACCAGCGGCGGGTGTCCTGGAGTGCGCGCGACACCGCCGAGTCGCACCTGTGGAACGCCCACGACGCCTCCGGGTTCCACCGGCGGCTCGCGGCCGGCCCGTTCGTCGTGGCCGGCATCGCGCTGCTCGTGATGTTCTTCTTCCTGGCCAAGTCCCACATGATCTAGGACAGATCCAGGACTGTTGACACGACACCGCACCGCCCGGCGGGGCGGCCGGGCGGTGCGGGGCGTGCGGTGAACTGCCGGGTCAGGCGGCCGGCTTGGCGGCGACGGGCTCGGCGGGCTTCGCCTTGCCGCCGAACAGGTTGAAGAACACGGCCAGCGTGGGCAGCAGGTAGGCCAGCCAGACCACCAGCTGCAGCACTGTCGGGTCCGGCTGGAAGTTGAACACGCCCTTCAGCAGGGTGCCGTACCAGCTGTCCTTGGGGATGGAGCTGGAGATGTCGAAGGCCGTCGCGTGCAGGCCGGGCAGCCAGCCGGCCTCCTGGAGGTCGTGCACGCCGTAGGCGAGCACGCCGGCCGCGACCACGACCAGCATCGCGCCGGTCCAGGTGAAGAACTTCGCCAGGTTGATCTTCAGCGCGCCCCGGTAGAACAGCCAGCCGAGCACCACCGAGGTGAGCAGGCCGAGCGCGGCGCCGATCAGCGGGTTCCAGCCGTCGTCGGTGGCCTGCACCGCCGACCAGATGAACAGCGCGGTCTCCAGGCCCTCCCGGCCGACCGCCAGGAAGGAGGTGACCACCAGCGCCGTGGTGCCCATCGCGAGCGCCGCGTCCAGCTTGCCGTGCAGTTCGGTCTTCAGGTGCCGGGCGGTGCGCCGCATCCAGAACACCATCCAGGTCACCAGCCCGACCGAGATGATCGACAGCGAGCCGCCGAGCGCCTCCTGGGCCTCGAAGGTGAGCTGCGAGGAACCGAACTGCAGCACCGCGCCGAAGACCATGGAGAGCACCACGGCCGCGCTGACGCCGAGCCACACCGGCGGCAGCTTGTCCCGGCGGTCGGTCTTGACCAGGTAGGCGATCAGGATGCAGACGACCAGGCTGGCCTCAAGGCCCTCGCGCAGGCCGATCAGGTAGTTGCCGAACACGGCTGACTCCTTGGATCCGTGGGGGTGGGGACGGGCCTGTCTCTCGGGTTCTGTCGGATCAGGCCGCGGCGTCGGGGGGCGTGCATCGCAAGGCGGAGGTGGGGGCGCCTCCCGGCCGGAGGCCGGGGGCGGAGGCGATGCGGTGGGGGCACCTCCCGGCCGCCTGGCTGGGGGCCATCGGGCGACCGACGACAACGCGGCGAGGTGCGTGCCCCAACACCGCGGACCCGGCAAGGGCCCGGGAGACAGGCCCCTAGCCGAACAGGGCCTGGCCCCACCACTCGCCCGGCTTGCGTACGCCCGCCGGGCAGGCGAAGTGGGCGGAGCCGACGTGCTGGATGTACTCGTTGAGCTTGTCAGAGGCCGCGAGCCGCTGCTGGAGCGGCACGAAGGCCTTGCGGGTGTCGCGCTGGTAGGCGAGGAAGAACAGCCCGGCGTCCAGGCGGCCGAGGCCGTCGGTGCCGTCGGTGAAGGAGAAGCCGCGGCGCAGGATCATCAGGCCGTTGTTGGCGTCCGGGTGGGCCAGGGCGACGTGCGATGTCGCGGGCATCGCCTTGAGGTCGGGGGCGTCGTGCTCCCTGCCCTTGCCGTACGGGGCGCCCTCGCCCTTGGTGCGGCCGAAGGTGTCCTCCTGGTCCTTGAGCGAGGCGCGGTCCCAGGTCTCGATGTGCATCCGGATGCGGCGGGCGACCAGGTAGGAGCCGCCGGTCATCCACTCCGGGCCGTCGCCGGGGGCGGCCCAGACGTGCGCGGCCAGGTTGCCGGCGTCGGAGCCCGCGATGTTGTGGGTGCCGTCCTTGAAGCCCATCAGGTTGCGCGGGGTCTGCTCGTCCGGGGTGGTCGAGGAGGTCTTGCCGAAGCCGAGCTGGGACCAGCGGATGTTGACGGTGCCCATGCCGATCCGGGCCAGGTTGCGGATCGCGTGCACGGCGACCTGCGGGTCGTCGGCGCAGGCCTGGACGCAGAGGTCGCCGCCGCTGCGCAGCGGGTCGAGCCTGTCGCCCTTGAAGGCGGGCAGTTCGATCAGGGCGTCGGGGCGCTGGGCCTTGAGGCCGAAGCGGTCCACCGGTTGTCCGTCCGGGCCGGTCTTCTCGAACAGGCTGGGCCCGAAGCCGATGGTGAGGGTGAGCCGGGAGGCGGGCAGGCCGAGCGCCTCGCCGGTGTCGTCCGGCGGCGCCTCGGCGGAGCCGGGGACGGCGCCGGTGCCGACCTCGCGGCCGCCGGTCATCGCGGCGGCCGCCTTGGTCCACTCCTTGAGCAGCTTGACCAGGGACTCCCGGGTGGCCTTCTCGGAGACGTCGAAGGCCGCGAAGTGCAACCGGTCCTGGACCGGGGTGGCGATGCCGGACTGGTGCTCCCCGTAGAAGGGCACCTCCCCGGCGGCCGTCGCGGCGGCGGCCGGGGCCGGGTCGTCGTCCTGCCGGACGGCCGCGGCGACCGAGCCGACGGCGGCGGCGCCGAGCGCGACGCCCGCGCCGGCCCAGCCGATGACGGCGCGGCGGCTGACCGCGCCCGGGTTGGCGGTGTCGGTGGCGGCAGGGGCCGGGGTGTCGTTCTGCTGCTCGTTCTCGGCGTCCATCGGCGGGCGGGCCCTTCTCACGTGCTGAACCACTGAACTGCTGAACTTCTGACTGACTGGCCTACTGAAGTGCTCTCGGCGGAGCGCTACTTGACGACCACGGCGGCGGCCAGCCGCGACAGCGGCTCGCCCAGCGAGTTGACCGCGTCGGAGAAGGTCTTGCGCTCGGCCTCGGTGACCTTGTCGTACGGGGTGAAGATGCCGTCGGCCTGCCGGTACTTGGCGAGCAGGGCGTTGATGGCGGCGAACTCGGAGTCGAGGGTCTTGGCCAGCTCCGGATCCTTCTCGGCGGCGACCGGCTTCAGCAGCTCGTAGGCCTTCTGGGCGCCCTCGACGTTGGCGTGGAAGTCCGCCAGGTCGGTGTGGCTGTAGCGGTCCTCCTCGCCGGTGATCTTGTTGGTGGCGACCTCGTCCAGCAGCTCCTTGGCGCCGTTGGCCATGCTGGTCGCGGTGATCTCCGCCTCGGGGATCTTCTTCTGCCAGTCCTTGAGGTCGGCGACCAGCCGGTCGGCGAGGGTCTTCTCCTCGTCGCCGATCCTGGCGTCGGCCCAGAGCGCCTTCTCCAGCCGGTGCCAGCCGGTCCAGGCCTGGCCCTGCTCCAGCTTGCCCTCGCGGGTGTCGGTCTTGGGGTCGACGTCCCCGAAGCTCTCGGCGACCGGCTCGGTGCGCTCCCAGCCGGTGCGCGAGGGCGCGTACAGCGACTTGGCCTTCTCCAGGTCGCCGGCCTTGATCGCGGCGGCGAAGGCCTCGACGGCCGGGATGGTGGCGTCGGCCTGCTCCTGGGCGTAGGTGCGGTAGGAGTCGACGGCGGCGGCCAGGCGCGGGTCGGCCGGGGCGGTGCTGCCGCCCTCGCCGGTGACCGTGATCTTCTGGCGGATGCCGTCGCCAACCATGCCGGGTTTGCAGGCGATCTCGTACGAGCCGGCCTTGATCTCGGCGTTGATGCTGGCCTTGGTGCCGGGGCCGATGTTCTCCCGCTCGGTGACGATCTTGTCGCCGGCGGCGTAGACGTAGACCTCGGTGGTCTTGGAGCCCTTGTTGCTGATGTCCAGCACCACGTGACCGGCCGGGAAGCTGGCCTTGGAGACCTCGCAGGCGGTGTCGGTGGCGTTGATCCTGACCGCGTCCGCGCCGCCCGCCCCGTCGTCCTTCTTCGACGCGCAGCCGGCCAGGGCGGCGGTGGCCACGGCGAGGCTGAGCAGCGCGGCTGCGGTGGAACGACGGCGGGCGGGCATGGGGGCTCCAACGGAAAAGGGCATGGGGGTGCCAAGGCCGGGTAAAGCGCCGGCCAGGCCGGTGCCTCCTTTTTAGCTAAGGCATACCTTACGTAAGAAGTCTTTACCGTCGACACCCGGCCCCCGCCCTGCCCGAACCGTTACCTCCGGGGCCGCCGCTCCTCCGGCTGCTCCCCCGCCTGCTCCGCCGCCTGCCGCTCCGGCACCCGGCGGGCGGCCGCGCGGGCCGTCCAGCGGCCCTCCCGGCGGCTGATCCGGATCGGGTGGCCGAAGGTCTCGCTGATCAGCGCGGTGGTCATCACCTCGTCCACCGGCCCGGCCGCCAGGCACTCGCCCTCGCGCAGCAGCAGGGCGTGGGTGGTGCTCTCCGGCAGCTCCTCCAGGTGGTGGGTGACCAGCACGCTCGCCAGCTCGGGGTGCTGGTGGCGCAGCAGGTCCAGGCTGTCCAGCAGCAGCTCGCGGGCCGTGAGGTCCAGCCCGGTGGCGGGCTCGTCGAGCAGCAGCAGCCGGGGGCTGGGCATCAGCGCGCGGGCGATCAGCGCCCGGCCGCGCTCGCCCTGGGAGAGCGTGGTCCACGGGGCGTCGGCCATCGCGGCCATGCCGAGCGTCTCGATCAGCCGCTCCGCCCGCTCCACCGCCTCGGGGGCGGGCTTGCGGTGCCACTCCGGCTCGATCGTGTTGGTGAACCCGGTGAGCACCACCTCGCGCACGCTCAGCGGCGAGCGCAGCGGGTGCCGCGGGTTGACGTGCCCCAGGTGGGCGCGCAGCTCCCGGATGTCGACCCGGCCCAGCCGGCGGCCGAGCACGTCCACGGTGCCCCGGGTCGGGTGGGAGACCGCGCCGAGCAGCGCGAGCAGGGTGGACTTGCCCGCGCCGTTGGGGCCGAGCAGCGCCCAGTGCTCGCCCGGCCGGATCTCCAGGGTGATGCCGCGCAGCAGGTGCCGGCCGTCGCGCACGACGTCCACGTCCTGGGTGCGCAGCAGCGGGCCGTCGAAGGACGGGTCGGACGTGGTCATGGGGGCGGCTCTCCGATCGCTGCACCGGGCAGGGTACGGGCGGGGCGCCGCACCGGCCGGCCGGCGCCGATCGTCCGTGTGCACCGTACAACCGTCGGCGGGAGCGGAACCCGGCCGTCCGAGGGATGGACCCCGGCCCGCGCGCAGCGGGCCCGACCCGCCCGGCCGCGCGCGGCCTGCGCCTGACGCCGGATCCGATCGGCCCGCCCGCGGGCGAGTCTTCAGAATCCCCTTGCGCGAAGGGAGTTGGGGAGGAACATGGTGCCTTCCGAGGGGGACGAGGGGGAGGCGTGATGGTCGTGGACGAGGAACGGCCCGACAGTCTGCACGGCCTGGTCGAGCGGCAGGCCCGCCGGGCGCCGCAGGCGGTGGCGGTGCGCTGCGGCGAGCAGGAACTGACGTACGGGGAGCTGGACGCCCGCGCCGACCGGCTGGCCGCCCACCTGGCGGGGCGCGGGCTGGGCCCGGGCCGGCGGGCGGCGGTCGCGCTGGGCCGGGGCACGGAGGTGTACGTCGCGATGCTGGCGGTGCTGAAGACCGGCGCCGCCTTCGTCCCGCTGGAGCCGACGGCGCCCGACGCGCTGCTGCGGCACGTGCTGGGCGACGCCGCGCCCGAGCTGGTGGTCACCGAGGAGCGCCACCGGGTGCGGCTGGCGGACGCGGGTGGGGCGCAGTTGGTCTGCCTCGACGAACCGGACCTGCCGCAGCAGGAGTTCGCGCAGCCGGAGGTGTCCCCGGGGGACGTCGCCTGCGTCTTCTACACCTCCGGTTCCACCGGCCTGCCCACCGGCACCCTGGTCGAGCACCGCAACCTGCTGGCCGCGTACGCGGGTTGGCGCGAGGTGTACGGGCTGACGCCCGAGGACCGGATCCTGCAGACGGCGAGCCTGGAGTTCGACGTCTTCACCGCCGACTGGGTCCGCGCGCTGGGCACCGGCGCCACCCTGGTGGTCGCCGCGTACAACCTCACCCTGGACCGCACCGCCGACCTCGCCGCCCTGCCCGCCCTGGTGGCGGAGGAGCGGATCACGGTGCTGGAGCTGAACGTCCGCACCGCGCGCCGGCTCACCGCCCTGCTGACCGCGACCCGCGCCGGGCTGCCCGGGGTGCGGCTGCTCACCATCGGCGCGGAGAAGTGGTACCTGGACGAGCAGTTGGCCCTGCAGCGCCTCCTCGGCGGGAGCACCAGGGTGCTGAACGTCTACGGCCTGGCCGAGGCCACCGTGGACAGCACCTACTTCGAGGTGCGCGGCGCGGCCGCCGCCGAGGGCGCCGAGCGGGTCTCGCTGGTCGGCCGGCCCTTCCCCGGCACCCGGGTGTACGTGCTGGGCCCGAACGCCACCCCGGTGCCGTCCGGGCGGGTCGGCGAGATCGCGATCGCGGGCTCCGGCCTGACCCGCGGCTACCTCAACCGGCCGGTGGACACCGCCCGCCACTTCGTCCGTGCCGACTTCGACCCGGACGGGCGGGTGCTGCTCACCGGCGACCTCGGGGTACTGCGGGCGGACGGCGTGCTGGAGTTCGTCGGAAGGGCCTCCACCGTGGTCGGCCCGCTCGGCGCGAACCGGGCGACCACGGTGACCACGCGGGTCAAGGCGGCGGCCCGGGCCGAGGGCGCGCTGCGCGCCCACCCGGCGGTGCGGGAGGCGGCCGTGGTCGAGGTTCAGCCCGTACCGGGGCGGCGGGTGCTGGTCGGCTACGTGGTGCCCACCCAGGGCTCGCCGGGCGGGGTGGACGGCTGGTCGCTCACCCAGTACCTGCTGACCGAGCTCAACGGCTTCTCCTCGCCCGCCGCCGTCATCGTCGTCCCGGAGCTGCCGCGCACCCGGGCCGGGAAGCTGGACCGCGCCGCGCTGCCGCTGCCGGCCCCGCCGCAGCACACCGCGCCGCACTCGGCCAAGGCGGGCGGCAGCCGCAAGGGCGGCGGCAAGGCGGGGGGCGGGGCGAACAACGGCGACGACTCGGCGGGCTGCCTGGCGGCCTTCATCACGGTGGTCACCACCATCCTCACCCGGGCCCTCACCGACACCTTCTTCCCCGGTTCGACGGACCTCTCGGGGGTGCCGTCCGAGTACCACTTCTGGTTCGGACTCCTCTACTTCGCCGAGTGCGCCGCCTTCGGCGCCGGGCTGGCCTTCCTGTTCCTCGGCCTCCCGGCGGTGCTGCGGCAGGGCCGCTCACCCAAACTGTCGGTGCTCACCCACCTCTCGGTGGTCTGGCTGCTCGCCAACTGGTGGCCGCAGGACAATCTCTACCGGCTGACCGCGGCCACGGACTGGGCGCGCGAGACGGCGATGGTGTACGTGTTCAACATCTCGCTGATGCTGGCCGCGGTGATCGTGGTGATCTTCCTGTTGACCAAGCCCCGTGCCGACAACAGAAAGTGACGTGTAATCAGCGCAGTGCCTCGAACATCCCGGTCAGCCCGTGGTTGGCCGCCGTGAGCAGCGCCTGGGCGGCGTCCAGCGCCTCGGTGTCCGGCCCGGCCAGGGCGAGGCCGACGGCGGGCTCCGGCTCGTGGCCGGCGGTCGGGATCAGCGGCAGCAGGGTGACCCCGAGCCGGGCGCAGCGCCGGCGCTGCCGGTCGAGGTGGTCGTGCAGCGCCTCGGGGGCGAGCCGGGCGCCGAGCGGCAGCGCGTCCAGGGTGCGGACCAGGTGGCCGGGGCCGCGTACCCGGTCGAGGCGTTCGCGGAGCATGAAGGCGACGGCGGGGCCGGTGAGCCGCAGGTTGATCTCGGTGGGGGCGAGCCGGCGCTGCCGGTCGGTGACGAAGTCGACGTCGTACCAGCCGCGGTAGCCGTCGGCGGCCAGCCGCTCCCCCACCGCGAGGGCGAGGCCGCGGGCGGTCTCGGCGGCGGCCCGAGGCACCACGCCGGGGCCGACGGTGACGCCCTGGTAGCGGGTGCCGGCCACCTCCATGGCGCCCGCCCCGACCGGGTGCACGGTGCCGTCGGGGCCGATCACGGCGTCGTAGGTGAGGTCGCGCAGCCGGGCGGCCGGGCCCGGGTCCACGTACTCCTCCAGGAGCAACTCGCCCTGGGGCGGCAGGACTTCGGAATGGACCAGGCGGCGCAGCAGCGCGCCACCGCCGCCGGCGGCGAACAGTTCGGCGGGCTCGACCACGACGGTGCCGTATCCGCCGACGCCGTGCGGGCTCTTCAGTACGGTGGTCAGGCCCCGGGTGGCGCGGACGGTCAGCCGGCGGGCGGCGCGGCGGCGGCCGTCAGCGCGCTCCTGGGCCGGGACGACGATCCCGGGGTGCGCGGGCGCGAGCTGCGCGAACAGCCCGTGGGCGGCGGCCTTGGACTCGTAGCGGCGGACGGCGGCCAGTTCGGGCCCCTCGCCCTGGGCCGCCGTGCGGCCCCAACTGATGACCGGGTGGCCGGAGTCGGCGATCGCGGCGGCGAGGGCCGGCCGGGCGGCGAGCGCCTCGGCGAGCGTCTGCCCGGCCGCGACTCCGCTGTGCACCTGGACCGGCCCCCAGGCCAACTCCCGGGCCAGCCAGTCGGTCCAGGCCCGGTCGACCTCGGCGGGCAGCACCAGCACCGCCGGTTCCGGGCTGTAGCCGACGGCCAGGCAGGCGTAGTGGTGCGCCTGCCGCAGCCGTCGTGCCCGCTGCGCGGCATCCATGCCGGGCGCGACGAACTGCGCGTTGAAGTCCGCGACGTTGCCGATGTGCACCGCCGCCCGCCCGCCGGTCCAGGCCCCCACCCATCCGTCCATGGAGCGAGAGCTTAGGGGCTCGGAGCGTCAACGGCCCCGGCGGTGCCGGTAGTCGACGGTCACGACGGCCGTGTGGACGGCTTGTTAAGTTCCGATCATTTTTGATTTGACAAGGACACAACTTGGCAAAGTTATGACCTTTCCTCTAGCTCAACCTGACTGATCGCCGTCAATCTCGGTCGCAGCTCTTTGCAGCCCCTTTCCCTGCAGCTAACCCCACTGGAGCCAGAGTTGAGCCTGACCCCCTCCTCCCGCCGTGTCCGCACGGCCGGAGCGATCGCCGTCGTCGCCGCCCTCGCCGCCGTGGCCGTCCCCGCCACCACGGCCTCCGCCGCGCCCGCCACCCGCGACGCGGCGATAGCCCAGGCCCGCGCCAACGTCACCCACAACGCCGGGGTCTTCGGCTACGGCGCGGGCCAGGACCTCGTCCTCAAGGACGTCGTCCTCGACGCCGACGGCACCTCCCACATCCGCTTCGACCGCACCTACCAGGGCCTCCCCGTGGTCGGTGGCGACCTGGTCGTCCACCAGGACACCCGCGGCAGGCTCAAGGACACCTCCCGGGCGGCCGCCCACGACGCCGCCGTGAAGTCCACCGTCCCCAAGGTGCCCGCCCAGTCCGGCGCCGCGAACGCGCTCTCCGCCGCCCCCGGCGTCCGGGACGCCACCAGCACCCCCGAGCTGGTGGTCTGGGCCGCCGACGGCACCCCCCGGCTGGCCTGGCGCACCGTCGTGGAGGGCACCGGCGAGCACGGCCAGCCGGCCGGCAAGGTGGTCGTCACCGACGCCACCACCGGCGAGCAGATCGAGTCCTACGACGCCGAGCACCAGGCCGCCGGCACCGGGAACTCCGAGTACACCGGCCAGGTCACCATCGAGACCACCGCGGCCAACGGCGGCTACACCCTCACCGACCCGGTCCGCGGCCACGTCACCAAGGACGCCGGCAACCTCTCCGCCGGCTCGATCAAGGCCACCTCCGGCACCCCGTTCACCAGCACCACCAACGTCTGGGGCGACGGCCGGAAGTTCTCCGCCAACCGCGCCACCGCCGCCGTCGACGCCCACGCCAACACCGCCTGGACGTACGACTACTACAAGAACGTGCACGGCCGGAACGGCATCAAGAACGACGGCAAGGGCGCGACCGTCTTCGTCCACGTCGGCACGAACTGGGACAACGCCCAGTGGTCCGACAGCTGCTTCTGCATGATGACCGGCGACGGCAACGGCAACACCGACCCCGAGCAGGTCGACCTCGACACCATGGGCCACGAGATGACCCACGGCGTCACCAGCGCCACCGCCAACCTGCGCTACAGCGGCGAGTCCGGCGGGCTCAACGAGTCCACCAGCGACATCTTCGGCACCATGGTGGAGTGGTACGCCAACAACAAGGTCGACACCGGCGACTACCTGTTCAGCGACCAGTCCACCCCGCCGTGGCTGCGCCGCTTCGACAAGCCCTCGTTGGACGGCAAGTCGGCCGACTGCTGGAGCAGTTCGGTCGGCAAGCTCGACGTCCACTTCTCCTCCGGCGTCGGCAACCACTGGTTCTACCTCGCCAGCGAGGGCAGCGGCGGCAAGACCGTCAACGGGGTCGCCTACAACAGCCCGACCTGCAACAAGTCCACCGTCACGGGCATCGGCAACCAGAAGGTCGCCAAGATCTGGTACCGCGCGCTGACCGTCTACATGACCTCCACCACCAACTACAAGGGCGCCCGCGCAGCCTCCCTCAACGCCGCCCGCGACCTCTACGGCGCCGGCAGCACCGAGTACAACGCGGTCGCCGCCGCCTGGAGCGCCGTCAACGTCAACTGACGCCCCACGGTCAGCTGTTGAACCCGATGTGGACGTGGTCGTGGTGGGTGTCGTCGGTGAAGAACCGGTTGCCGACACCCGCGATCGCCACCGGCCCGCCCACGTTGTACGAACCGGCCGCCGCCGCGTCCCGCATGAAGGACTCGACCAGCTGCCGGGGCGTGGCCGGGTCCACCACCGCCCGGCCGTCGATCCGCCACACGTCGAAGGCCCGGCCCAGCGGATGGTCGCTGGGCCGGGCCGTCCCGAAGACGTCCAGCGGGTGACCGCTGCGCACCACGCTCACCGACAGCGCGTACGGGCCGGCCAGCCGCAGCATCGCCGCGAGCACGGTGTCGTGGACGGTGCCGCTGCGCAGGTCGTCCGCCGCCTCGGGCGGCAGCTCGATCCTCGGCTCGGCCAGCACCCTGGCCACCGCCGGGACGGGCGAGGCCGCGGCCGGGCCCGGATCCCCCGGGTACAGCGCGGTGACGGTCCAGCGCGGCTCGGCCCGGCTCAACCGGACGTCCACCGTGACGCCGCCCGAGGCCACCGAGCCGTCCGGCTGTCTGGTCCACTGCCGGCAGACCACCAGCACGCTGGCCGAGTCGGCGAGGATCCCGCCGTACTGGGCGACGATCACCTCCAGGCTCGCCTCCGGGGCCGCCGCGGCGAGCCGGCCCGCCTGGTCCGCCAGCCCCGGCGGCAGGCCCAGCGCCGCCACCCGG
>NZ_MECK01000130.1 GCF_014596465.1 Streptomyces sp. CBMA123 | reverse complement strand
GGGCGGCTGCGCGCCACCGTCGCCGAGTTCGCCGAGCGCTACCCCGCGCGCGGCCGCTGCCCGGCCGACGACCAGCTGGACGCCCTGCGCTCCGGCACCCGACGCACTCTCCCGGAGGAGGCCTCATGACCGACGTCCGACCCCCCACCGCCCCGGGGCCGGGCGCCCCGGGCCCCGCCCCCGACCCCGCCCCCGACCCCGGGGCGGGCAGCGAGGCGCTGCGCGAGATCATCGCCACCGAGCTGCTGGCCGCCCGCGCCCGGACCGCCGCGCTGACCGACTGCGTCGAGGATGCCGACCTGACCGCCCAGCACTCGCCGCTGATGTCGCCGCTGGTCTGGGACCTCGCGCACATCGGCAACCAGGAGGAGCTCTGGCTGCTGCGCAACGTCGGCGGCCGCGACCCGATGCACCCCGAGATCGACCCGCTGTACGACGCGTTCCAGCACCCCCGGGCCGAGCGCCCGAGCCTGCCGCTGCTGCCGCCCGCCGAGGCCCGCGCCTACGCCCACGAGGTGCGCGGCCGGGTGCTGGACCTGCTGGCCGCCAGCCCGCTGGAGGGCGCGCCGCTGCTGGACGCCGGGTTCGCCTTCGGGATGATCGCCCAGCACGAACAGCAGCACGACGAAACGATGCTGATCACACATCAGCTCCGTCGGGGCGAGCCCGCGCTGGCCGCTCCCCCGCCGCCGCCCGCGCCCGCCGACGCGGCCACCCTGCCGGCCGAAGTCCTCGTCCCCGCGGGCCCGTTCACCATGGGCACGGACACCGAGCCGTGGGCGCTGGACAACGAGCGCCCGGCGCACACCGTGGAGCTGCCGGGCTACTTCCTGGACACCACCCCGGTCACCAACGCCGCCTACCAGCGCTTCATCGCCGACGGCGGCTACGACGAGCCGCGCTGGTGGACGCCGGAGGGCTGGGAGCACCGCCTGCGGGCCGGCCTGACCGCCCCGCTGTTCTGGCAGCGCCAGGACGGCCAGTGGCTGCGCCGCCGCTTCGGCGCGGTCGAGCCCGTACCGCCGAACGAGCCGGTGCTGCACGTCAGTTGGTACGAGGCGGACGCGTACGCCCGCTGGGCCGGGCGGCGGCTGCCGACCGAGGCCGAGTGGGAGAAGGCGGCCCGCCACGACCCGGCCACCGGCCGCTCGCGCCGCTACCCCTGGGGCGACGGCCCGCCCGGCCCCGAGCACGCCAACCTCGGCCAGCGGCATCTGCGCCCGGCCGCCGCCGGCAGCTACCCTGAGGGTCAGTCACCGTACGGCGTGCGGCAGTTGATGGGCGACGTGTGGGAGTGGACGGCCAGCGACTTCCACTCGTACCCGGGGTTCCGGGCCTGGCCGTACGAGGAGTACTCGGAGGTCTTCTTCGGGCCCGAGTACAAGGTGCTGCGCGGCGGCTGCTTCGCGGTGGCGCCGGTCGCCTGCCGGGGCACCTTCCGCAACTGGGACTACCCCGTCCGGCGGCAGATCTTCGCCGGCTTCCGCACCGCCCGCAGCCTGGACCACGACCCGGGGCGGGCCTGATGTGCCGCCATCTCGCCTACCTGGGCGGTCCGGTGGCGCCGCAGGAGCTGCTGGTGCACCCGCCGTACGCGCTGTACCGGCAGTCCTGGGCGCCGCGCACCCAGCAGTACGGGACGGTCAACGTGGACGGCTTCGGCCTGGGCTGGTACGCGGAGGGCGACGAGCTGCCCGCCCGGTACCGCCGGGCCGGGCCGATCTGGGCCGACCCGGCCTTCGCCGACCTCGCCCGGGTGATCCGCACCCGGGCGCTGGTGGCGGCCGTGCGCTCCGCGACCGAGGGCTGCGCGGCGGGTGAGGGCGCGGCCGCGCCGTTCGCCGCCGGGCGCTGGCTGTTCAGCCACAACGGCGCGGTGGCCGGCTGGCCCGGCAAGCTGGACACGCTGGCCGCCCTGCTGCCGCCCGCCGAGCTGCTGGAGCTGGAGGCCCGGAGCGACTCGGCCCTGCTGTGGGCGCTCACCCTGCACCGGCTGCGCCGGGGCGCGGACCTCGGCGAGGCGCTGGCCGGCACGGTGGCCGACGTCACCGCGCACACCACCGGGCGGCTCAACCTGCTGCTCACCGACGGCACCACGCTCGCCGCGACCACCTGGGGCGACACCCTGCACCACCGCGCGCTGCCCGGCCTCGGCACGGTGGTGGCCTCCGAGCCGTACGACGACGATCCGGGCTGGACGCCCGTCCCGGACGGCTCCCTGCTGCTGGCCGACGCCGGGGGCGTCTCGGTCCGGCCGCTCCCCCGCCACTACTGACCCTCCACTCTCCCTTCATCTTCTGAACAGAGGACCCACCCTGTCATGGACACATTTGATCTCGTCCGACTGCTGCCCGCCGACCACTTCAGCACCGCGCTGCACCACGACGTCCGGCACGGCCTGACCGCCGAGCCGAAATGGCTGCCGCCGAAGTGGTTCTACGACGCGCGGGGCAGCGAGCTGTTCGAGGAGATCACCCGGCTGCCCGAGTACTACCCGACCCGCGCCGAGCGGGCCATCCTCACCGCCCGGGCCGGCGCGATCGCCGCCGCCACCCGCGCCCGCACGCTGGTCGAGCTGGGCTCCGGCTCCTCCGAGAAGACCCGGCTGCTGCTGGACGCGCTGCGCTCGACCGGCGACCTGGAGACCTACGTCCCGGTGGACGTCAGCGAGAGCGCGCTGGTCGCGGCCGGCACCGCGCTCGCCGCCGAGTACCCGGGCCTGGCCGTGCACGGGGTGCTGGCCGACTTCACCGCCCGACTCGGCCTGCCCCCGGACGGCGGCCCCCGCCTGGTCGCCTTCCTCGGCGGCACTCTCGGCAACCTGCTCCCGCCGGAGCGCGCCGCCTTCCTGCACGGCCTGCGGGCCGCCCTCGACCCGGACGACTTCCTGCTGCTCGGCACCGACCTGGTCAAGGACCCGGCGGTGCTCGTCGCCGCCTACGACGACGGCGCCGGGGTGACGGCCGAGTTCAACCGCAACGTGCTCAACGTGCTCAACCGCGAGCTGGGCGCCGACTTCGACCCGGCCGCCTTCGAGCACGTCGCGCTCTGGGACCGGGAGCAGGAGTGGATCGAGATGCGGCTGCGCTCGCTGCGCTCGCAGACCGTGAAGATCCCGGCCCTGAACCTGCCGGTGCACTTCGAGCGGGGCGAGGAACTGCGCACCGAGGTGTCGGCCAAGTTCACCCGGGAGCGGGTGACCGGGGAACTGGCGGCGGCCGGACTGCGGCTGACCCACTGGTGGACCGACCCCGAGGGCCGGTTCGGACTCTCGCTGTCCGCCCCGGCGTAAAGGCCGGCCGGCCCCCACGGGCGACGACAGCGAGGAGGCTCAATTTGCTTGTTCACCTTACGAATTCTCAGAGCAAAATTTGAGCTTCCCCGCGTACAAGGCTTGAACGAATAGGGGTTACGATCTCGGCTACCGAGCTCAGCGTTGAGTACCAGGAGTCAAGATCGTGAGCGTCACCCAGAAGCCCTCCGGGGCGGCCGAGGCCACCGTGCCCGGCCGCCTCGGTTTCGTCGTCTTCATCACCGCGGCCGCGGCCCTCGGCGGTTTCCTGTTCGGCTACGACAGCTCCGTGATCAACGGCGCCGTCTCCGGCATCCAGGGGAAGTTCAGCGTCGGCAGCGGCGAGACCGGCCTGATCGTGTCCTCCGCGCTGCTGGGCTCCGCGGTCGGCGCCGCGCTGGCCGGGCGGTTCGCCGACCGCTACGGCCGCATCAAGGTCATGAAGGCGGGCGCGCTGCTGTTCGCGGTCAGCGCCGTCGGCTCGATGCTGCCGTTCTCCCCCTGGGACCTCGCCCTGTGGCGCGTCCTCGGCGGCGCGGCCATCGGCATCGCCTCGGTGATCGCCCCGACCTACATCGCCGAGGTCGCGCCGACCAAGTACCGGGGCCGGCTGGCCTCCTTCCAGCAGGCTGCGATCGTGCTCGGCATCGCGATATCCCAGCTGGTCAACTGGGTGCTGGCGGACGCCGCCGGCGGTGACACCCGCGGCCGGCTGCTCGGCCTGGAGGCCTGGCAGTGGATGCTCGGCATCTGCGTCGTCCCCGCCGCGGTCTACTTCGTGCTGTCCTCGATGATCCCCGAGTCCCCGCGCTACCTGATCCAGGCCGAGCGCCTGGACGACGCCCGCAAGGTGCTGGCCGCGATCGAGGGCGAGGGCGTGGACGCCGACGCCCGGATCGCCGAGATCCAGTCGCTGATCGCCTCCGACCACCGCCCGCGCTTCCGCGATCTGCTCGGCGGCCGCTTCGGCCTGCTCCCGATCATCTGGGTCGGCATCGGCCTGTCGGTCTTCCAGCAGCTGGTCGGCATCAACGTGATCTTCTACTACTCGTCGATCCTGTGGCAGTCGGTCGGCATCGACCAGAGCAACTCGCTGCTGATCAGCTTCATCGGCTCGGTCATCAACATCCTCGGCACCGTGATCGCGATCCTGCTGGTCGACCGGATCGGCCGCAAGCCGCTCGCCCTGATCGGCTCGGCCGGCATGGCCGTCACGCTGGCCGCGGCCGGCTGGGCGTTCTCCTCCGCGACCGGCTCCGGCGACAACGTCACGCTGCCCGACCTCCAGGGCACCGTCGCGCTGATCTCCGCCAACGCCTTCGTGCTGTTCTTCGCGATGTCCTGGGGCGTGGTCGTCTGGGTGATGCTCGGCGAGATGTTCCCGAACCGGATCCGCGCCGCCGCACTGTCCGTCGCCGCCTCCGCGCAGTGGATCGCCAACTGGGCGATCACCGTCTCGTTCCCGTCGCTGTCGCGCTGGAACCTCTCGGCGACCTACCTGGTGTACGCGGCCTTCGCGGCGCTGTCGCTGGTCTTCGTGGCGAAGTTCATGAAGGAGACCAAGGGCGTCCGGCTGGAGGACATGGGCTGATCAGCCCCGCACCCGCCGGTCCTACAGTCTGACCTTCGGCCCCCGCACCCTAGCGCGCTGAGCGCGGGTGCGGGGGCCGAATCGTTCACTCTCCACGGCGGGCCGGGCACCTCCGGTACTCCTGTGCGACAGGAGGGATGTGTCCTTGATCTTCAACCGGCTCCGCACCCGCAGAACCGCCGCCGCCCCGAGCGGCGGCTGTCCGTACGCCCACGCCCACATCGCGACGACCTTCGCCCCATCCGTCGCACCGGCCGTCGCACCGGCCGTCGCACCGGCCGTCGCACCACGTGCCGCCCCACCCGTCGGCCGTCCCGTCGCACCGCCCGCACCGTCGGGCCGGCAGCCGCAACTGCCGCCCGCGCCACCGTCGTTCACCGACCCCGAGCAGGCCGCCGGGTTCCTCCGGCAGTTCCACCGCGAGCAGCCCGCCGCCGGCGACCCGGAGCCCAGGCTGCGGGCCGTCCGGGAGGAGATCGACCGCACCGGCAGCTACCGGCACACCCCCGCCGAACTCGCCTACGGCGCCAGGCTCGCCTGGCGCAACGCCGCCCGCTGCATCGGCCGGCTCTACTGGCGCAGCCTGGTGGTCCGCGACCTGCGCCACCTGTCCTCCGCCGACGACATTGCCGCCGAGTGCTTCGAGCACCTGCGGCTGGCGGGCAACGGCGGCCGGATCCGCCCGATGGTCTCGGTGTTCGCCCCCGACCGCCCGGGCCGCCCGGCCGCGCGGATCCTCAACCAGCAGCTGGTCCGCTACGCCGGACACCGCGTCGACCGCCCGGAAGGCAGCACCGTGGTCGGCGACCCGGCGGGCGCCGCCCTCACCGCCCGGGCCCGCGACCTCGGCTGGAAGTGCGCCGAGGACCGCTTCGAGGCACTGCCGCTGCTGATCCAGGAACGGCCGGGCGAGCAGCCCCGCTGGTACGAACTGCCGGACGGCACCACCCTGGAGGTGCCGCTGAGCCACCCCGAGCACGCCTGGTTCGCCGACCTCGGGCTGCGCTGGTACGCGGTGCCCGCGATCAGCGACATGACCCTGGAGATCGGCGGCGTCCGCTACCCCACCGCGCCGTTCAACGGCTGGTACATGGGCACCGAGATCGGCGCCCGCAACCTCGCCGACGCCGACCGCTACGACATGCTGGGCACCGTCGCCGACCGGCTGGGCCTGGACACCTCCAGCGACCGCACGCTCTGGCGCGACCGCGCCCTGGTCGAGCTCAACCTGGCGGTGCTGCACTCCTTCCAGGAGGCCGGGGTGACGATCGCCGACCACCACACCGAGTCGGAACGCTTCCTCAAGCACGTCGCCCAGGAGAAGCGGCTCGGCCGCCCGACCCCGGCGGACTGGAGCTGGATCGTGCCCCCGGTCTCCGGCGGGCTGACGCCGGTCTACCACCGCTACTACGACCCGGTGGACCCGGAGCAGCGACCGGCCTTCCTGACCCGCGAACCCTGGTAGCGCCCGGGGGTCGGTACACCCGGCCCCCGGGCGCCAGGTGTACCGACCACGTGTACCGACCACGGAGGTCGGCGTTGTCGGACCACGGAGGTCGGCGGCGGCGGACCACGGAGGTCGGTGACGTGGTCCAGAAACCTAGGACCGCACGGCGAGGCGCTCGAAGCGCAGGGCGAGCCCGTCCAGCAGCGCCTCCAGGCCGGTCTCGAAGGCGCCCTCGTCGACCGTCCCCCGGTGCCCGGCGAGCCGGTGCGCCTCGCCGAGGTGCGGGTAGTCGGCCGCGTCGTAGACCTCGGCGTCCGCCGGGAAGCCGGCCGCGAAGGAGGCCAACGCGGAGCCGGTGACGAAGTAGCGCATCAGCGCGCCGATCCGGGTCGCCTGGCCGCGCGGCCACCCGGACTCGACCAGGTGCCCGAAGACGGCGTCGGCCAGGCGCAGCGCGTTGGGCCGGCGCCCCGGGCCCTGGGCGAGCACCGGGACGATGTTGGGGTGGGCGGCCAGGGCGGCGCGGTAGGAGCGCGCCCAGTCGCGCAGCGCCTGCGGCCAGGGGGTGTCCGGGGCGCTGAACATCGACAGGTCGACTTCCCCGATGACGCTGTCCACCACCGCGTCCAGGAGTTCGTCCTTGGTGGCGAAGTGGTTGTAGAGCGACGGCCCGCTGACCGAGAGCTCGGCGGCGAGGCGGCGGGTGGAGAGGACCTCCAGCCCCTCGCCGTCGATCAGCCGCAGCGCGGCGGCGACGATGCGCTCGCGGCTGAGCAGCGGGGTGCGCGGGCGGGCCATCGGGTCGCTACCTCCGGTCGGGTGGGGTGAGGACCGATTCTGACAGGTGCCCCTTCCCAGTACGGCGGGTCGGAGCTACAGTCCCCTCGTAAAACTTGCAGCGCTAGTTTAACGAGGTGGGCACCGTCGTGAACCTGGAGTTGTCTGAGGAGCAGGCCGCCGTCCGGGACCTCGCCGCCTCCTTCACCGACCGCGAGATCGCTCCGTACGCCGCCGAGTGGGACCGCGCCGAACAGGTGGACCGCGCGATCATCGGCAAGCTCGGGAAGGTCGGCTTCCTCGGCCTGACCATCCCCGAGGAGTACGGCGGCAGCGGCGGCGACCACCTCGCGTACTGCCTGGTGCTGGAGGAACTCGGCCGCGGCGACTCCGCCGTGCGCGGGATCGTCTCGGTCTCGCTCGGCCTGGTCGCCAAGTCGATCAACGGCTTCGGCACCGAGGAGCAGAAGCGGCACTGGCTGCCCCGGCTCACCTCCGGCGAGGCGCTCGCCTGCTTCGCGCTCACCGAACCCGGCACCGGCTCGGACGCCGCCAACCTCACCACCCGGGCCGTGCGCGACGGCGACGGCTGGCTGATCAGCGGCGCCAAGACCTTCATCACCAACGGCACCTGGGCCGACGTCGCCCTGGTCTTCGCCCGCACCGGCGGCGACCGGCCCGAACACCAGGGCCACCGGGGCATCACCGCCTTCCTCGTCCCCACCGACCTGCCCGGCTTCGGCCGCACCGAGATCCACGGCAAGCTCGGCCTGCGCGGCCAGGCCACCGCCGAACTCGCCCTGGACGGCGTCCGGGTGCCCGACAGTGCCCGGCTCGGCGAGCTCGGCAAGGGCTTCACGGTGGCGATGGCGGCCCTGGCCAAGGGGCGGATGTCGGTCGCGGCCGGCTGCGTCGGCATCGCCCGGGCCTGTCTGGAGGCCGCCGTCCGCTACGCGGGCGAACGCGAGCAGTTCGGCAAGCCGATCGCCTCGCACCAGCTCGTCCAGGAACTGCTGGCCGGCATCGCGGTGGACGTCGAGGCGGCCCGGCTGCTCACCTGGAAGGTCGCCGACCACATCGAACGCGGCCTCCCGTTCGCCACCGAGTCCTCCGTCGCCAAGCTCTACGCGAGCGAGGCCGCCGTCCGGGCCGCCAACAACGCGCTCCAGGTCTTCGGCGGCTACGGCTTCATCGACGAGTACCCCGTCGGCAAGTACCTGCGCGACGCCCGGGTGATGACCCTCTACGAGGGCACCAGCCAGATCCACCAACTGCTCATCGGGCGTGCCCTGACCGGCGTCAACGCCTTCTGACCCGCCACCCTCCCGAACATCCGATAAGGAGCACGACGTGCGCCCTGTCTACTTCGCCGCAGCCCGCCGCACACCCATCGGCCGACTGCGCGGAGCGCTCGCCACGGTCCGCCCGGACGACCTCTCGGCCACCGTGCTGCGCGCCCTGCTCGCCGACGTACCCGCCCTCGACCCGGCCCGGATCGACGACGTCTACTGGGGCGCCGCCAACCAGGCCGGCGAGGACAACCGCAACGCCGCCCGGATGGCCGTCCTGCTGGCCGGCCTCCCCGAGACCGTCCCCGGCGCCACCGTCAACCGGCTCTGCGCCTCCGGCCTGGAGGCCGTCACCCTCGCCGCCCGGGCCATCGGCTCCGGGGAGGCCGAGGTGGTGCTGGCCGGCGGCTGCGAGTCGATGACCCGCGCGCCCTTCGTCCTGCCTCGCCCCGACGAGGCGCTGCCGCACCGCATCGAGACCCACGACACCCGGCTCGGCTGGCGGCTCACCAACCCCCGGATGGCCGAACTCCACGGCGTGCTCAGCATGGGCGAGACCGCCGAGGAGGTGGCGAGCCGGTACGGCATCGGGCGCGAGCGCCAGGACGCCTTCGCGCTGCGCAGCCACCAGCGGGCCGCCACCGCCCGCAAGGACGGGCACTTCGACGCCGAACTGGTCCCGGTGGAGCGGCCGGACGGGGTGACGGTGAGCCAGGACGAGGGCATCCGCGAGGACACCAGCCTGGAGAAGCTCGCCCGGCTCAAGCCGGCCTTCCGTCCGGGCGGCACCGTCACGGCCGGGAACGCCTCGCCGATGAACGACGGCGCGGCCGGACTCGTCCTGGTCAGTGAGGAGGCCCTGCGCGACCTCGGGCTCCAGCCGCTCGGCCGGTACGTGGCCGGGGCCTCGGCCGGGGTGCACCCGGACGTCATGGGCATCGGTCCGGTGCCGGCCACCGCCAAGGTGCTCGGCCGGGCCGGCTGGAACCTCGCCGACCTGGACACCGCCGAGCTGAACGAGGCCTTCGCCGCCCAGGCGCTGGCCTCCGCCGACGGCATCGGGTTCAGCCCGGAGCGGGCGGACGAGCTGGTCAACCCCAGCGGCGGGGCGATCGCCCTCGGCCACCCGCTGGGCGGCTCGGGCGCCCGCATCCTCACCACCCTGCTGCACCGCATGCGCCGCACCGGCGCCCGGCGCGGCCTGGCCACGATGTGCGTGGGCGTGGGGCAGGGTACGGCCGTGCTGGTCGAGAACGGCTGACCGCCGAGCTGCTGACGGCCAGAACGGCTGACGCCGAGAACAGCTGACGTCCAGAACTGCTGACGTCCAGAACTGCTGACGTCCAGCGCTGCTGACGTCCAGAACTGCTGACGTCCAGAACGGCCGGCCTCCGGAACGGTTGAGGCCGAGAACGTCCGAGGGAGTTTCCAGATGAGCGGAGGAACCGACATGGCGCGATTCACGGGCAGGGTCGCCGTGGTGACCGGCGCGGCACAGGGCATCGGCGCGGCCACCGCCCGCCGACTGGCGGAGGAGGGCGCCACGGTCGCAGTGGTCGACCTGACCGCCGAACGGGCGGCCGGGACGGTCGCCGAGATCACCGCCAAGGGCGGCACCGCCCGGGCCTACGGCTGCGACGTGGCCGACTACGACGCCGTCGAGGAGGTGTTCGCCCGGATCGCGGAGGAACTCGGCGGGCTGCACGTCCTGGTGAACAACGCCGGGATCACCCGGGACAACCTGTTCTTCAAGATGTCCAAGGCCGACTGGGACACCGTCCTGACCGTCAACCTGACCAGCGCGTACAACTGCAGCCACGTGGCCCAGAAGTACATGGTGGCGCAGAAGTACGGGAAGATCGTCTCGCTCAGTTCCCGCTCCGCGCTCGGCAACCGGGGCCAGGCCAACTACGCGGCCGCCAAGGCCGGCATCCAGGGGCTCACCGCGACCCTGGCGATCGAGCTCGGGCCGTTCAACATCAACGTCAACGCCGTCGCCCCCGGCTACATCGCCACCGCGATGACGGCGGCCACCGCCGAGCGGGTCGGCGCCACGGCCGAGGACCACCAGGCGGAGGTGTCCGCCCGCACGCCGCTGCGCCGGGTCGGGCAGCCGGAGGAGGTCGCCTCGGTGGTGGCCTTCCTGGCGAGCGAGGAGGCCTCGTACGTCAGCGGGCAGACCCTCTACGTCAACGGCGGGGCTCGATAGCCACCCCCAGGGGTGAAACCGGTGGCCGCCAGTTGAATTGAGTGGGCACTGGGTAGATACGGTTAATATTCATTGAATATTACTGACGTGTCATCAGATGGCCGTCCCAGGTGCGCGGTTACTTTTCCCTGGGACGGCCTTTACCTTTTCGCGTGGCCGATCATGACCATGTGCCTGGTCAGACGACCCCACCAAATGACTATGGCATGATCATGCGGCAGTCGATGGGATGTCCGAAACCGACTCGACCACCCCAGGTCGGGCCCTCTGCGTCCCAAGGAGTCCCATGGGCAGCCCCGCCACCCTCCGCCGTGCCCTGGCTCTGCTCGCCGTGGGGGCCACCGCCCTCACCGCCGGCACCGTCGCCGTTCCGGCCGTCGGCGCCGCGACCGCCGCCCCCGCGCACGACTACTCGGGCGTCCACGTCCGCCCGGCCTCCTTCGGCCACCACCTCGCCACCACCCGCCCGGCGCCGCTGAGCACCACCCAGTGCGTCAGCCAGATCGGCATTCACTGCTACTCCCCGCTGCAGTACCAGGCCGCGTACAACCTGGCCCCGCTGTACAAGGAGGGCATCACCGGCAAGGGCCGCACGATCGTCATCGTCGACTCCTTCGGCTCGCCGACCATCCAGCACGACCTCGAGGTCTTCGACAAGCAGTGGGGTCTGAAGGACACCCAGGTCGAGGTCAAGAAGTGGGGCAACGTCCCGGTCTTCGACCCGAAGAACCCCGACCACACCGGCTGGGCCGGCGAGACCACCCTGGACGTCGAGTACGCCCACGCGATCGCCCCCGACGCCCACATCATCCTGGTCGAGACCGGCGTGGCCGAGACCGAGGGCACCACCGGCCTGCCCGAGATGATGGACGCCGAGAAGGACCTCATCAAGAAGGGCGTCGGCGACGTCATCTCGCAGAGCTTCGGCGCCACCGAGAACACCTTCCCGGGCTACGACAAGGGCGACTTCAAGTCGCTGACCGACCTGCGCTACGCCTTCAAGGCCGCCGCCGACCGCGACGTCACCGTGCTCGCCGCCTCCGGCGACAACGGCGCGACCGACTCGCAGACCAACGGCACCGACCTGTACCCGTTCAAGGTCAACTCCTGGCCGTCCTCGGACCCGCTGGTCACCTCCATCGGCGGCACCCAGCTGACCCTGGACGACAACGGCAAGCGCACCGCGGCCGACAAGGTGTGGCACGACAAGTCCGGCGCCGGCGGCGGCGGCGTGTCCGGCATCTTCCAGCGCCCGTGGTACCAGACCGGCGTCGCGAACGTCACCGGCAACCACCGCGGCACCCCGGACATCAGCATGAGCGCGGCCGTCGACGGCGCCGCCTGGACCTACGAGTCCTACGACCCGACCGCGGTCGGCTGGCACCTCACCGGCGGCACCAGCGAGGCCACCCCGCTGTTCTCGGGCGTCGTCGCGCTCGCCGACCAGCTCGCCGGCCACCGCCTCGGCCAGCTCAACCCGAGCCTGTACGGCCTGAGCCTGCTCCCGAACAGCTGGAGCGGCATCGTGGACGTCAAGGACGGCGACAACGGCTGGGGCGGCGTCACCGGCTACAACGCCGCCTCGGGCTACGACCTCGCGAGCGGCCTGGGCACCATCGACGGCGCCAAGTTCGTCCACGCGATCGCGGGCGACGTGCTGGGCGACGACAACAGCCAGGGCGACGAGCAGTAAGCAGCTGGTCGTGCGTGCGTGAGAGCTGACAAGTAACAGCTGACAAGTAACAGCGAACGGATAACAGATTTCAACATCTGTTATCCGTTCGCTGTTTTCTGTTTGCCGTTCTCTGCTCTCCGTCAGCTGCCGGGAGCCGGGAGCCGGGAGCCGGGAGCCGGGAGCCGGGAGCCGGGAGCCGGGAGCCGGGAGCCGGGAGCCGGGAGCCGGGAGCCGGGAGCCGGGAGCCGGGAGCCGGGAGCCGCCCGGCTCAGGCTCGGTCGGCGCCCGCCGGGGTGGCCGCCAGTTGCGCGAGGTAGCGCTCGGCGGCCCGGAGCTTGCGGTTGTCCCGGCCCGGGAGGAAGGCGCGCAGTTCGATGATCTCCGGGGCGATGCGGATCGCCTCCGCCCGGTCGGCGATCGAACGCCAGCAGGCCTCGGCGTTGGTGGCCGCCCGCTGGGCCTCCGGGTCCTCCGCCCCCTGCGAGCGCAGCAGCGTCAGGGCCACCTCGCGGTAGATGCTGGCCGCCTCGGCGGTACGGCCCGCCAGCCGGCAGACGTGGGCGCGCACCTGGCGCACCTGGAGGACCGGCTCGGAGACCGCTCCGTGCTCGGCGATCGCCTCCAGTTCGAGGGCGAAGGCGAGGTCGGTGGCGGCGGCGTGGTCCCCGGCGTCGGCACTGCGGACGATCCGTCCGATGACCTCGCGGTAGTCCTCGCGCGGCGCGTTGGCGGCCGGGGCGCCGGCCTGCGGGCCGTCGGCGGTCGCCTCGGCCTGCACGGGCGGAGCAGGCGGAGCGGGCGGCACCTCGGACGGGACCTCGTCGGCCGGTACCTCGTCCCGGGGTACCTCGTCCTCGGGCACCTCCGCGACGGGCACCTCCGCGACGGGCACCTCCGCGACGGGCACCTCGTCGGCCGGCACCTCGCCCTCGGGCACCTCGCCCTGCGGCTCGTCGGCCGTCGGCAGGGCCTCGGCCGGGACGGCGTCCCGGGGCTCCTCGGCGGGCTCCCCCGCCACCACAGCCGGGTCAGCCACCTCAGCGGCATCGGCCACATCCTCGGCGACCACCGCCGACGGCCCCCCGGCCGCCTCCGGAACGGTGTCCGCGGGCTCCGGCCGGGCCTTGCGCAGGGTGACGCCCGCCGAGGACGCGGCCTCCGCCATGGCCGGCGCCACGGCGTCGGCGGCGGCCTTGTGCAGGCTGACGTTCGACGGCTCCTCGGCGGGCTGCTCGCCCGCCTTCCGCAGGCTGACCGGGCGGGCCGGTCGCGGCGGTGTGGGCGGCACGCCGGGCTTGACCAGGTTCACCGGTCCACCCACGGGCGTAGAGGGGACCAGGGCCTCGGCCGCCGGGGCCCGCTCGGCCACGGCGTCCCAGGACTCCGCCTGACGCGGCAGCGGCAGCGACAGCGGCGCCGCCAGGGACAGCGCCGGCTCGGCCACCGCGTCCACGACCGACGGCGCGTCCAAGAGGGACAGCGCCTCCGGCAGCGGCAGCACAGCGTCCGCGACCAGGGCCTCGCCACGGCGGGCGGTGTTGCGGAAGACCGGGCGGTCCGGGGCGTGGGTGGCCAGGATGACCACGTCCGGCCGCAGCACCGAGTACACCTGCTGGCGCAGCTGCTCGGGGGCGAGCACCTCGCCCGCCCCCGGGCGTCCGCCGTGCAGTGCCTCGATCAGGGCGCGGGTGAAGGTGCCGATCTGCTCCGGATCGGGACTGACGACGGCCCACAGCGGGATGCCCTCGCTGAGCGGCGAGACGGTGCCCTGGAGGTACGGCCAGGCGTTCTGGTCGGCGCTCAGGTCGGCGATGACCAGGGTCTGCCACTCGGCCGGACGGTGGCTCAGTTCGGCGGCGACGGCCTGCCAGGGCAGGCCGTCCTGCTTGGAATCGCGCAGGGTGAGCTGCAGCTGCCCGCCGCGCTTGTCGGCGACGACGTGCCCGCCCAGGTGGACCAGCAGCGGCCCGGGGTGCCGGGAGGCGGCGCGCAGGTGGGCGAGGACGGTGTGCGGGTCGCTGGCGCCGGGGAGGTGGACGGCGTCCACCGCGTCCGCGGCGAGCAGCACCTGTGGCGAGACGGCGGCGAGCATCGCCGACAGCACCGGCGCCTGGGTGGGGCCGCCCCGGCCCCAGGTGCGGCGGCCGGAGGTGCCGTAGCCGCCCTCGATCACCAGGAT
>NZ_MECK01000129.1 GCF_014596465.1 Streptomyces sp. CBMA123 | reverse complement strand
CGGGTGAGCCCCGCGGTGATCAGCAGCAGGAAGACGACGCCCAGCCAGATCTCGACCACCAGCACCCACAGCCGCAGCCGGGTGAGGCCGGAGGCGTCCACGTAGAACCACATCCGGCCGAGCGCCGCGGCCACCACGCCCGGCGCGGCCCCGGCCCAGGGCGACGCCGCGGACTGGGCGAAGTGGAACCTCAAGCCGCTGGCACCGGCCCCCGCGCCGCCCGCCGACAAGCCCATCAAGCTCGAACGCACCGGCACCGTACCGGTGTTCAGCGATGTGAAGACCGCCGACAAGGTCGTCTTCATCACCATCGACGACGGCGCCGAGAAGGACCCGAAGTTCGTCGAGATGCTGACCGACCTCAAGGTGCCGATCTCGATGTTCCTGACCAAGGACATCGTCAAGAACGACTACGGCTACTTCAAGCCGCTCCAGGCACTGGGCAACCACATCCAGAACCACACCGTCACCCACCCGGTGATGAGCAAGCTCCCGGCGGACAAGCAGAAGTCCGAGATCTGCGAGGACCAGGCCGCGCTCACCCAGCAGTACGGCACCGCCCCGCTGCTGTTCCGCCCGCCGTTCGGCGACGGCGCCAACACCCCCACGCTCAACACGTCGGTGCAGCAGTGCGGTCCGCGGGCGATCGTGCTCTGGCGCGAGTCGATGCAGATCCACGACATGCAGTACCAGGCGGGGGACAAGAAGCTGAAGTCCGGCGACATCATCCTGGCGCACTTCCGCGGCCCCAAGGAGCTCAAGGGCGCCACGATGACCCAGATGTTCGCGGACCTGCTGGCCCGCATCCAGGAGCAGGGCTTCTCGGTGGCCCGGCTGGAGGACTACATCCAGGCGCCGGCCTCGTAGGTCAGACCGGCTGTCCCAGCATCATCAGCGGCCCGGCGTCGGTGCGGCTGAGGATCACCGTGACGGCGTTCGGCCCGGAGGGCTTGAGCTGGCGGCGCAGCTCCTCCGGGGTGATCGCCATCCCGCGCTTCTTGATCACCACCGTGCCGACCGCGCGCTCGCGCAGCAGCGCCTTCAGCCTCTTGACGTTGTACGGCAGCACGTCGGTGAGCTCGTAGGCGTGCGCGTACGGGGTGGCGACCAGCCGGTCCGAGGTCACGTAGGCGATCTTCGGGTCGATCAGCCGGCCGTCGACCTGCCCGGCCACCTCGGCCACCAGGTGCGCCCGGATCACCGCGCCGTCCGGCTCGTACAGGTACCGCCCGACCGGGCCGGCCGGCGGGTCGGGCAGGTCGCCGCCGGTCAGGGTGGCGCCGTGCGGCAGCAGGGTGGCGCGGTGCGGGCGGGTCGCCCCGGTGCCGAACCAGAGCACCGCCTCCTTGACGTCCCCGTGGTCGGAGACCCACTCGGCCTCGGCGTCCGCCGGGACGGCCTCGTGCGGGATGCCCGGGGCGACCTTCAGGGCGCCGATCGGGGTCCGCCGGCCGGCCTCGATCGCCCAGGACAGCGGCGGGGCGTACGCCTCCGGGTCGAACACCCGGCCGCGCGAGGTGCGCCGGGCCGGGTCGGTGAACACCGCGTCGTAGCCGGTGACGTCCACCTCGGCGACGTCCGCGCAGCGCACCTCGACCAGCTCGGACAGGCCCAGCGCGGCGGCGTTGGCCGCGGTGGCGGCGCAGGCCGCCGGGTCCCTGTCGACGGCCAGCACGTGGATCCCGGCCCGGGCCAGCGCCAGCACGTCCCCGCCGATGCCGCAGCACAGGTCCGCGAGGCGCCGTACGCCCAACTCGGCGAAGCGGCGGGCCCGCCACTCGGCCACGCTGCGCCGGGTGGACTGCTCGACCCCGTTGGGCGTGAAGTACATCAGGTCGGCGTCCGCCCCGAACTTCGCCCGGGCCCGCTGCCGCAGCCGCGCCTGCCCGAACGCCGCCGACACCAGCTCCGCCGGGTGCTCCCGCCGCAGCCTGGTGGCCAGCGCCAGCTCCTCCTCGGGGGCGAACTCGCGCAGCTCGGCGAGCAGGGCCTGACCCTCGGGGGTCAGCAGGGGCTGGAGGTTCTCGGTGTCCACGGGGTCATTCTGACCGGTCAGCGGCGGTGCGGGCGTTCCGTTCAGCGCCAGAGGACGCCCGAGGAGAGGGTCGCGGGCAGCAGGAACGGCGAGAGCGCGGCGACGACCGGGAGGAGCTGGTAGCCGGACCGCCGGGTGCGGACGGCCACCAGCACGCCGGCCACCAGGGCGGCGATCGGGGCGGCCGTCATCCCGACGCCCAGGAAGGCCCAGCCGTGCCCGTCCCCGTCGTCCCCGGCGCCGGGGCCGTTGCCGAGGCCGGCGATGAAGGAGAAGACGACGAACGGGAGCACGACCCCGATCAGGGGCAGTGCCAGCAGGGCGAGGGACACGTCCTTGAGCGGGGCCGGGCGGACGTGCGTCGGGAGCGAGGTCATGGCAGGAGTCTGGCCGCCCGGCCGGGGATCGCACATGAGTACGGCTACTCATCCGTAGCCTGGGCTCCTGGGGCGCGCCGTTGGCACTCTGGTTGACTGAGTGCTAACGGCAGCCTATGGTCGTCCTTGGCGCTCCCCCCGTGGGGAGTGCTAATGCGAAGACGTGTGTCTGACCCCCGCGACGGCAGGCACGCAGGTTCGCCCCTACCCGTTAGAAAACCCCGTAATCTCCGAAGGGGAGCTCGGACGTGACCACCAGCAGCAAGGTTGCCATCAAGCCGCTCGAGGACCGCATTGTGGTCCAGCCGCTCGACGCCGAGACCACCACGGCCTCCGGCCTGGTTATCCCGGACACCGCCAAGGAGAAGCCCCAGGAGGGCGTCGTCCTGGCTGTCGGCCCGGGCCGCTTCGAGGACGGCCAGCGTCTGCCGCTCGACGTCGCCGTCGGTGACATCGTCCTGTACTCGAAGTACGGCGGCACCGAGGTGAAGTACCAGGGCGAGGAGTACCTCGTCCTCTCGGCGCGCGACGTTCTCGCCATCATCGAGAAGTAAACGCAGCACCGAGAAGCAAGTCGTTCCGACCCGCCCCGGATCCGTGTCCCAAGTGACAGGGGCCCGGGGCGTGGTTGTTGGTTCACGTAGTTCGGCGGCCGGCCGGCCGCAGCCCCGAGGGAATAGGGAACATGGCGAAGATCCTGCAGTTCGACGAGGACGCCCGCCGCTCGCTGGAGCGCGGTGTCAACAAGCTGGCCGACACCGTCAAGGTGACCATCGGCCCCAAGGGCCGCAACGTCGTCATCGACAAGAAGTTCGGCGCCCCGACCATCACCAACGACGGTGTCACCATCGCCCGTGAGGTCGAGCTGGACGACCCGTACGAGAACCTTGGCGCGCAGCTCGTCAAGGAGGTCGCCACCAAGACCAACGACGTCGCGGGTGACGGCACCACCACCGCCACCGTGCTGGCCCAGGCCCTGGTCAACGAGGGTCTGCGCAACGTCGCCGCCGGTGCCGGCCCGGCCGCCCTGAAGAAGGGCATCGACAAGGCCGTCGCCGCCGTCTCCGAGCACCTGCTGTCCGTCGCCCGCGAGATCGAGGGCAAGGACGACGTCGCCGCCGTCGCGTCCCTCTCCGCGCAGGACACCCAGGTCGGCGAGCTGATCGCCGAGGCGATCGACAAAGTCGGCAAGGACGGTGTCATCACCGTCGAGGAGTCGAACACCTTCGGCGTGGAGCTGGACTTCACCGAGGGCATGCAGTTCGACAAGGGCTACCTGTCGCCGTACTTCGTCACCGACGCGGAGCGTCAGGAGGCGGTCCTCGAGGACCCGTACATCCTGATCAACCAGGGCAAGATCTCCTCCATCCAGGAGCTGCTGCCGCTGCTGGAGAAGATCCTGCAGTCCGGCGCCTCCAAGCCGCTGCTGATCATCGCCGAGGACGTCGACGGCGAGGCGCTGTCGACCCTGGTCGTGAACAAGATCCGCGGCACCTTCAACGCCGTCGCCGTCAAGGCCCCGGGCTTCGGCGACCGCCGCAAGGCGATCCTCGGCGACCTGGCCGTCCTCACCGGCGGCACGGTCATCTCCGAGGAGGTCGGCCTCAAGCTCGACCAGGCCGGTCTGGACGTGCTGGGCACCGCCCGCCGCGTGACCATCACCAAGGACGAGACCACCATCGTCGACGGTGCCGGTGACTCCGAGGCCGTGACCGGCCGCGTCGCCCAGATCAAGGGCGAGATCGCCGCGACCGACTCCGACTGGGACCGCGAGAAGCTGCAGGAGCGCCTGGCCAAGCTGGCCGGCGGCGTCTGCGTCATCAAGGTCGGCGCCGCCACCGAGGTGGAGCTGAAGGAGCGCAAGCACCGCCTGGAGGACGCCATCTCGGCGACCCGTGCCGCGGTCGAGGAGGGCATCGTCGCCGGCGGTGGCGCCTCCCTGGTGCACGCCGCCAAGGTGCTGGACGGCGGCCTCGGCCTGTCGGGTGACGAGGCCACCGGTGTCGCCGTGGTCCGCAAGGCGCTGCACGAGCCGCTGCGCTGGATCGCCCAGAACGCCGGCCTGGAGGGCTACGTCATCACCCACAAGGTCGCCGAGCTGGAGGCGGGCTTCGGCTACAACGCCGCCACCGGCGAGTACGGCGACCTGCTGAAGGCCGGCGTCATCGACCCGGTCAAGGTCACCCGTTCCGCCCTGGAGAACGCCGCCTCGATCGCCTCCCTGCTGCTCACCACCGAGACCCTCGTGGTGGAGAAGAAGGAGGAGGAGCCGGAGGCCGGCCACTCGCACGGCGGCCACGGCCACTCGCACTGACGCCCCGGCGCGACAGCCACAGCGTCTGACCGGAGGCCCGGTCCGTACCCCGCACGGGGTGGCGGGCCGGGCCTCCGGCTGTTATTCGCCCGCTCGCCTCCGGGCCGCTCCGATCCGGTGCCGACGGTCGGCGGGCGCTGCGCCACCTCCTTCGTCGGCGGCTGGGCCCTTCTCGCTTTCGGCACCGGCGCGCCCCTTCGGCTCGGGGCGGGGGCTCGCCCGCTCGCCTCCGGGTCGCTCGGGTCCGGTGCCGACGGTCGGCGGGCGCTGCGCCACCTCCTTCGTCGGCGGCTGGGCCCTTCTCCCTTTCGGCACCGGCGCGCCCCTTCGGCTCGGGGCGGGGCTCGCCCGCTCGCCTTCTGGGCGCTCGGGGCGGCGCTTGAGGCTTCAACTATCAGTAGAATTTTGCGGAAAGCAAAGATTGCCTTATAACTGAGGCATGATCGAGGCCCGCCATCTCCGCGTCCTGCGTGCCGTCGCCCGCACCGGCTCCTTCTCCGCCGCCGCCCGCGAGCTGGGGTGCACCCAGCCCGCCATCAGCCAGCAGATGAAGGCCCTGGAGAAGTCGGTGGACACCCCGCTGGTGGTCCGCTCGGGCCGCGGGATGCAGCTCAGCGAGGCCGGGCGGGTTCTGCTCAAGCATGCCACCGGAATCCTGGCCGGGCTCTCCGCCGCCGAGGAGGAGGTGGCCGCGATCGCCGGGCTGCGGGCCGGACGGGTGCGGCTGGTCTCCTTCCCGACCGCGAGTTCCACCCTGGTGCCGCCCGCGGTCGCCCGCCTGCGGGACGGCCATCCGGGGGTGCGCGTGTCGCTGGTCGAGGCCGAGCCGCCGGAGTC
Source organism: Streptomyces sp. CBMA123 (assembly GCF_014596465.1). Taxonomy (GTDB): domain Bacteria; phylum Actinomycetota; class Actinomycetes; order Streptomycetales; family Streptomycetaceae; genus Kitasatospora. The sequence continues at coordinate 8,911 of NZ_MECK01000129.1, read as the reverse complement.
GCTGGCGATGCTGCGCGGCGGCGAGTGCGAGATCGCGCTGGCCTTCCGCTACCCGCCGTCCGACGGCGCGACCGTGGTGTCGGCGCCCGCCCACGGCTCGCCGCGCGAGGCACGGGCCGAGGCCAATCTGGAGGCGCAACAGCTGTCGGCCGGAACCGACTGGTCCGACCTGGTGGTCACCCCGCTGCTGGACGATCCGCTGGTGGGCCTGCTGCCCGCCGCCCACCCGCTGGCCGGGCGGGGCGGTCCGGTGGAGCTGGCCGAGCTGGCGGGGGAGCAGTGGATCGCCGGCTGTCCGCAGTGCCGGGGGCACCTGGTGGAGCTGTGTGCGGGGGCGGGCTTCGAGCCCCGGATCGACTTCGCGACCGACGACTACCCGGCGGTGGTCGGCCTGGTGGCGGCCGGGCTGGGGGTGGCGGTGCTGCCCCGGCTGGCCCTGCAGTCGGTGCGTCCTGACGGCGTGTCGACGGTGCCGGTGCGGACGGCCTCCGGGGCGCCGGCGGTGCGCCAGGTGGTGGCGCTGACCCTGCCGGACCTGGCCGAGGTGCCGGCCGTCGCGCTGATGCGGGAGCGGCTGGCGGATGCGGCCGCCGATCGTTGACGGTCGGTGACCGGGGCCCCTGAAAGGGGGTGGGGTGGCCTGAGGCGCCGCGAAGAAACGTTTCTTCACGGCGCACCGTGGAGGCGGGTCTAACGCTGCGCGACCGCCGGCGGGGCCAACGGGACCTCCACCAGGCGGTGCCGCGAGCGGCCCAGCATCTCCTCGCGCTCGTCCTCCGTCATCCCGCCCCAGACGCCGTACGGCTCACGGACCGCCAGGGCGTGCGCGGCGCACTCGGCGATCACTGGGCAGCGCATGCAGACCTCCTTGGCGCTGGCCTCGCGTGAACTGCGGGCCGCTCCGCGCTCGCCCTCGGGGTGGAAGAAGAGCGAGCTGTCCACGCCACGGCAGGCTGCCGAGAGCTGCCAGTCCCAGAGGTCCGCATTGGGACCGGGGAGGCGGGAGAAATCTGCCATGACTCATTCCCTTCAGAGGCGGTCGGCGGCGGCCGGGCGTTTCGGCGGGCTGCTGCCGAACGGTGCCCGGCGGGGCGTCCCGCGCTGGTGTGGACACCTGGAAATATGACTTAAGGCAACTCCATGGACAAGTCACCCACACACTGGCACAACAGTCAATGACCATACGAAAGCTATAAAAACGGGCAAAGTGGGCAAGGGGTTCGGCGGGCGCGGGCGTGGCAATCGGGTGGCCGGAGGGCGCGCGACGCACCGCGCCGGTGTGCGGGTCGTGCGCCCACCGCGCGCGAGCTGCGCAAAACTGCGGCGTGTGCACCGCGATGCGGCTGATCGGTAATGGGTTGGCCACGTACAGTGGTGGAGATGGCCTGTGGGCCGTAACTCATTCGAGTGACGGTCGTTGGAAGTGCGGAGGCGGTTAGCGGGCGCCGGACGTCGGGAACGATCGCGGGCAAGTCGGGGCGATCAGTACGAAGTCCGTCGCCGATCGGCCGTGTCGGAGAGGTTCGTACCAGCCAGGAGGCTCAACGTGACGCGGATCAGCTGCGGAGGACGACGGTCATGACTTCCGTTCTCGTTTGCGACGATTCCCCGCTCGCCCGCGAGGCGCTTCGCCGCGCCGTCGCGACCGTACCCGGTGTGGACCGGGTCACCACCGCGACGAACGGGGAGGAGGTCCTCCGCCGCTGGGTGGCCGACCGCTCCGATCTCGTCCTGATGGACGTCCGGATGCCCGGCCTCGGCGGGGTCGAGACGGTCCGGCGGTTGCTGTCCGCCGATCCGGGCGCTCGGATCATCATGCTCACCGTCGCCGAGGACCTCGACGGTGTCGCGCTCGCGGTGGCCGCGGGTGCCCGCGGCTACCTGCACAAGGACGCCTCGCGCGCCGAACTGCGGGCCACCGTCACCCAGGCCCTCGCCGACCCGACCTGGCGGCTCGCCCCGCGCCGGCTGCGCAGCCCCGACATGGGCGCGGCACCGACCCTGACGGCGCGTGAGATCCAGGTCCTGGAGGGCATGAGCCACGGGCGCAGCAACGCGGAGATCGGGCGCGAGCTGTTCCTGTCCGAGGACACCGTGAAGACCCACGCCCGACGGCTGTTCAAGAAGCTCGGGGCCTCCGACCGCGCGCACGCGGTGGCACTGGGTTTCCGCTGGGGCCTGGTCCGCTGACAACCGGCGGCGCCGCCGGTTGCGGCGCACCGCCGTCGAATTCCGGAACGGGCGCCGCACAGGCGTGTGACGTTACGGTCCCGAGGTTGCACCATGGAGGTGTGGAGCACCTCGGGGACCAGCGGACAGGCACTGCGGCGAACCACGCAGCCGCAGGACACTCGGCGAACGGCGCGACGGACGGGGCCACCCACGGTGGCGGGGCGGAAGGCGGCACGGTGCAGGAGGGGCCGGTGGTGCGCGGCACGCCGCACGGTGCCGCAGCGCATAACGTTCCGGTGCACAACTCCGGACGCGGTGCCGCGTTTTCTCGATCGACCAGGCACCATGGACCGATGCGCGACGATGTCGCCGGTGCGGCCGGCCAGGCGGACCCGGGTGAGGCCGAGCCCTCCGACCCGGGCCACGATCCGTCGTACACGGAGTCCGGTGGCTCCGGCGCGCAGGCCGGTCCGGGCCGCCCGCCGGTGCTCGGCACGGGCGGCTCGCCCCTGGTGGGCGAACTGGTCGCGGCCGCCGTGCGCGGCGAGGGCCCGGCCATCGACGCGCTGCTCGCCTACGTCCACCCGCTCGCGCTGCGGTACTGCCGCGCCAAGCTCGTCCGGCTGCCCGGCGGGGCCCGGCACCACGTGGACGACGTGGCCCAGGAGGTCTGCGTCGCCGTGCTGTGCGCGCTGCCCCGGTACAAGGACCAGGGGCGGCCGTTCGAAGCCTTCGTCTACGGCATCGCCGCGCACAAGATCGCCGATCTGCAGCGGGCCGCGATGCGCGGGCCCGGTTCGACCGTCGTGCCGCAGGACGACCTGCCGGAGGTGCCGGACGAGGCGCTCGGCCCGGAGGAGCAGGCGCTGCTGAGCAGCGACGCGGCCTGGGCCAAGGAGCTGCTCTCCAACCTGCCGGCCCGTCAGCGCGAACTGGTGCTGCTGCGGGTGGCCGCCGGGCTGTCCGCGGAGGAGACCGGCGAGGTGCTCGGGATGTCGCCGGGGGCCGTCCGGGTGGCCCAGCACCGGGCGCTCAGCCGGCTGCGGGCGCTCGCGGAGGAGTCCTCCTGATCCGGAGGAGCAGGTCCGGGGGCCCGTGCGCGGCGGAATGAGCTGCTGGGGGTGCTTGTTGTCAAGGGCACACGAGGGCACATTCGCGGTGCCAGTACCATGGGGTATCGGCGCCTGGGCAGGTTGCCAAAGTTTCGCGGGTGCGCACGGGGTTTCCTTGGAGGTTCGTCCAAGTCCGGCCCACCCGGCTTTCGGCGGTCTGCGCGAGTGAGCGATCAACGCGCCCCCTCCCTCTGGGCGCGAGCGGATTAGGCCGGCCACGGAAGGTACCCCCAAATGTCTTACAACGCCGCAGGCGTACCCGAGAAGTTCGCCATGCTCGGGCTCACGTTCGATGACGTCCTGCTGCTGCCCGGGGCCTCCGCGGTGCTGCCGAACGAGGTCGACACCTCCTCGCGGATCTCCCGGAACGTCCGCGTCAACATCCCGCTGCTGTCCGCGGCGATGGACAAGGTCACCGAGGCGCGGATGGCCATTTCGATGGCCCGCCAGGGCGGCGTCGGCGTCCTGCACCGCAACCTGTCGGTCGAGGACCAGGCCAACCAGGTCGACCTGGTGAAGCGCTCCGAGTCCGGCATGGTCACCGACCCGATCACGGTCGGCCCGGACACCACCCTCGCCGAGGCCGACGCGCTGTGCGCCAAGTTCCGCATCTCCGGCGTGCCGATCGCCGACGAGGGCGGCAAGCTGCTCGGCATCGTCACCAACCGTGACATGGCCTTCGAGTCGGACCGCAGCCGCCAGGTCCGCGAGATCATGACCCCGATGCCGCTGATCACCGGCAAGGTCGGCATCTCCGGCGAGGACGCGATGGCGCTGCTGCGCCGCCACAAGATCGAGAAGCTGCCGCTGGTCGACGACGAGGGCCGGATCAAGGGCCTGATCACCGTCAAGGACTTCGTCAAGGCCGAGCAGTACCCGAACGCCGCCAAGGACGCCGAGGGCCGTCTGCTGGTCGGTGCCGCGGTCGGCGCCAGCGCCGAGGCCTTCGACCGGGCCCAGGCCCTGGTCGAGGCGGGCGCGGACTTCCTGGTCGTCGACACCTCGCACGGCCACAGCCACAACGCGCTGGCCTGGATCTCGAAGATCAAGTCGGCCGTCGGCATCGACGTGGTCGGCGGCAACGTCGCCACCCGCGACGGCGCCCAGGCGCTGATCGACGCCGGCGTGGACGGCGTCAAGGTCGGCGTCGGCCCCGGCTCCATCTGCACCACCCGCGTCGTCGCCGGCATCGGCGTCCCGCAGATCACCGCCATCTACGAGGCCGCCCAGGCCTGCCAGGCGGCCGGCGTGCCGGTCATCGGCGACGGCGGCCTGCAGTACTCGGGCGACATCGGCAAGGCGCTGGCCGCCGGTGCCGACACCGTGATGCTCGGCTCGCTGCTGGCCGGCTGCGAGGAGTCCCCGGGCGAGCTGATGTTCATCAACGGCAAGCAGTTCAAGTCGTACCGCGGCATGGGGTCGCTGGGCGCCATGCAGTCCCGCGGCCAGGGCCGCTCGTACTCCAAGGACCGCTACTTCCAGGCCGAGGTCGCCTCGGACGACAAGCTCGTCCCCGAGGGCATCGAGGGCCAGGTGCCGTACCGCGGCCCGCTGTCCGCCGTGCTGCACCAGCTGGTCGGCGGCCTGCGCCAGACCATGGGCTACGTCGGTGCCGCCACCATCTCCGAGATGGAGAGCAAGGGCCGCTTCGTCCGGATCACCTCGGCGGGCCTCAAGGAGAGCCACCCGCACGACATCCAGATGACCGTCGAGGCGCCGAACTACTCGACCCGCTGAGCGCGCCGCCGATCGTCCTGATCGGCCCGATCGTCCGAGGGGCCCGTCGCTGCACCGCAGCGGCGGGCCCCTCGGACGATCCGGGGCGTGGGCCGTCGGGGCGGGACCAGCGGCAGTACGGGATACTGGGGGCGGCCGGGGTGACCCGGCGGGCATGAGCAACAAACCAGAAGGGCTCGAAGTGACTGAGATCGAGATCGGGCGAGGCAAGCGCGGCCGCCGGGCGTACGCCTTCGACGACATCGCCGTCGTCCCCAGCCGCCGTACGCGTGACCCAAAGGAGGTCTCGATCGCCTGGCAGATCGACGCCTACCGCTTCGAGCTGCCGTTCCTGGCTGCCCCCATGGACAGCGTGGTCTCGCCGGAGCAGGCCATCAAGATCGGCCGCCTGGGCGGTCTGGGCGTGCTGAACCTGGAAGGTCTCTGGACCCGCTACGAGGACCCGCAGCCGCTGCTGGACGAGATCGCCTCGATCACCGACGCGCCCACCGCGACCCGCCGGCTGCAGGAGATCTACTCCGCGCCGATCCGGGCCGAGCTGATCAAGCAGCGGATCCAGGAGGTCCGCGACTCCGGTGTGGTCACCGCCGCCGCGCTCTCGCCGCAGCGCACCGCCGAGTTCTCCAAGGCCGTCGTGGACGCCGGGGTCGACGTCTTCGTCATCCGCGGCACCACCGTCTCGGCCGAGCACGTCTCCAGTGCCGCCGAGCCGCTCAACCTCAAGCAGTTCATCTACGAGCTGGACGTTCCGGTGATCGTCGGTGGCTGCGCCACCTACACCGCCGCGCTGCACCTGATGCGGACCGGCGCCGCCGGGGTGCTCGTCGGGTTCGGTGGGGGCGCCGCCCACACCACCCGCAACGTGCTGGGGATCCAGGTGCCGATGGCGACCGCGGTCGCGGACGTGGCGGCGGCCCGCCGTGACTACATGGACGAGTCCGGTGGCCGCTACGTGCACGTGATCGCGGACGGGGGCGTCGGCTACAGCGGCGACATCCCGAAGGCCGTCGCCTGCGGCGCCGACGCGGTGATGATCGGTGCGGCGCTGGCCCGGGCGACCGACGCGCCGGGCAAGGGGTTCCACTGGGGGATGGAGGCCGTCCACGAGGAGCTGCCGCGCGGCAAGCGGGTGGACCTCGGGACCGTCGGCACCACCGAGGAGATCCTGACCGGGCCTTCGCACACGCCGGACGGGACCATGAACCTGTTCGGGGCGCTGCGGCGGGCGATGGCCACCACGGGGTACACGGAGCTGAAGGAGTTCCAGCGGGTCGAGGTGACGGTGAACCCGGCGCTGGATCACCGCTGAGGGGATTGCTGAAGCAGTGACGAGGGCCTCTGCCGGGTTGCCGGTGGGGGTCTTCGTTCGTTCGGGGGGGGCTCTCGGGAGGGTGGGTGCCGGGGGCGGCTCCGGGGGTGGCCGCTCCGGGGGCTGGGTGATTTTCTGACTGCCGACTCTCATCGCGGGGTGTTGAGACCGTTGGCAGTCTGAAAATCACCCGTCACGCCCCTCTCCGCAGCCACCCCCTGCGCCGCCCCCTTCCGCAGCGCGTCCCTCTCGCCTGGTGAGGAGGGGTGGGTGGGTGGGGGAGGTGGGGGGAGGGGTGCGGGGGCGGGTGGGTGCGGGTGGGGGAGGTAGGTGGGGGTGCTGGGGGCGGGTGGGTGCGGGTGGGGGTGACGGGGTGCGGGTGGGGGGCTTTGCCCTGTGCGTCTGTGGGGTCAGGTGCGGTTGGCGGTGCGGCGGGTGAGGAGGAAGCCGCCGATCAGGGCGATGGCGTAGAAGGCGAGGTCGAGGGGGCGTAGGTCGGCGCGCCAGGTGGTGAGGGTGTCGGGGAGGAGGTGGTGGGGGGTGGGGGCCTCGGCGTGGAGCAGGCGGAGGTGTTCGGTGAGCTGGCCGGTGAGGAGGGCTCCGGCGGCGAGGAGGGCGCCGAGTGGGGGGAGCAGGCGGTTTCGGCCGCCGAGGCGGCCGAGGGGGAGGGCGACCAGGCCGGCTTGGGCGATGGTGAGCCAGCCGAGGGTGTCGGCGGCGCGCAGGGGGGCGCAGCCGTAGGCGAGGCCGCTGAGGAGGGCGGCGAGGAGGGCGAGGGTGAGGGCGAGGGCGGTGCGGCGGCGGGGGGTGGTCCGGGGGGTGGTGGGTGCGTAGCCGGCGACGGGGACACCGGGCATGCCGGGGGCGACGTAGCCGTCGGGGGTGTCCAGGACCGGTGCGACCGAGTAGTGCTGGGCGGTCTGCGGGCGGGGCGATGAGCCGTCAGCGCCCGGTGTGGGTGCGGTCATGGGCGTCGAGTCCCCCCGGAAAAGACGATGAGCTGCCGAACGCTAGCAGCGCTTCGGGCAGATCTTGGCGAGTTTTCGATCACAGATCGGGCACAGAGCGTCGCACCCGTTCAGGTTCGTCCCGGGTTGGATGGGGGGCGGGTGGTCGTCGCCCCCCTGGACAGGGGATGATGGAGGCTTGGGCGTTCGGGCCCTGGCCGGGCCGACGCGCCGTCACCACGACCGCCAGCAGCACATGGGGGAACGTTCCGAATGACCCAGGCGCAGGGTTCCACCGGCCGCCTCCTGGCCGGCCGCTACCGGCTGAACGGCGTGCTCGGACGCGGCGGCATGGGCACCGTCTGGCGCGCCGAGGACGAGATGCTGGGCCGGACCGTCGCGGTCAAGGAACTGCGGATGAACGCCAGCGTCGAGGAGGAGGAGAAGCACCGGCTGATCGTCCGGACGCTGCGCGAGGCCAAGGCGACCGCGCGGATCCGGCACACCTCGGCGGTGACCGTCTTCGACGTGGTCGACGAGGACGACCGGCCGTGGATCGTCATGGAGCTGGTCGAGTCCCGCTCGCTGGCCGACGTCGTCCGGGAGGACGGGCCGCTGGCGCCCGTCCGGGCGGCGGAGATCGCGCTGGACGTGCTGGGCGTGCTGAGCGCGGCGCACGCGCTGGGCATCCTGCACCGGGACGTCAAGCCCTCCAACGTGCTGATCGGCGAGGACGGCCGGGTCGTGCTCACCGACTTCGGCATCGCCAGTGTGGAGGGCGACGCCTCGATCACCTCCACCGGGATGCTGGTCGGCGCGCCCTCGTACATATCCCCGGAGCGGGCCCGCGGGCAGAAGCCCGGGCCGCCGGCCGACCTGTGGTCGCTGGGCGGCACGCTGTACGCGATGGTCGAGGGGCGGCCGCCGTACGACCGCGGCTCGGCGCTGGCCACCCTGACCGCGGTGATGACCGAGGAGCTGACCACCCCCGCGAACGCCGGGCCGCTGCTGGCGGTCATCGAGGGGCTGTTGGAGAAGGACCCGGCGAAGCGGCTGGACGCCTCGCAGACCCGGTCGATGCTCAAGCGGGTGGTCGCGGAGGCGACCGCGAAGGCCGAGTCGACCACCGAGCACGCGATGCCGGTCGGGTCGGTGGCTGTGGGGGAGGGCAAGGCCGAGGCCGAGGCTGAGGCTGAGGTGAAGGAGGCCGGGGCGGCGGCGGAGGCGAAGCCGGCTCCGAAGCGGACCGTGGGCGGGTTGCTGGGGACGGTCCGGGTGGGGCGCCGGGCCCGGGACGAGGAGCCCGCGGCGGAGCCCGCCGACGAGAAGGGCGCCGCGAAGTCCGCGGATCCGGTGCCGGCCGCGGAGCCGATCCGGCCGGTGACCAGTGAGTGGACGATGGGCGCGACCCAGGCGGCCGGGGCCGACCCGCGCAAGGGGCGGCGGCGGCTGGCCATCGCGACCGTGGTGGTCGTGCTGCTGCTGATCGCCGGGATCGTCGCCGTCGTCCAGGCCATGGGCAGCGGGGACGGCGGGGCGAAGGGCGAGGGCACGCACAGCGCGGGTGCCACCGCGCCGGTCACGGCGACCACCGGGACCACGCCGAGCCGGCCGGCGGCCGGCGACCCGGCTCC
>NZ_MECK01000128.1 GCF_014596465.1 Streptomyces sp. CBMA123 | reverse complement strand
GACCGTCCGCAGCGCGGCCCGCAGTCCGGGGTCGCTCTCCGGCGCCGCGCCGCCGTGCGCGGCGTGCGCCTGGGCGGTGGCGGTGTAGATGCCCTTGACGTCGGTGCCGGCCTGGCTGGCCGGGAAGGTGCTGACGTCGCGACCGTCGTAGGAGCCGGGCCGGTACGGATCCACCGGCATGGTGGCGGCGAACAGCGCCTGCCAGACCGCGAGTTGCTGGTCCGCGGGGAACTGGACGGCGCTCCCGTCGAGGGCGGTGTACGGGACCCGGACGGCCGGTAGCGACTGCCCGGAGCGGCGGACGTCGAAGCCGACCCCGGCGAGCCGCCGCGGCCAGTCCTGCATCCCGAAGTCCGTGACGGTGAGCGCGGCTCCGTCCGGGCCGATCAGGCGCGGCGTCAGCAGCACCGACAGCAGCGCCATCGGCGTCGGCTGGCCCGGGACGGCCACCACCCGGCCGGCCGGGATCACCGTCCAGACGAACTGCCGTTCCAGGCCGGTGGTCGACATGGCTCACCTCCCTGCGAACGCCCGGCAGTAGGTCTGCCACGGGAAGGACTGCCCCTGCGGCCCGAGCGCGGCCCGCACGGACGGGTCCGAGCCGGTCGCGGCCGCGGTCAGGGCGGGGCGCAGCCCGGCGGACGGCGGGCAGTTGCCGAAGCACTTGTGGCACTCCAGCGTGAAGGACTTGGAGAAGAAGGTCAGGTCCACTGTGATCACCAGCCTCGCCGAGCCGCTCAGCGAGCCGGTGGTGGCGTCGTACGCCAGGGCGAGGGTCAGCTCGATCGAGACGCTGATCAGGCCCAGCAGGGAGACGCTGCCGCCGATCCGCAGGTAGCCGGTGATCTCGGTGTCGGTGCGGTTCTTGGCGAAGACGACGCCGCCGAAGACGTGCACCTCGGCGGAGACGATGACGAAGTCCATCGCGACCGAGGCGCCGAACTCGATGCCGCCGGTGAAGGTCTGCAGCCCGCTGTCGGTGCCGCCCGCGCTCAGCCCGAGTTCCAGGTACCCGCCGCCGCCGAAGCCGGAGACCGTGACCAGGAACGGGCGTTCCCGGGTGCCGAAGGCGAAGTCCATCACGATCGGCTGGTTGCTCAGCGAGAGCGTGACGGCGGCCTGCACGGTGAGGTTCTGCACGCTGAACACCAGCAGGCTGACGGTGGGCACGGCGACGGTGTACGAGGCGGTGATGGACGTGGCGGTGTTGGTGATCCGCGGGCCGTTGTCCCCGATCGGGAGGTACCGCTCCAGGGTGGCGAGGAAGCCGAGGTTCCCGCCGAGCTGGACGTCCGCCAGGTGGACGGACAGGTTCAGCGGCCGGCCGGGGTCGGCGGTGAACCGCACGGACGGGAAGCTGAGCGTGACGTACGCGGGGGCACCGGGGTCGGGGACGATCAGGCTGAAGTCGGTGATCGTCCCGGTGGCGTGCATCTCGGGCTTGCCGTCGACCACTGTGGCTCTGACGTCGAGGTCCAGCGCGCAGTCGGAGCCGGGGTGGAAGACCTTGACGGCGTTCCCGAGAGCCTGGTGCCAGGTCAGTTCCGCGGTCGGGGTGGGCGTTCCCTGGTCCGCCGTGGGGGTGGGCGCCGCCCGGTTCGCCGTCGGGGTGGTCGTCCCCGGGGTGGTCCAGAGCAGCTTCGGGGGCTGGGAGACGACCTGGATGAGCTGGCTCAGCGGGACGACGCCGAACAGGGTGGCGTCCTGGGCGAACAGCTTGGTGGGGTCGGTCTGGAACGCGTCACTGACGGCGGGCCCGAGCGTGCGGGAGATCTGCGACACGGTCATGTTGGGCGCGGACAGCCCGCCGACCCGGGCCCCGGCGGCCCCGAAGTCGAGCGTGCGCGGCGTCACCAGGTCGAGCAGGGCGTCGGGCGGCGGGCTGCCCCAGGGGGTGTCGACGAGCGCCTGGGAGATCGTCGCCGGGAGCGCGGGGAGCGGGCCGAGCAACTGGCGGACGGCCGGCAGCCCGACGGCCAGCTGGACCACCTGCGGGTAGAAGCCGACTCCGCTGGGGGACAGCCCGGCGGCGACCCCGCCGAAGGTCATCGACTGCACTTCCTGGACGGCGTCGGCCACCACCTGGGTCTGCGAGGCCATGACCAGCGGGATGCGGGCGCCGATGTCGGAGAGGGGCCGCCCGAGGGTGGCGAAGGCCCCGGTGGCGGGGCCGCGCCCGTAGATCCCGTCGAGCGTCGCACCGTAGGCGGCGCCGGTGGCCGCGTCCTCGACGAACAGCAGCGGCAGGTTCAGCTCCACGTACTCCGGGCCGGCCGTGGCCTGGAGGGTGAACACCACGGGGGTGCCGGCCCGGGCGGGCCAGAAGCACCTCGGCGGGGCCGCCGAGGAGTCCAGCGGGATCCAGGAGGCGTCGTCCAGGTCCTCGGTCTGCCCGGGGTCGATCGCGACGCTCTGGAACGGGAACCGGCGCTCGTGCGGGCCGCCCGCGCCGATGCCGTAGTCGTCGCGCACGGGCTCGGTGACGACCAGGAAGGACTTGCGGTGCAGGGCGGCCACGGCCGGGTCGGCGCCGTCGAACCTGCGGTCGGAGACCTCGAGGTAGGCGGCCCGGTGGCCGAACGGGAACAGGGCGCCGGGGACGGAGACCTTGACGTGGAAGTCCCGGCCGAGGGCGGCGTCCTGGGCCCACTCCAGCTGGGGCCAGTGGGCGGCGGCGGTGAACCGGGCGCCGTAGGCGCTGAGGATCAGCCGGTCGACCGTGAGCGGGACGGTCGGGTTCTGGGCGGCGGCCGCGACGATCCTGTCGTACCAGGTGTCGAGCGGGGTGCCGTGGTCGGAGCCGTCGGCCAGGGAGCGGAGGGGCTGCGCCGTCAGGTGCCCGTCGGGGCCCGCGACCCGGCTGTGCCACAGTTCGGTGCCGCCCGCCGTGCCGGTGGCGGGCAGGGTGCGGTGGGTGCACCGGGCGTCGGGCTGCAGGGTGAGCAGCAGGTTCCAGGGGACTTCGAGCCTGGCCCCCGGATCGGTCGTGGTGGCCGCCGTGATGACCAGCGGCAGGCGGTTCATCGCGTCGAGCAGGCCGGCCACGGTGAGCGTGACCGGGTCGGGGCCGACGGCGAAGCACAGGGTGGACGGGCCGGCCAGGAAGCCCTGGGGCGGCCGGCCGGATTCCACCACGGTCTCGGCCAGGTGCTGCGAGGGGACGTCCACCAGCAGGTGGCCGCCGCCCGGGTCGGCGACCAGCTGTACGGTGCCGTCCGGCCCGGCCTGTTCGTGCAGGCCCTGGCTCCGGACGGTCAGGGTGACCAGGTCGTCCGGGCGCAGCACGGGGTAGCTGAGCGTGGCCGCGTCGGGCAGCTCCAGGAGCCGCCAGTCCTGCCAGCGGGTGTCGAACCGTCGGTGCATCAGCGCGCTGCCGGCCCAGACGGCGACCACGTCGGTGCGGCCGTCGCCGGAGGCGACGGCGGCCGGCCCGGGGCCCGCCGTACCGTGGGTGCCGAGGTCGCCGCCGAGGTCCTCCCAGCCGAGCCACGGTGACAGGGCGGAGTGCCGGAGGCCGTGGTCCGTCCCCAGGAAGACGTCACGCTCCGTCGCGGCGAGGCTGGTGAAGGACCGTGCGTCCCCGTCGGGGAGCGGGCCGAGTTCCTCCCAGACGGGGGGTTCGGCCGTGGGCGGGGCGTCGGTCTCGAAGCGGCCCCGGAGCAGGCGTCGTTGGGGGAGGTCCGCGACGAGGAGGTCGACCCGGTCCGGCGCGACGGCCACCGCTGCCGGGTGACCGGGTGCCCGCTCGCCCCCGCGGAGCACAATGGGCCCCTTGGCCGGATGCCAGTGCACCAACTCCCAGGTCCGCGCGCCGGTGCCCAGGACGAGGTGGAAGTCGCCGGGTCGCCGCGCCACGACCGTGAAGCCGGTCACCGCGCCACCCCGGGCGAGCGCGCCGAGTGATGTCCAGTGCGGCCGGTCCTCGGCGCCCGGGCGCAGGCGCCACAGCTCGCCGTCGGGGCCGAGGGCGAACACCTCGACCGGGCCGCCCGCGAGCGCCGTCGCGCTCAGCCAGTTGAACCCGGGAGCGCCGGGCGCGGGCCAGGGGCGGCCGGACTCGCGCCACGCGTGCCAGGTGCCGTCGAACGTCCGGTGTCGCACGGCGCCGTCGGGTGCGCCGACGAAGAGATGGAGTCTGCCGTACCCCGGGGAACAGACGGCCAGGGCACGTGCCGGGTGGATTGTCATCGAGCGCCCCCAGCAGATGGACGCGGTGCCGGTCGACGGGGCCGAGGTGCTCGGCGCCCGTGAACTCTCGCCGGGTCCAGGCTATTCCCGGTTCGGCCGTGTATCAATTCCGGTGTCCCGCAAGGCGTCCGGGACCAGGGTGGCGTCACCGTGGGTAGGCGCCGGCGGACGTCTCTCTCGGTGACCGCGTCGTCACCCCCGATCCGGGGTCCGCCCGGCGTCCGGGCAGCGGGAAGGGGTGTGCGAGCACCGGTGACCGCGTGTCAGTTCGAAGACCTTGCGGCGCGTGACGACACCCGTGCTCGACCGTGCGGCTCGGCCGGATGGCGACGGTGGGGATGGTTCGCCCCGGAGGGCGGTCGGTCGACCGTCGAGGCTGCCGCGAGGATGCGGCGGATCGCGGCACTACGGCCCGACGACGGCGCTCCAGTCGGGTGCGGTGGCGGGGGCGAGGGCGCGGAGGTGGTTCAGGACGGCCGGGTCCTGGGCGTCGAGCCAGTCGGCGAGTTGGCGGAAGGAGACGCAGCGGACGCCGTCGCGGTGGCAGAGGTCCTTCATCGTCGCCTCGCTCTCCTGGAGCCGGGAAGGGCGCCCGGGGGCGAGGTCGGTGTCGATGACGAGTGGTGCGCGGCTGCCGTGGTAGACGCGGTCGAAGGCGTTCAGATACGTCTGCGGTGTCTGGTCGGTGGAGAGCACCTCGTGCGTGCCGGAGGCGTCGGGGATCCGCTGGAGCGGGAAGTCCCAGAGGCCGTCGGTCTGCGACGGCCAGCGCTGGGTGCCGCCGGGTGAGCCGGCGTCGTAGCGCCAGCCCGCGTCCTTCTCGGCGGGGAGCAGGTTCTTGCGGCCCTCCGGGCACGGGGCGCGGCCGCCGGCCAGCTCGGTCTGGTAGTCGAAGGGCAGCGGGGGCAGGTCGGTGAAGCCTGTTCCGGTCTTCCAGAAGTCGACCATCGAGTAGCCCTGGCCGATCTCGCTCTGCCAGTCGGCGGTCGACCAGTCCCCGGCGCCCTTCGGGCCGCAGAACTGGCCGATGAAGCCGTCGCCGATCTCGTCGCCGTCCAGCCAGGCCCGGCCCAGCTGTTGCAGGGTCGCGCGGACCTGGGCGTCGGTGGGGAAGGGGACGGCGGCGGTGCCGACGTCGTGCTGCGGCGGCTGGTACTGCCAGCGCTTCGCGGCGGGGAGCAGGTCGATGCCGCGCAGGAAGAAGGTCACCTGGGCGCCGTTCGTCGTGGCCGCCGTGCGGGCGCGGGAGAACAGGTGGTCGTCGTTCTCGGTGGGGGCGTCGAAGGTGAAGACCACGAACTGCGGCGGCGCCTCACCGGGCCTGAGCCGGACGGCCGTCGGCTGTCCGGGCTGGGGACCGGTGTCGGAGGTCGAACCGTCGCCGAGCACGGTGACGGAGGAACCGGTCTCGTCGGGTGTCGACCGGGAGTCGGGGGCGGCCGTGCTCAGGCGGTCCGGGACGGCGGGCAGGAAGGCGAGCGCGGCGACCACGCCCAGTGCGAGCACGGCGGCCGCACCACGGCGGCCTCCCGTACGTCCTTCGGTCACGGGTGACGGGTGCTCACTCATAGGGGTCGCCCGGTTCGGGGATCCGGCGGATCTGGCCCGCCGACAGGACGGGGACGGCGCCGTCCTGGTCGGCCCGTCCGTCGGGCTGCCACTGGCCGGTGACCTCGACCCAGGCGCCCTCGGGCGGTGCGTCGGGGCCGTGGATCTCGACCTTGCTGGTCAGCGCGTCGGCGGCGCAGCAGGAGATGGCCAGCCGGGTGAGGTACCAGCCACCCGGGTCGGGTGCGGGCGTGGCGAAGCCGGTGAGCCGGACCTGGCGGCCCTTGAGCGAGCCGCTGGTGTCCCAGCCGGCGCGGAGGTCGAAGTCCGCGAGCCGCATGGTGATCGGGCCGCCGTCGCCGGCCGCGGGGAGCGGCGCGAAGCCGCCGGCGGCCCCTGCGGGCCTGCCGGTGGTGTTGCCCGAGTGCTGCGCGGTGTAGGCGCCGAGCGCCTGGGGCTGGAGCAGGTAGATCGCCAGGACGGGCAGGAGGAGGAGCCAGGCGGTGCGGGGCGTACCGTGCCCGTGCCCGTGATGGGTGTCGGGTGCCTCGGCGTCGGGTTCGTCGGCGGTTTGCTCGGGGCGCAGCAACTCCCGGGCGGCGACGGCCGCGCTGACCAGGCCGACCGCGACGAGCAGCACACCGCCGGCGATCAGGTACGGCCGCAGGCCCTTGCGGACGTAGCGCAGGTAGAGCTCGCTGAAGAGCGAGATGTGCAGCACTGCGGCGCCGACCAGGATGTGCAGCAGTGCCCGGACTTCGCGCCTCACAGGAGCCACCAGCCGGTCAGGGCCGCCGCCGTGACGGCGACGGTGAACGTGGCGGCGGAGAACCGCCAGGCGAAGGCCCGTCCGAAGGTACCGGCCTGGAGGGCGATCAGCTTGGCGTCCACCATCGGGCCGACGACCATGAACGCCAGCCGGGCGGTGGGGGAGAAACCGCTCAGTCCGGCCGCGACGAAGGCGTCCGCCTCCGAGCAGACCGCGAGCAGGACCGCCAGCAGCGCCAGCACGAGGACGTCGACGCCCGGCAGCCCGGCCAGGCCGGTGAACAGATCGCGCGGCACCGCGACGTTGAGGGTCGCCGCCGTCATCCCGCCGATCACCAGGAAGCCGCCGGCGTGCAGGAAGTCGTGTTCCAGCGAGCCGCGGAAGGCCGCCCAGCCGGTCCGATCGCTCGACGGCACCCGGGGCCTGAGCCACTCCGGGCGGCCGAACCGCGCCCAGAGCAGCCCCATGACCACCGCGGTGGCGAGGGAGGCGAGGAAGCGCGCCGCCACCAGCTCGGGCTGCCCCCGGAAGGCGACGGCGGTGGCCACCAGAACGACCGGGTTGACGGCCGGTGAGGACAGCAGGAAGGCCAGCGCGGCCGCCGGAGCCACCCCGCGCGCGATCAGCCGCTCGGCGACCGGCACGGAGGCGCACTCGCAGCCCGGCAGCACCACCCCGGCCGCGCCGGCGATCGGCACGGCGAGCAACGGGTTGCGCGGCAGCGCCCGCTCCAGCAGCCGGGCCGGGACGAACGCGGCGATCGCGGCCGACAGCACCACGCCGAGCAGCAGGAACGGCAGCGCCTGCACGCAGACGGCGACGAAGACCGCCCCCCAGGCCTCCAGCCATGCCGGTCCCGTCCAGTCACCGAGGACGTGACGCCCGACCAGCACGGCCAGGATGCCGGCGACCAGCACTTGGAGCGAACCGATCCGACGGCGGGCACGGCCGGTGGGCTCCGCGGCCGGGTGCGGCCGGGCCTGGACGGCGATCTCGTCAGCCATGGCGGGCCGGACGCTCCTTCGCAGCGGGATTCTGGGGCGTGCCGCACCCCACGGCGCGGCCCGGGGCGAGTCTAGACGCGGCGGTCCGGCGGGCGGACGGCGGTGGTGTGTGCGGCCGGGCGCGGAGCCGAGCGTGGCGTCCATCGGCGCGGACAGCCCGGTCCCGTGGCCGGCCTGGAGCAACCGCGGGCCGGTCGGATCACGTGCCGTTTCCGGACTCGCCCGGGGCGCTTCAGGTTCAGGTGAGTGGATGTCGGTGTGCCCCGGCGGAATCGCCCCGTTCCCCGGGCTCCCGCGAGATGCGGGGCCCCAGGCGAAGAAGTGGCGGAAGCCGTAGGCGACCACGCCGTCCGGGACGGCGCCGCCGGCGAAGGTGACGGCGAAGGTGACGGCGACGCCGTCGGCCCGGGCGGGCGCAGTCAGACGTGCGAGCATGACCGGATGACTGCGAGTTCCCATGAACTGTACGAGCTGCACCGGGTGATGACACCGGTTCTGGAGATCGCCTACCACCGGACCGGCGAGCGCTGCCGGGAGTCCGACGTTCCGGTGGTCCTGCTGCACGGATTCCCGTACGACGTCCGGGCCTACGACGAGGTGGCGCGGCTGCTCGCGGGGGCCGGCCGGGAGGTGCTGGTGCCGTACCTGCGCGGTTACGGGCCGACCCGGTTCCTGGACGAGGGGACGATGCGTAGCGGCCAGCAGGCCGCGCTCGCGCAGGACGTGGTGGAGTTCATGGACGCGCTGGGGATCGAGCGGGCGGTGGTCGCCGGGTACGACTGGGGTGGGCGGGCGGCCTGTGCGGCGGCGGCGCTGTGGCCGGAGCGGATCCACGGTCTGGTCGCGGCGGGCGGCTACACCGTCCAGGACATCGCCCGCGCGATGGAGCCCGCGGTACCGGAGGCGGAGCGCGACCTTTGGTACCAGTACTACTTCCATTCCGAGCGGGGCCGCCAGGGGCTGGAGCAGAACCGCGAGGAGCTGTGCGGACTGCTCTGGCGGCTCTGGTCTCCGACCTGGCCGCAGGCCGAGGCGGCCTTCGCAGCCTCGGCTGCCAGCCTGCACAACCCGGACTTCGTGGACGTCGCGATCCACTCCTACCGCCACCGCTTCGGTCTGGTCGAAGGCGATCCGCGCTACCGGGAGCTGGAAGACGCGCTGGCCGGTCGGCCGTTCATCGTGGCTCCGACGATGGTGCTGGTCGGCGAGGAGAACGGCGTGATCCCCGCCGCGGATCAGACCGGCACCGAGCGGTTCACCGGACCGTGCGAGGTGCGGACCCTGCCTGGTGTGGGGCACAACGTGCCGCAGGAGGCGCCGGAGGCCTTCGCCGAGGCGGTGCTGAGCTTGAGGTGCTGAGCCCGGCGGGCTGAGCTTGAGTGCTGAGCTTGAGTGCTGAGCCTGAGGTGCTGAGCCGGGGTGGGGCGTGGGGCCGGGCCGGCCCCACGCCCCGACGGGCCGCTGCTAACCGTGCGTCACGCACTTGTTGGCGCTGTTGGACCACAGGCCCTGGAGGTCGAAGGTGCCGCTGCTCAGGGTGACGTAGGCGTCGAGGTTCTGGCACTCGTCGCCGATCTCGCCGCCGCCGCCGTTCCAGCCGATGCTGGGCCAGAAGTCGGTGACGGTCTCGGCGTACTCGTGGGTCTCGGTGGACTCGATGCCGGAGAGCAGCCGGCCGTCCGTGAAGGTGGTGCAGGCGCCCGCCCCGTTGTCCGGGATGTACGGCAGGTTGGTGTACGCCAGGGTGCCGTAGGAGCTGCTGGTCTTGTCGTGCCAGGCGCAGAAGCCCGAGTTGGGGAAGCCGTCCGGGTGGGTGCCGGTGGCGGAGACGACCACGTACTGGGCGTTGAGGTTGGGTGCCTGGGTGGTGTTGCCGAAGTGGGCGGCGGCCTTGCCTGCCTCGGCGGCGATCTGGGTGCTGGTGGCGTTGGCGGGCGCGGCGGCGGTCTTGTCGAACCAGACGCCGGCCAGCGGGGAGGAGGTCGGGTGCTGGACGTGGACGCCCTTGGTGCCGCAGCCGGCGGTGCCCTTGGCGACGCCCTCGCAGTACTGGCTGAGGATGGTGCCCCAGGTGTCCTGGCTGCCGTAGAGGCCCTTGAACATGTTCTGCATGTCGGTCGCGACCCCGGCCGGGTCGGCGGACCACTGGGTGCCCCAGAAGACCAGGTACACCTTGGGGGTGGGGGAGACCACGCCCTGGGTCGCGGCGGAGCGGACCGTCAGGGTGTTGCTGCTGGTCGCGGCGTGCTGCGGGGCTGCGCCGGGGTGGAGTGGCTTGGCCCCGAAGTGGGCGGCCGCCGGGGTGGATTGGGCCTCGGCTCCGGTGGCCAGGGTGGTGGTGCCGAAGGCGGCCAGGGCCAGCGCGGTGAGGGTGTGGGCGGCGGCCTTGAGGGATGTGCGCATGTGTCTGCTCCCGAGTGTGAGGGTGTGGGAGGTTTGTCCGTACGAGGTGAGTCCGGACACCACACCAACCCGGCGGCGGTCGCGTCCAGCTGGCGGACGCGGCGACGCGAAGCCTTTGCCGTGCTCATACCAAGTCCTTGTCGGTGAACCGTCGCTGACGCATCGATGACCCGTCGGTGGAACGCCGCTGGGAGCTGTCACCTACCCGGGCGCCCGGCACGGCTTCGCCGCCGACCGCCCGGAGGACCACGACGCCGCCGCGACGACCGACGCCTGGCGGCGCGTCCACGAGGCACTGGCCGAGCGGCTGTAGCGCGTCGCACGGCACCGGGTGAAAGCCCTGGCTCCGTACGGCTGTTCATCCTTCGGCGCGCCGCCGGGGCCGGGGCGCCCCGCGCGCCCGGCCGGGGCGATCGGCGCCGAAGTCCCGGACCACTGCGCGCAGCTGAGGCGTTGAACCATAGATTGTCTCCATGATCGAGGAGACGACGCCCGGGACATCAGAGGGACCGACGGCACGGCGCCGGAGGCACGCCGCCCCCGGGCGGGCCGCGGCCGGCGGCGTGCTGCGGTCGTCCGCGCTGATGGCCGCCGGGACGGTGGTCTCGCGCGCCACCGGGCTGGTCCGGCAGGTGCTGCAGGCCACGGCCCTGGGCGTCAGCCTGCTGGCCACCACCTACAACCAGGCCAACACGGTGCCCACCAGCCTGTACTTCCTGCTGATCGGCGGTGCGCTGAACTCCGTCCTGGTTCCCCAGCTGGTGCGCGCCCGGGCGGAGGACGCCGACGGCGGGGTCAGGTTCGAACAGCGCCTGGTCACGCTGGTGTTGTGCGTCCTGGGCGTCGGCAGCGCCCTGGCCACCTGGGCCGCGCCCGGAATCATCGGCATCTACCAGCAGGACACCCCCGCCACCCACGACGCCTTCGAGCTGACCGTGGTCTTCGCCCGCTTCCTGCTCCCGCAGATCTTCTTCTACGGGGTGTTCAGCATCTTCGGGCAGATCCTCAACGCCCGGAACCGGTTCGGGGCGATGATGTGGGTCCCGGTCCTGAACAACCTGGTGCTGATCACCGTGTTCGGCCTCTACCTCGGTCTGATGGCCGCCCCCGAACGGGTCTCCGACATCAGCGACGCCCAGGTCAGGCTGCTCGGCATCGGCACCACCCTGGCCCTGGCCCTCCAGGCGCTCGCCCTGATCCCGTACGCCCACGCCGCCGGGTTCCGGCTGCGGCCCCGGTTCGACTGGCGGGGCACCGGGCTGGGCAGGAGCGTGAGCGCCGCCCGCTGGACCCTGCTGTTCGTCCTGGCCAACCTGGTGGCGGGCACCGTCGTCACCCGGCTCGCCTCCGCCGCGGACGCCGCGCTGCCGCAGGACGGCGTCGGCTACACCGCCTACAGCTACGCCCAGCAGATCTGGATGCTCCCCCAGTCGATCGTCACGGTCTCGCTGGTCACCGCGCTGCTCCCGAGGATGAGCCGGGCGGTGGCCGAGCACCGGCTCGACGAGCTGCGCGCCGACCTCTCCCGGGCGCTGCGGGTCAGCGGCGTGATCATCGTCCCGGCGGCGTTCTTCTTCGCCGCCTTCGGCCCGCAGATCGCCCGCCTGCTGTTCGCCCACGGCGCCGCCGACGCCGCCTCCACCGTGCCCCTCGGGCACATGCTGCAGGCCTTCGGCCTGGGGCTGGTCCCGTTCTCCGCCCAGTACCTGCTGCTGCGCGGCTTCTACGCCTTCGAGGACACCCGGACACCGTTCCGGATGGCGCTGTGGATCAGCGGCATCGACATCGCCCTGGCGCTGGCCTGCCACCTGCTGCTCTCCCCCCGATGGGCCGTCACGGGCATGGCCGCGGCCTACGCCCTGTCCTACGCGATCGGCCTGGTGCTCACCGCCCTGCGGCTGCGGCGGCGCACCGGAGGGCTGCTCGACGGCCGGCGGATCTGCCGCGCCTACGCCAAGTTGACCGCGGCCGCCACCGGCGCCGGAGCCGTCGGCTGGCTCATCGCCCGCGCCTGCGGCCACGGCCTGGTGCCGGCCGGCTGGACCCCGGCCGTCTCGCTGGCGGCGGGCGGCGTCGCGATGGCGCTGCTGTTCCTCCTCCTCGCCCGGCTGCTGCGGATCGGGGAGCTGCGCAGCCTGCCGGGGCTGGGCTGACCGGCCCGGCCGGTTCGTCAGGCGGCCGCCGTGCTCGGGTCCCCGGGGAGGGGGCGGACTCCGGAGAAAGCGGACCGCCCGGTCGCCCGCTCAACTGAGCGGGCGACCGGGCGGTCCGGGGTGTCAGCGCGTACGGGACGCCGCGTCGGTCAGACGGTGACCTCTTCGGCCTGCTCGGCGGTGGCGGGGGTGTTCTCCCGCGGCGCGTTCTCCTGGGGCGCGTTCTCGCGCGGGGCCGGGAGCACGGCCATGATCACGCCGGAGATCACGATGGTCGCCGCCCAGGCGAGCCCGTACTTGCCGATCGGAGTGTCGGAGAACGGGCCGGCGAACCAGTCGCACTTGGTGAAGGCGAGGCCGGACAGCAGGGCGAGCACCCAGGAGACCATCGCCTGCCAGCAGAAGCCGCCGGTGTACCAGTAGCGGCTGTTCCGGCTGGTGTCCATCAGCGCGTCGGCGTCGTAGCGCACCGCGCGCGAGCGGCGGCGGTACATGTCCACCGCGTAGACGCCGATCCAGGCCGAGAAGGAGACGGCGAGCAGGATCAGGAAGGTGATGAAGGAGCCCAGGAAGCTCTTCGCGACCAGCATCAGCATCAGGCCGCCGACCAGCGAGATCACGGCGTTGATGCTCACGGCCATGGCGCGCGGCAGCTTGACGCCCATGGTCTGCGCGGTGAAGCCGGCCGAGTACATGGAGAGGCTGTTGATCAGCAGCATGCCCACGATCGCGGTGAGCAGGTAGGGCACGGCCAGCCAGGTCGGCAGCAGGTCACCGAGGAAGGAGACCGGGTCCGCGGCCTGCGCCAGGCCGGGGGAGGCCACCGCCATGACGGCGCCCATCAGCACCATCGGCACCATCACCAGACCGGCGCCGGAGACCGTCACGCCGACGATCTTCCTGCCGGAGGCGGCGTGCGGGAGGTAGCGGGCGAAGTCCGGGCCGGTGGGGACCCAGCTGATGCCGCCGGCGGCGATGGTCCCGATGCCGGCGATCATCATCGCGGTGGTGCCGGCCGGCTTGGAGAAGACCTCGCTCCAGTGCATGGTCGCGACCAGGTAGCCGAGCACCAGGACGCTGAAGACGCCGAACAGGTACGTCGACCAGGTGTTGCAGACGTTCAGCGCCTTGCGGCCCATGCCGGAGACCAGGAAGGTGCAGGCGACGAAGGCGAACAGCGTGATCACGATCAGCGCGGTGTTGCTCTTGACGCCGAACATCAGGTCGAGGACGGTCAGCACGGCGTAGGCGCCGGTGACGGCGTTGATCGTCTCCCAGCCGAACCGGGCGATCCAGAGGATCGCGCCGGGGAAGAGGTTGCCGCGCACCCCGAAGGTGGCCCGGGAGAGGGTCGCGCCCGGCGCCCCGCCCCACTTGCCGGAGACCGACAGCACGCCGACCATGCCGAACGAGGCGAGTGCGGCGCACGCGGCGACGATCAGCACCTGCCAGAAGTTCAGCTGGTTGAACACGACCAGAGCCGCACCCATGGTGAGCAGCAGGACGCTGATGTTCGCCGCGACCCAGGTCGGGAAGAGCTCGCGGACTCTGCCCCGTCGCTCGTGGTCGGGGACGGGTTCGATACCGCGTGTCTCTATCGCGCCGTCGTCGGTGGCGGCGGTGGACAGGTTGCCCATGAGGGTGGCTCCGTGCGTGTGAAGCGGGGAGAATCGGTCAAATGGAACATTTATGGAACTCTTCGCGCGTAGCGCGGGAGTTCGGCCATCCTACTTTGTTCTGGATGCGCCCTGATTGACACGGTTGCCCGGCGGAGACGAGGGGCGGGTGGGCCGACGCGTCAGCCGACGGGGGGCGCTGCGTCAGCCGACGGGTGGGTCGGTGCGTCAGCCGATGAGGCCGAGGCGCGGGCCGCCCCGCTCGTGCAGCCGCCGGAGGAAGCCGAGCACCCCGGCGGAGCCGCCGGCCCAGGTGGCGCCGGCCCGGGCGAGGCCGGCGTCCGGGAACACCGGACGGGACGGGGTGCCGCCGCTGCGGCTCAGGATGATCGCGGCGACCGTCCCGGCGGCCTCCCGGAACTCCTCGGCGTCGGAGCCGGAATCGGAGCGGGATCCGCAGGCCCCTGCGACGTCCACCAGCAGCTCCCCGACGCC
The DNA here is from genome assembly GCF_014596465.1 of Streptomyces sp. CBMA123. Classification (GTDB taxonomy): domain Bacteria; phylum Actinomycetota; class Actinomycetes; order Streptomycetales; family Streptomycetaceae; genus Kitasatospora. The sequence continues at coordinate 382 of NZ_MECK01000128.1, read as the reverse complement.
GGCCAGCCCGCAGCACTGGGTGACCAGCGGCATCCGGGGCGCGAGCACGGCGCAGGTGCGGGCGGCCCGCCGGGCGAGGGCCAGGTACTCGGGTTCGCCCAGCCGGTCGGCGGCCCGGACGAGCACCGCCCCGACCCCGGCCAGGCCCCGGCACCAGGAGCCGTAGCGGCGGGTGGCCCCCGGGGCGGTGGCCCGGGCGAGGAGCTCCGGGGTCACGGCGGCGAGCCGGGCGCAGGCCTGTTCGGCCCGGCGCAGGGCGGCCGGATCGCCGCTGGAACTCCCGTACTCCAGCAGGAAGTAGGTGACACCCGCCTCGCCGTGCGCCAACCCCTCGCGCAGGGCGGCGCGGCCGGGCGTGGCGGGGCTCGCGGGCGACAGCCGG
>NZ_MECK01000127.1 GCF_014596465.1 Streptomyces sp. CBMA123 | reverse complement strand
CCGCCGGCTCACCGCCGCCCAGCCCGGCCTGCGCGCCACCGCCACCACCTCCACCGTGGTCATGGGCCTCGGCGCGGAGCGGCCCGCCTTCGACGACCCCAGCGAGGACTCGCCCGCCAGCGTGCCGTCCGCCGCCACCGTCGTCGACGGCGACCTCGCCACCGCCTGGACCCTGCCCGCGGCCGAAGGCACCGCCGCCGACCTGCACGGCGCCACCCTCGCCGCCTCCACCGACCAGGCCCGCGGCCACGGCTGGAAGCTCGGCGACCAGGTCAACCTGCGCCTCGCCGACGGCACCGTCACCGGCCTGCGGCTCGCCCTGGTCTACCGCACCCAGCTCGGCCTGGACGAGATCCTGCTCAGCGGCGAGGCCGTCGCCGGCCACCTGGGCGAGGCCCACCCGGGCGCCGTCCACCTCAGCGCCGAACCCGCCGACCGGCTCGGCGGCGCCCTCACCGACGCCCACGACCCCGGGCCCGACCCCAACGCCCACTACGCCTGGATCGCCACCACGACGATCCTCGGCCCGGCACTGCTCTACGCGCTGATCGCCATCGTCAACACCATGGTGATGAGCGCCGCCGACCGCCGCCGCGACTTCACCGTGCTGCGCCTCGCCGGGACGGTGCGCCGCCAGGTGCTGCAGATGGTCGCCCTGGAGGCCGTGCTGGTGGTGGTCACCGCCGCCGCGCTGGCCCTCGCCGTCACCGCCCTCACCCAGTACGGCACCACCGCGCTGCTCAACCACCGCATCCTCGCCGGGCAGGCGAGCGTCGCGCTGCGACTGCCCTGGCTGCCGCTGGGCGCGGGCGCGGCCCTGTGCCTGCTGCTCGCCGTGGCGGCCAGCGTGCTGCCCAGCCGGCTCGCGCTGGCGGGTCGGGCGGCGGGACGGTAGGTCCGGCGCCGGCAGGCCGTACGGCTGGTGACCCACCGGTAGTCATTCGACAGGACCGCTCGGCCCCGGCGTGCTCGTCAGCGCGCCGGGGCCGAGCGGCCATGGCGCCCGGTCCCGCCTCGACGTCGAACCCCTCGCCCACCACCTCCGCCCCATCGACGGCGGCTGCTTCTACGTCCTCCCCGGCGCCCGCGACACCACCGACCGGCTCGGCCGCACCCTCCTCACGGCCCGAGCGGGCCGCGCCCCAACAGCTCTCCGTGAAAACGGAGTTGGACCCTCCAGTGGGCCCCGGTCCAGGCCGTCACCCACGCCGCTCCGCCCCCGGACACCCGCCGCGGGGCAGCCGGCCCGGCCGCCCTGGCGGTCGGATTGTCGGTGGGGCGGGTGATGATAGGGGCTGTTTCGCTGGAGGACGGAAGGACAGACCTGATGAGCTGGTGGCAGCAGCCACTGGTCGGCTTCGACCTGGAGACCACGGGCACCGACCCGGCCGTGGACCGCATCGTCACGGCGGCACTCGTGGACACCGTCGGTGCCGTCCGGGTGGAGGCCGCCCACTGGCTGATCGACCCCGGGGTGCCGATCCCCGCCGAGGCGGAGGCGATCCACGGAATCGGGGACGCGGTCGCGCGCGGCAGGGGCCGGCAGCCCAAGGAGGCGGTGGAGGAGATAGCCGCCGCGCTCTGCGCGCGGATCGCCGACGGTCGGCCGGTGGTGGCGTTCAACGCGCCGTTCGACCTCTCCCTGCTCGACGCCGAGCTGCGCCGGTACGGGCTGCCCACGCTCGCCGAGCGCCTCGGCGCCCCGGTCGGGCCGGTGCTGGACGCCCTGGTGATCGACCGGACGGTGGACAAGTACCGCAAGGGCTCGCGCACCCTGCAACGGGTGTGCGAGGTGTACGGGGTGGAGCTGACGGACGCCCACGAGGCGGGCAGCGACGCGCTGGCCGCCGTCCGGGTCGCCGTCGCGCTGGCCGACCGCTACCCGGCCGAGGTGGGGGAGGTGGCCCCGGCCGAGCTGCACCGGCGGCAGATCGGCTGGTACCGGGAGTGGGCCGAGGGCCTCCAGGCCTGGCTGCGCCGCGGCAAGGACCCGCTGGCGGTGGTCGACCCGCGCTGGCCGTCCAGGCCGACTCCGGGTGACGAGGGATGACCGTACGGCTCGCCCGCCCCGAGGACCTGCCGGGCTTCCTCGCCCTCGCCGCCGAGGTCGAGCACTGGTTCGGCCCGATGGTGGCCGAGCCCGGCTTCCACCGCGCGGTGGAGAAGTCCGCCGCCCGGGGGCTCGCCACCGTGGCGGAGGACGGCCGGGGCCTGCTCGGCGGCCTGCTGTTCGGCACAGACCCGGAGGGGCCGCACCATCTGCACTGGCTGGTGGTCGCCGAACGCGCCCGGGGCACCGGCACCGGCCGGGCGCTGGTCGAGGACGCGCTGCGCCGCCACGTCCGCGCCCCGGCCGCCGTCGAGGTGGTCACCTTCGGCCCGGACCACCCCGGGGCGGTGACCAGCGGCGCCCGGGTGTTCTACGAGCGGCTGGGCTTCACCCCGGCCGAGCCCGCCGCCCCCGGCCCGGAGGGCGGTTCCCGCCAGGTCTACCGGCTGCGCTTGACCTGACCTGACCTGACCTGACCTGACCTGGCCTGACTCCTGTCCTGACCCGACCTGGCGGGCCCGGCGGGATCCGAGGGGGCCGGGGGCCTCCCTACTGCACGTCCAGCCCCACCGGGTGCGCCACGTCCACCGGGCAGACGAACACGTGCAGTTCGCCGTGCCGGCCGACCGACAGGTCCGGGCCGTCGCCGCTCTCCACGGTCAGCAGGTGCGTCATCCGCTCGCCGCAGCGGCCGCAGTCGACCGGGATCAGGTCGGTGACGTGCCAGGAGGGCCAGCCGCCCAGCTTCCAGCCGTCCGCGCGGCCGTGGTCGCGCTCGTACTCGATGCCCTGCCGCTCGGCGAACTCCGCGACGGCGCGGGCGAGTTCCTCGGGCAGTTCGTCCCGGTCGGGCAGGTCGAGGACCTGTTCGGGGCGCAGCGCGCAGGGCCGCGGCAGGTACTCCTCGTCGCTGCGCAGGGGCGGCGGGGGAGTGGCCGGGGCGAGTGCGGCGGCGTGCTGCCAGTGGAGTTCGACGGCGGGGCCGTAGTAGTAGCGCTCGCCCTGGAGGTCGTCGTGGTCGTTGGGGCACCAGAGCACCTGGAGCAGGTCGGTGCCGTCCGGCCAGGGCAGGTGCGGCGCGTCCTCGGCGTGGATCAGGGCGAGCGGGACGAAGGAGGTGGCGGGGGTCTCCTCGGGGGCCCGGCGGGGGTACCCGTGGTCGTCGTCCGGGTGCCGCGCGGTGCAGTGCGGCCAGGGTTCGCCGGCCGGCCACTCGGCCGGGCCGCCGATCCGGCTCGCCCCGGGGTGGGGCGGGGCGGCGTCGGGGTGCAGCAGGGTGGCGGGCCTCAGGTAGGGGGCGAGGCCGGGGACGGCGGCGACGAGGTCGGTGGCGCTGAGGTCGGTGGCGGTCACGGCGCCCCACCCTAAGGCCGGTGGCCCCCCACCCCGCGGCCGGTGCCCCAGCTTTGCGGCCGGCGGCCCAACTGCCTTATGCGGCGGGGAAGTCGAAGGTGTACCCCTGGGAAACCAGCCAGGGCAGCAGCTGCTTGAGCGCGGCCACGCTCTGGCTGCGGTCACCGCCGCCGTCGTGCATCAGGATCACTCCGCCGGGCTTGAGCTGCTTCTGCACGGCGGAGACGATCGCGGGCACGCCCGGGCGGGACCAGTCGCGCGGGTCGACGGACCAGCCGAGCGAGTCCATCCCGAGGTCGGCGGCGATGTGCTCGTTGTCGGCGTTGAAGCCGCCGCCCGGGGCGCGGAACCAGTCGATCCGGGTGCCCGGCCCGCCGGCCTTGACGATCATGTCGCGGGCGGCGCCGATCTCGTACACGGCCTTGTCGTGCGGAAGCTTCTCGAAGGGCTGCGGGTGGTGGACGCTGTGGTCGCAGAGCCGGTGGCCCTCGGCCAGGACCCGCTTGACCAGGGCCGGGTTGGCGGCGGCGTTCTGGCCGATCTCGCAGAAGGTCGCCTTGACGTGGTACTGGGCGAGCAGGTCGAGGATCTGGCCGGTGGCCGGGCCGGGGCCGTCGTCGAAGGTGAGCGCGACGGTGCGGCCGCCGGAGGCGGTGGAGGAGATCACCTTGGTGGCGGACCCGGGGTGGGCGGGCGGTGCGGGCGGTGCCGGCGGTGCGGGCGTGCCGGCGGCCTGGGTCCGGCCGGAGGTCGCCGGGGTGGCGGCCTGGTGCGGCGTGGAGCCGGCCGGCGGGGCGGCGTGGCCGGTGCCGGAGCCGGCGGCGTCCGAGCCGGGGGTGGGCGCGCTGGTGGCGGCGCCGGTGCCGGTCGGCTGCTGTGGAGCGCCGGTAGCGGTGCCGGACGCGGCGGCGCTGGTGGAGTCGGTGGAGCTGGTGGAGCTGGTGGAGCTGGTGGAACCGCTCGGCTGGAGCGCCCCGCTGGCGGTGCCGCACGCGGTCAGTCCCAGGGCGGCGGCCACCGTGATGCTGCCCGCGATCAGCAGGCGGCGGCCGGCGGTCGTACGGGTCGGGTGGGAGGGGCGGCGGAGGGCGGTCCGGTGCATGGCGGCGGCTCCTGAGGGGCGGGAAGGGTGCCGATCCATCGGTCAGGATGACTGTGCGATAGGACGCCGATCGTACGTGTCCCGGTTGCGCGCCGGACCGATCCGGCTTAAGAGTCTTCTCACACGCGACCGGGTTGGCACCCGCCGCTCAGAAGGGGTAGCGCCGCCCCGTCAGAACGGGTACCACCGCACCTCGGTCGCCCCCGCGCGGAGCGAGTCGACCCGGCGGCCGAACTCCGCGAGCGCCGCCGGGTTCCCGGCCGCCTGCTGGGCGACCCAGGAGGCGCTGGCGGTCTCCCGGGCCCCGCGCAGCACGGCGAAGCCGGGCCAGTCCCGCACGTCCCAGCCGTACGCCTCGGTGAACGCCCGGTACTCCTCGTCCGGCACGCCGTAGCGGTCGTGGGCGAGCGCCAGGACCACCAGGTCGTGCTCCCGGAGGTCCTGCGAGAAGGTCTCCAGGTCGAGCAGCACCGGCCCGTCCGGGCCGACGTGCACATTGCGCGGCAGCGCGTCGCCGTGGATCACCCCGGGCCGCAGCCGCGGCGCCAGACCGGGCAGGGCGGCGGCGAAGGCGTCCCGGCGCTCGCGCAGGAAGGCGACGTCCGCCGGGTCGACCTGTCCCTCGGCCGAGGCCAGCCAGCGCTCGACCGGCGCCAGCAGGTCCCGCCGGCCGAGCGGGAAGGGCGGCAGCGGCAGCGCGTGCAGGGTGCGCAGCAGCGGGGCGAGGTCGGCCGGGCGTGCCGGGCGGACGGCGGGGGCGAGCCGGTGCCAGAAGGTGACCGGGTGCCCGTGCGCCGACTGCGGACCGGGCGCCACCGCCTCGTACGGGCGGACCACCGGGAGTCCCTGCCCGGCCAGCCAGTGCGCGAAGGCCAGTTCGCGCTGCGCCCGGTCGGACAACGCGGGGCCGCGGCCGACCTTGGCGACCACGGCCGGGTCGCCGAGGTCGAAGACGGCGTTCTCGCCGAGCGCGAGCAGCCGGGCCCCATCCGGCTCGGGCAGCCCGGCGGTCTCGCAGGCCTGGGTGAGCAGCAGCCGCGCGCGGCCCTCGTCGAAGGGGATCATGGCTGGGCTCCGTTCCGCCGTCGTTCATCCGTGCGCCCGGAGGATTCCGGACGGTGATCATCATGACGCACGGGCCGTCGTGCGGGCGCCGGGCGCCGTGGTGCGCGGCGCCCGGCGCCCGTCTCGGGGCCGGGGTGGGGGTTTCCCCTGGCTCGGGACCCTGAGGCCTCCTCCTCGGAGGTAGGGGGTCGACTCCACCCTGAGGGGGAGAAGACTCCACCCGGAGTACGAGGTCAACGGGCTTATGTCCGGGAGACACTGGGGCGGGGCCGCTTCGGGCGGCCGCAACGGGGGTTGGACCACGGGGGTTCCTTGCCGCACGGCAAGCACGTACTCGTAGGCTGACGCCCAGACCTACTTACCTGCCGACCGGCTAGGGAACGCCAGCGCGCGTAGCCCGCCCGGTCCTGCCGTCGCCCAGCGTCCCGTCCCCCAAGGGCTGCGGTGAACCATGCCCAGGAGGCATCGAGCATGTTCCACCGACTAGGACAATTCGTCGTTCGCCGCGCGTGGTGGGTGATCGCCGCGTGGCTCGTCGGTGCGGTCGTCATATCGATCAGCGCCGCGAAGGTCGTCGACCAGACCGACCAGTCGAAGTTCCTGCCCACCCACTACGAGTCCATCCAGGCCTCGGAGCTCCAGTCGCGGGCCTTCCCGTCCAGCTTCACGCCGTCCGCCCTGCTGCTCTTCGAGCGCAACGACGGCGGCCAGCTGACCAAGGACGACCAGGCCTCGATGGACAAGGTCGTCAAGGGCCTGACGGACGCGCAGATCCCGCTGGTCCAGCAGGTCCTGCCGGTGCTCGACCAGTCGAAGTCCAAGGACGGCAAGTACGCGCTGTCCCAGGTCGCCATCGACCAGACCAAGCAGGGGGACCCGCAGTTCACCGAGGCGGCCAAGAAGCTGCGCGACGACGGCACCAAGCTCGCCGAGGGCAGCGGGCTGAAGTTCCGGGTCGGCGGTGACGCGGCGAGCCAACTGGACCAGAAGGACTCCTCGGGCTCGACCGACGCCATCGTGCTGTTCGGCGGCCTGGTGCTGGTCATCGTGATCGTCGGCATCATCTTCCGCAGCATCCTGGCCGGTCTGCTGCCGGTGCTGCTCTCGCTGGTGATCGCGATGCCGGTCTCCAAGGGCCTGATCAACGACGCGGTCAGCGCGTTCGACCTGCAGACCACGCCGATGACCTCGGCGATCCTCATCATCGTGGTGCTCGGCGTCGGCACCGACTACTTCCTCTTCCTGGCGTTCCGCTACCGGGAGCGGCTGCGGGCCGGTGACGACCGCAAGCAGGCCGTGGCCAGCGCGGTCGGCCGGGTCGGCGAGGCGATCGCCTCCGCCGCCGGTGCCGTCGCCGTCGCCTTCGCGGTACTGATCCTCTCCAGCCTCGGCATGTTCACCGCGCTCGGCCCGGCGCTGGCCATCGCCGTCCTCGCCACCGCGCTCGTCATGCTCACCCTGGCCCCGGCCGTGCTCGCCGTGATCCCGTCCAAGGCCGTGTTCTGGCCCGGCCGGAAGTGGATGCAGGAGCCCCAGAACGCCCGCTTCGCCGCGCTCGGCCGGATGACCGGCAAGAAGCCCGGCCTGGTCGCGCTGGTCTCCGGCGGTCTGCTGCTCATCCTGGCCCTGGCCGGCATCAACTACACCGGGACCTACGACCTCGCGGGCAGCTCCATGCCCAAGGACAAGGAGTCGATGGTCGTCCAGGACAAGCTGATGACGGCCTTCTCGGCCGGTGCCACCGACCCCAGCCACGTCTTCCTGACCAGCACCAACGGCGGCAAGCTGAGCGACGCCGAGCTGAAGGACTTCGCCGGCCGGATCGGCGGGGTCGCCGGGGTGGCCAACGTGGTGATGCCCACCAAGGAGCGCGGCCTCAGCAAGGACGGCGCCACCGCCGACTTCTCCGTGGAGTTGAAGGACGCGCCGGCCACCAACGAGGCGATCGACACCGTGGTGAAGCTGCGCGACGCCGCGCACGCCGCGGCCCCGGCGGACACCAAGGCCCTGGTCGGCGGTATGACGTCCGTCTTCAAGGACATCAACGCCGCGATGGCCCACGACTACACGCTGGTCTTCCCGATCGCGGCACTGCTCATCATGATCATCCTGGGCCTCCAGCTCCGCAGCATCGTCGCGCCGTGGTACCTGATGGCCTCGGTCGGCCTCGGCTTCGGAGCCACCCTGGGCGCCACCACCCTGCTGTTCCAGAACATCAAGGGTGAGGAGGGGCTGATGTTCATGCTTCCGATCTTCATCTACCTCTTCGTGGTGGCGATCGGAACCGACTACAACATCCTGATCATCGCCCGCCTCCGCGAGGAGGCCCGCGAGGGCCGCAGCCCGCGCGAGGCGGCCCGCGAGGCCGTCAAGCACGGCGGTCCGACGGTCGCGGCGGCCGGTTTCATCCTGGCGGCCTCGTTCGCGACCTTCATGCTCGCGGGCAACGTGCTCTTCATGGAACTGGGCTTCTCGCTGGCCTTCGGCATCGTGCTGGCGGCCTTCGTGATGGCGATGTTCTTCACCCCGTCCGTCACGGCGCTGCTCGGTCAGCGCGCGTGGTGGCCCGGCCACGGCGGCGACGCCCGCCCCGGCGCGGGGCACACCCCGCGGGTCGGCGCCACGATGCCGCCGGAGCCGGCCGGCCGGCGTTGACCACGGGCTGAACCCGGGCCGAACACCAGGCGGCGCCCCGCTCCGGCGGGGCGCCGTCCCCGCTTTCCAGGGGCGCCAAACGTGATCTGTCGGGCAGAAAAGTCCCCGGTCAATCGGGGTGTCGCCGTGCTACAGTCGAGTCAGTTGCAGTTTTGGTTCCCATGAACGCGTGTGTGCGCCTGCTGGTTCCAACCAACAGGCGCATTTGTTTTGTCCGGTGTTTCAGTCTCCGGATGGGGATCGCGGCTACTCCGGGATTCACGCGGTGTGAGTCCCTGATGCCCCAAGTATGAGGAGACGGTTATGGCTACCGGCACCGTGAAGTGGTTCAACAGCGAAAAGGGCTTCGGCTTCATCGAGCAGGACGGCGGCGGCCCGGACGTCTTCGCCCACTACTCGAACATCGCCGCCCAGGGCTTCCGTGAGCTCGTCGAGGGTCAGCGCGTCGAGTTCGACGTCACTCAGGGCCAGAAGGGCCCGCAGGGCGAGAACATCCAGGTCATCGCCTGACGTCAGCCTCTACGCTGACGCGTGATCTTGTGATCTCGTGAAGCGGGGGCCCGCACCGGAGCACGGTGCGGGCCCTCGTTCATGCCGCCGTACGGCCGGGGCGGCGCACTCTCCCAGACGACGGCCGACCAGTCCGCGACCGCGGGCTGCCGCCCGACAGACGGAGAACCCGTGACCACCCCTGCCCGCACGCCCCGCGACCGCGGTACCGACCGCTCGACCGCCCGTTCGGCCGAGCGCACTGCCGAAGGCCGCACCGGCCGCCCCCGCCGCAACGGGGACAACCCCGAGCGCCCCCGCCGCGACGGTGAGGGCGCGGACCGCGCGCGCAAGCCCCGCAACCGCGCCGGTGCCCCGAAGACCGGCCGCACGGCCACCCCGGAGCCCGCCGACTTCACCGTCGTCGAGGGCACCCCGGCCCGGCCCCCGGCGGCCACCTTCGCCGAGCTGGACCTGCCCAAGGCGATCCTCTCCACGCTCACCCGTGAGGGCGTCACCGAGCCGTTCCCGATCCAGGGCGCCACGCTGCCCGACTCGATCGCCGGGCGCGACGTCCTCGGCCGCGGCCGCACCGGCTCCGGCAAGACCCTGGCCTTCGGCCTGCCGCTGCTCGCCCGCACCGCCGGGCGCCGCGCCGACTCCCGGCACCCGCTGGCGCTTGTCCTGGTGCCCACCCGCGAGCTGGCCCAGCAGGTCACCGACGCGCTCACCCCGTACGCCACCGCCGTCAACCTGCGGATCACCACCGTCGTCGGCGGCATGGGCATCAGCCGGCAGGCCAACGCGGTGCGCCGCGGCACCGAGGTCCTGGTCGCCACCCCCGGCCGACTGGACGACCTGATCGGGCGCGGTGACGTCAACCTGTCCGACGTCGCCATCACCGTCCTCGACGAGGCCGACCAGATGGCCGACATGGGCTTCCTCCCGCAGGTCAGCAAGCTGCTGGAGCAGGTCGCCGAGGGCGGGCAGCGGATGCTGTTCTCCGCGACCCTGGACCGCAACGTGGACCGGCTGGTCAAGCGCTTCCTGACCGACCCGGTCACCCACTCGGTCGACCCCTCGGCCGGCGCGGTCACCACCATGGACCACCACGTCCTGCAGCTGGAGCCCGCCGACAAGGTCTCCGCCACCGCCCACATCGCCTCCCGCGACGGCCGCGTGATCATGTTCGTGCACACCAAGCACGGCGCCGACCGGCTCGCCAAGCAGCTGCGCGCCACCGGTGTGATGGCCGCCGCCCTGCACGGCGGCAAGTCCCAGCCGCAGCGCAACCGGGTCCTGGACCAGTTCCGCGAGGGCGAGGTCACCGCGCTGATCGCCACCAACGTGGCCGCGCGCGGCATCCACATCGACGGCCTCGACCTGGTCGTGAACGTCGACCCGCCGATCGACCACAAGGACTACCTGCACCGCGGCGGCCGCACCGCCCGGGCCGGCGAGTCCGGCACGGTCGTCACCCTGGTGCTGCCCGAGCAGCGCCGCGAGGTCAACCGGCTGATGACGGTGGCCGGGATCCGCCCGACCGTCACCAAGATCCGCCCCGGCGACGCCGACCTGGTCCGGATCACCGGTGCCCGTACGCCCAGCGGCGTCGCGGTCGCGCTGGCCGTCCCGGCCGCCGCCCAGCCCGCGGCCCCGGCCGCCTCCGCCGACGGCAAGACCGCCGGCGGCAAGTCGGGCAACCCGCGCCGCCGTTCCGGCAAGCGCTCCGGGCTGCCCACCGACGTCGACATGAACGGCAACCCGCGCCGCCCGCGCCCCAAGCAGCGCCTCGGCTCCGCCGCCCAGGGCGAGCGGCCCCAGGCCGCCGGGTTCATCGGGCGCTCCTCCGGCCGGGCCCGCCCGGGCAGCGGCTCCCAGTCCGGCGGCAACTACGGGACCGGGCGCCAGCGCCGCAAGTTCGACTGACGGCCCGCGGCTCTTCGCCGCAGGCCCCGAGTCCCCTCGAACGGGCTCCGCGACCTCCCCGCCACGGGGGGGGGAGCGCGGGGCCCGTTCCGCGTTTCCGGGCCACCCGACCCGGCCGGCGGTCAAACAGCTGGCGTGAATCCATCGAAGCTCGCCTTGAACGAGAGCTTGACGGTGGCCGGTGTGAGCCCCGATTCTTTTACGCGGCCCACACATCTGTCGCATGGTCACCATCAGTCCACAGACGTCGAGTTGTCGCGATTCGCCGACCCGGAAGGACCGCCGTCCCGATGCGCCGAACCTCCGCCCTGCTCACCACCGCCCTGCTCGCCGGGGCCGCCGCCCTGGTCGCACCGGCCACCACCGCCCAGGCCGCGTCCTCCTGCGGCGCCTACGTCGCGGGCTGGAGCGCGATCGGCAGCTGCAGCGGCCTCGACCCGATGCAGACCTGGACCGTGACCGCCACCTGTTACTACTGGAACTCCACCCACACGGTGCAGTTCACCCGCCCCGCGTACGGCGGCGTGGCGGTCGGCGACGGCAGCGTTTCCGCGCCCTGCGGCGTCGGCGACACCGTCATGTTCCCGCGCGTCATCATGGGCGCCACCCCGCCGGCCGGCCCGACCGGCCAGATCACCGGCTACGTCGGCAAGTGCGTCGACGTGAAGGGCGCCAACCTCGGCAACGGCACCCCCGTCCAGATCTACGACTGCAACGGCACCCTGGCGCAGAAGTGGCGGATAGGCGTCGACGGCACCATCCGCGCCCTCGGCAAGTGCATGGACGTGTCGGGCGGCGGCACCGCCAACCACACCATGGTCCAGCTCTACGACTGCAACGGCACCGGCTCCCAGCAGTGGCAGGCCCGCGCCGACGGCTCGCTGCTCAACCCGCAGTCCGGCCGCTGCCTGGACGACCTCGGCTTCTCCACCGCCAACGGCAACCAGCTCGGCATCTGGGACTGCAACGGCGCCGCCAACCAGAAATGGCAGCTCCCCGCCTGACGGCTCATCAGGAACGGTCGGGTCCGCCGCCCGCGCCCCCGTCGGGCGGCGGACCCGCGTGCGCTACGCCACCACCGCCGTCGGGGCCAGCCGGCGCAGCCGCTCCGCCGTCTGCGCGTCACGCGGCGCCATCACGATCAACTGCAGCCCCTCGGCGGCCAGCAGCACATGCTGGTCGATCCGCAACTCGCCCAACTCCTCGTGCCGCACCACCTTCTCGGCCCCCGAGCGCTCCGCCACCTGGTGCTCGTCCAGCCAGCGGTCCGCCTCCGGATGCTCCTCCCGCACATGCTGGATCATCCGGCCCAGATGACGGCCCACCGCCGTGGCCTCGCCACCGCGCTCCGCGTAGGCCGACCGCAACTGGGCCAGGAAGCGCCGGGCGTGCTCCTCCCAGTGCTCCACCCGGCGCCGGTGCAGGGCGTTGCCGAACACCACCCAGGCCAGGTTGCACTCCTGCGGCGGCCGCCCGGACAGCCCGAACAGCGCGTCGGCGCCCGGATTCCACGCCCGCAGGTCCCAGTTGGCGTCCATCACCCAGGCCGGCGCCGGCCACTGGGCGTGCATCAGCCGCAACAGCGCGGCCGGGACCTCCGCGGGCGCGCTCACCTCCCCGTCCATCGGGTGGCTGCCCGCCAGCCGGAACAGGTACGCCGTCTCCGCCCGGTCCAGCCGCAGCGTCCGGGCCAGACTCGCCAGCACCTCCGGCGACGGGTGGATGTCCCGCCCCTGCTCCAGCCACGTGTACCAGGTCACCCCCACTCCGGCCAGCAGCGCCAACTCCTCCCGCCGCAGCCCCGGCGTGCGCCGCCGCACCCCCGGCGCCAGCCCCACCTGCTGCGGCGTCAGCCGGGCCCGCCGGCTGCGCAGGAAGCCCGACAGCTCCGTGCGGCGCTCCTCCGACTCGTCCATGTCCCCCGTCCTTCCTGGTGGTCGAACTACCAGTATCCCCACGCACTGTTGCCGACCCGGCGCCCGCGAGAGTCTTGATCACGTCACCGAACGCCGGCCCCGAGGAACACCTGATGAACCGTCAGATCCATGCCGCCCGCCGCACCGTGGTCGCCCTCGCGGCGGCCGCCGCCCTGCTCGGCACCGCCGGTACGCTACCCGCCGCCGCGGCCGCCCACTGCCCGGCCCCGGCCGTCATCAACGGCCACGCCCCCACCCTCGTCCCCGAGAGCGCCGTCTGGGACCAGGGCCACCACCGCTTCCTGGTCGGCTCGCTGCGGCACGGCACCGTCTCCGCCGTCGGTCTCGACGGCAGCGTCCGCACCCTGATCGACGACCCCGGCACCCTGATCGAGATCGCCGGCCTGCGGATCGACCAGGCCCACCGCCGCATCCTGGTCACCAACCTCGACAACGGCGTCGGCGAACGCAGCGGCCCCGCCACCCTCGGCAAGGTCGCCGGCATCGGCGCCTACGACCTCGACACCGGCCGCCGCCTCTCCTACACCGACCTCGCCGCCGTCGCGGGCGACGGCGGCAGCCACCTGGCCAACGACATCGCCGTCGCCCCCGACGGCACCGCCTACGTCACCGACTCCTTCGCCCCCGTCGTCTACCGGGTCGACCCGGACGGCACCGGCTCCGTCCTGCTGCGCGACGACCGCCTCACCCCCGCCCCCGGCGCCTACGGCCTCAACGGCATCGTCTACCGCGACGGCCGGCTCGTCCTCGGCAAGTGGGACGACGGCACCCTGTGGCAGCTCCCGCTCCGGGACCCGTCCGCCCTGCGCCGGGTCGAGATCGCCGACGGCGGGGCCCTGCTCCACCTCGACGGCATCTTCGCCCGCCCCGACGGCACCCTCGCGGGCGTCACCAACGCCTTCTTCGGCACCGGCCGCGACGCCGAGGTCGAACTGCGCTCCGACGACCACTGGCACACCGCCCGCCTCACCGCCGTCCACCCCTCCGCCGACGCCACCCCCACCGCCGTCACCACCGGCCCCGGCGGTGCCCTCTACCAGCTCTCCGGCGGCCTCGCCGACGCCAACGCCGGCCACCCGGGGGACACCTTCACCCTGCGCCGGGTCTGACCCGGTCGGCCTGAAGGGCACACGGCCCTCGCGGCGCGCACGGCCCCGGCCGTGCGCGCCGTCAGTGCCTCAAGGCGCCGTCCCTCACCTGGGTGACGGCGGCCGGCCCCGCGCACGGGGGCGGCGGGAGGCTGCCGCCGGAAGACGGGCGAGGTTCGCCCGGAGGGAGGGGCGGATGACCGACGACAGCGCGGAGCTCGAAGCGATCGCGAACTACTACGACACAAACGAACTGACCGAGGACGAGATCAAGAGCGCCGAGCCCGGCGGGCAGCTGTCGCGGAGTCGGTGATGATCACCACCTCGCTGCGGCTGCCCAAGCCGGTGATGGACGAGGTACGGCGCCGGGCGCGGGAACGTGGGATGAAGCCGACGGCCGTCATGCGGGAGTGGATCGAGGCCGCCGTCGCGGACGTGGACGAGCCGGTGCCGCTCAGCGTGACCGCTGCCGCGGTGGCCGAGCATCAGCAACGCCGGTCCGCTGTCGCCGCGGAGGGTCGCGAGGCGCGCGGAGAGGGGCTGTCGGCTGTCGAGTGGCACTTCGCGAGGGCCCGGAGCTGGGAGGCGATCGATCGTGCCGAGCGCCTGCACCGGGCCGAGAAGCGCGGCCGGTGAGGGCCGTGCTCAGGCGGTGAGGGCCGGGAGCGCCACCGCCGCGCGGCGGGCCTGGTCGTAACGCTGGAGCAGGAGCGCGGCCAGCTCCGGGGCGGGGCCCAGGACGTCGGCCAGGACGTCCGCGCCTTCGGCGGCGGCCGCGATGCGGTCCGGCAGCAGGCCCGGGGCCAGCAGGTACGGGGACACGGCGGTGCGCGAGGCGCCCGCCGCGCGCAGGGCGGCGAGCGCGTCCGGCACCCGGGGGCCGTCCGCCGAG
>NZ_MECK01000126.1 GCF_014596465.1 Streptomyces sp. CBMA123 | reverse complement strand
GCCGCGCGGGAGGACGTGCTGGGCGGCCGCACGGAGGGAGGTGGCGGCCCGTGGCCCGTCTGACCGGCGCTCGGTGGGCGGCTCGGTGGGCCGCGCGAGTTCGCGCCGCCCGGGCCGCCGCGCCCGGCGGGAACGGGTACGCGGCGGACGCGGGTTCGGCGACGGTCTGGCTGCTCGCCCTGGCGATGCTGGGCACGGTGGTCTTCGCCGCGACCATCGCGGTCGGCGCGGTGGTCGCCGCCCGTCACCGGGCCGAGTCGGCCGCGGACCTGGCGGCCCTCGCGGCCGCGGACCGGCTGCTGCTGGACCCGGACGGCGGCTGCGGTCGGGCCGCTGGGATCGCTGCGGCGCAGGGCGCCGGGCTGGTGTCCTGCGCGGTGGACCGCTCGGCGGATGCCGTCGAGGTGGTGGCCGAGGTGCCGGTCGGCGGTCTCCCGCTGCGACTGCCGGTCGGTCCGGCGCGGGCGAGGGCCCGGGCCGGACCGGTCCGGGCACCGGTCAGCACGGCGGAGGACGGTCTCGGCGCGGTGCGGGGCGGCGCGGAGGACGCGGCGGTCGCCGAGGAGGGGGTGGCCTCATGAGGCGGCCGGCGCTCCACCGTCCGAGCCCGCCGCGGAGTCCGTCGCGGAGTCTGTCGCGGACTCTGCCGCAGGGCCTGTCGTTGAGGCCGCCTCGGGTGCCCCGGCCAGCAGGACGTCCAGCAGCCGGACGGCGGCCGCCTTGTCCAGCGGGTCGTTCCCGTTGCCGCACTTGGGCGACTGGACGCAGGACGGGCAGCCGCGCTCGCACTCGCAGGCGGCGATCGCCGCGCGGGTGGCGGTCAGCCACTGGACGGCTCGCTGGAAGCCGCGTTCGGCGAAGCCGGCCCCGCCCGGGTGGCCGTCGTAGACGAACACGGTGGGCAGCCCGGTGTCGGGGTGCAGTGGGACGGAGACGCCGCCGATGTCCCACCGGTCGCAGGTGGCGAACAGTGGCAGCAGGCCGATCGAGGCGTGCTCGGCGGCGTGGGCGGCGCCGGGCAGCCGGTCCAGCGGGAGGTCCGCGTCGAGCAGTTGGTCCTCGGTGACGGACCACCAGACCGCCCGGGTGCGCAGGGTACGGGGCGGGAGGTCGAGCTTGCTCTCGCCCATGATCTCCCCGGTGGAGATCCGCTTCCGGAGGTAGCCGACCACCTGGTTGACCACCTCCACGGAGCCGAAGCTGAGCCGGCCCTCGCCCCAGTGGACGGTGGTGTCGGTGTCGAGGACGGAGATGGAGGTGATGTCACGGGCGGCCGTGGTGTACGGCGGGCCGGCCGGTTCGACCAGGGCGACCGAGTCCTCCAGGTCGAGCTCCCGGACCAGGTAGGTGCGGCCCTGGTGGAGGTGGACGGCCCCGGTGTGGACGGTGGTGTGAGCGGCCGCGGCGTCCACCGTGCCGAGCAGTCGGCCGGTGTCCGCCTCCACGATCTGCACCGGGCTGCCACCGCTGCCCCGCAGGTCGACGGCGTCGGCCGCGCGCTCCCGGCGGGTCCAGTACCAGGAGCCGTCGGTGCGCCGGCGCAACAGGCCGCGCCGTTCCAGCACCGGCAGCAGCGGTGCGGTGGACGGGCCGAACAGCTCCAGGTCGGCATCGGTGAGCGGGAGTTCGGCCGCGGCCGCGCACAGGTGCGGGGCGAGCACGTGCGGGTTGTCGGGGTCGAGCACGGTGGCCTCGACGGGCGTCGCGAACAGTGCCTCCGGGTGGTGCACCAGATAGGTGTCCAGCGGGTCGTCCCGGGCGATCAGGACGGCCAGCGCGCCCTGGGCCTCCCGGCCCGCCCGCCCGGCCTGCTGCCACAGCGAGGCCCGGGTGCCGGGGTAGCCGGCCATCAGGACGGCGTCCAGGCCGGAGATGTCGACGCCGAGTTCGAGAGCGGAGGTGGAGGCGAGTCCGAGCAGTCGGCCGGAGTGCAGATCGCGCTCCAGGGCCCGGCGTTCGTCGGCGAGGTAGCCGCCGCGGTAGGCGGCCACCCGGTCGGCGAGCGGTCGACCGAGCTGGTCCTGGGTCTGTAGCGCGACCAGTTCGGCGGCGCGCCGGGAGCGGACGAACACGACGGTCCGGGTCTGCCGTTCGACCAGGTCGGTCAGCAGGTGCGCGGCCTCGGCGGTGGCGGTGCGGCGCACCGGGGCGCCGTGCTCGCCGACGTTCTCGGTCAGCGGCGGCTCCCAGAGGCCGAAGACCATCGGTCCGCGCGGCGAGCCGTCCTCGGTGACGGCCACGGCGGGCAGGCCGGTCAGCCGTCGGGCGGTGGCGGCCGGGTCGGCGGTGGTGGCGGAGGCGAGCAGGAAGGTGGGTGACGAACCGTAACGGGCGCAGATGCGGCGCAGCCGCCGCAGTACCTGGGCGACGTGTGAGCCGAACACGCCCCGGTAGCTGTGGCACTCGTCGACGACCACGTAGCGCAACACCTTGAGGAAGGAGGACCAGCGGGCGTGCGCGGGCAGGATGCCCCGGTGCAGCATGTCGGGGTTGGTGAGCACGTAGGAGGCGTACTGGCGGACCCACTCGCGCTCCTCGGGCGGGGTGTCGCCGTCGTAGAGGGCGGCCCGGACCCTCGGCGGGGCGAGTTCGGCGGCGCGGCGGCGCTGGTCGGCGGCGAGCGCCTTGGTCGGCGCGAGGTAGAGCGCGGTGGCGCCGCGGCCGTTGCGGGCCTCGGTGCCGTCCAGCAGGTCGCTGAGCACCGGTGCCAGGTAGCCCAGCGACTTGCCCGAGGCGGTGCCTGTGGCGATCACCACAGTCTGGCCGCTTTTGGCCAGGTTCATCGCTTCTGCCTGGTGCGCCCAGGGCTGTTCCACGCCGACGTCCAGGGCCGAGGCGACGATCTCCGGTCGGATTGAGTCGGGCCAGGGCGAATAACGCGCAGGTCGGGCGGGAAGGTGCTCCGTATGGGTGAGCCGGTCGGCCCGCCCCCGACTGTTGGACAGGGTCGTGAGCAGTGCCTCGGGCAGGCTGTGTCGGGGCGGCATGAGGACCCAGTGTGTCACTGGCGTGACGGAGAATCGTCGTAAGCCATCGTGCGGCCATGGTCGCAGGTGGTTGAATGTGGCCGTGACGGCCGTATGGCCGTGGGTCGCAGCGCTGAGGCTTGCCACGCGTTGGTTTGGCACGCTCGGGCTCGCGACCATGCGGTGGCGGCCGTCCGGCCGAGGATCGCACATGACGTAGCAAGGCAAGGTGCTGGAGGTTCCGTGGACCTGTCCCTGTCGACCCGTGCAGTCGGCGATCGTACGGTCGTCGAGGTTGGCGGCGAGATCGATGTGTACACCGCCCCGAAGCTGCGGGAGCAGCTGGTCGAGCTCGTCAACGACGGCAAGTACCACCTCGTCGTCGACATGGAGGGCGTCGATTTCCTCGACTCGACCGGCCTCGGCGTGCTCGTCGGCGGTCTGAAGCGAGTGCGCGCCCACGAGGGCTCGCTGCGCCTGGTGTGCAACCAGGAGCGCATTCTCAAGATTTTCCGGATCACCGGTCTGACCAAGGTGTTCCCGATCCACACCTCGGTGGACGACGCGGTCGCCGCGACCGACTGACGCGTCCGGGCCGGTCCGTGTGGCCGGCCCGCCCGTTCCACGCGTCCGGGTGCGGGGCCCGCGTGGCCCCGCACTCCCCGGACGTCTCAGGGCCGGTCGAACCGGTCCGCGGGGCCGCATCGCCGGCCCCGGTCGGAGCACCCCGAGGGGGAGAGATGGCAACCGTCGAACTTCGATTCAGCGCGCTTCCCGAGCACGTGCGGACGGCCCGGTTGGTCGCCGCGGCCGTCGCCAGACGGGCCGGGGTCGACGAGTCGGTGCTCGACGAGGTACGGCTCGCGGTCGGTGAGGCCTGCTCCCGCGCGGTCGGTCTGCACCAGCGTGGTGGGATCGGCGGCACGGTACGGGTCGCGTTGACCGACCAGGAGAAGCGTTTCCTCATCGAGGTCGAGGACGAGGCCGGCCCCGCCGCCGTCCCGACCGCCGGCGCCGCCGAGGGCGGCGACCCGGACGAGGACACCCTGGGCCTCGCCGTGATCACCGGGCTGGTGGAGGACCTGGAGGTCGCCAACGGCACCGACGGCGGCGTGATCCGGATGAGCTGGCCGCTCTCGGTCGCCTCTGTCGCGGTCTGACGGCACCGAGCGGACTCGGCGGACTCGGCGGTCCCATGCGGCCGAGGGCCGCTCCTGCGCCGCGCCCGGGATTCCGTTCCGTTCCGTGGGCAGTCGTTGACAAATTGTTGAGCCTGGCGGTTCGTTGCTTCCGGCACGACCGGGTCCGATCCTCGATCGGACCTGTCGCGGAACGAGGAAGTACATGCGGATGCGCATCCTGTGGCCGACCGGGCAGGCCACCGCCACGCTGGCGGCCACCCCCACCACCGAGGCGCTCTGGGCAGCGTTGCCGATCGGTTCGACGGCCGAAACCTGGGGCGAGGAGGTCTACTTCGGCACGCCCGTCAGCGTGCTGCGGGAGGCCGGCGCCCGGCAGGTGGTCGAGCCGGGCACGGTCGCGTTCTGGACGGACGGCGACAGCCTCGCGCTGCCGTACGGCCCGACCCCGGTCTCGCGTGACGGCGAGTGCCGACTGGCCGGCCCCTGCAACGTCCTCGGTCTGCTGGACGGGGACGCGCAGGTGCTGCGGACCGTTCGGCCGGGCGATCCGATCCGGGTCGAGCGGGCCTGAGCGGCGTCGGGGGCGGTGCGGGCGGCGGTCCGGGGCGCGGTGCCCGGAGCGGGAGTTCGGGGTGGGAGCTCGGCGCGGTGGTTCGGGGTGGCGGGTCGGGGCGGTGGTTCGGGGTGGGGCGGAACGGGAGCCGGGCAGCCGGGAACCGGGCGCCCGCTGACGGCCGTGTAGGTTCGACGACCGAAGACGACCGAAACCGAAAGGCTTCTCCCGGTGAACAAGCGACTGCTGGCCGTACCCGCCCTCGGCGTGCTGCTCGCGTTCGGCGCCGTCGGCTGTGGCGGCGACGACAACAGCAAGCAGCTGGAGTCCTGGGCGTCGAACGTCTGCGGCGCGGCCAAGGACCCGATCGCCCAGGCGCAGGCCGCGCTCGCCGACACCGCCCAGGTGAAGACCGGTGAGTCCCCGGCGGACCTGCAGAAGCGGCTCTCGACGGACATCGGGCGACTGGCCAAGACCAACCAGGACATCGCGGCCGCGATCGACGCGGCCGGTGCGCCCAAGGTGGACAACGGCGCGGCCCTGCAGAAGGACACCGTCGACGAGCTGAAGAAGGCCGCCGACGGCTACCAGGAGGTCCAGAAGAAGCTGGACGCGCTGGCCACCGACGACCAGGCGAAGTTCGCGGACGCGCTGCACAGCGTCTCCGACAAGCTCCAGCAGATGACCTCGCTGTCCACCCAGGCGCAGAGCAAGCTGCAGCGCGGCGACCTCGGTGCGGCGATGGCCAAGCAGGAGGGGTGCAAGCCCTCCCAGGCCACCCCGGGCGCCGGTGCGGGCGCCGGCGCCGGCGGTTCCTCGGCCACCCCGGGTGCCGGTGCCGCCCCGAGCGCCGGTACCACTCCGAGTGCCGGAGCCTCGGCCTCGGCCGGTGCCCCCGGCGGCGCCCCCGCGCCGGGTGCGACGGACTCCGCGAGCCCGGCGGCCACCCCCTCGGCGGGCAGCGCCGGCACCCCGGCGGCCCCGGCCTCGACCCCGGCCGCCCCGGCGCCGAGCGCGAGCTGACCGAGGGCGGGGAGGCGCCGGGAGGAGGCGCCGGGAGGAGCACGGTGGCAGGAGGGCCGGGGCCGTTCGAAGGAGCGGCCCCGGCCCTCTGCGCGTGAGCGCTGCCGTTCGGGTCGAGCCACTCGGGCCGATGTTCCGTTTCCGGCCGGCGGGGCGCGTCGGTCGGGGCTGGGGCGTGGGGGCTGGATCGTGCTCCCGGTGGGGGCCGACGAAGAGGTGGGCGCCGGGCGCTGGGGGCGCGGTTGGTCCGCCCTGCCGGGCCGGTGGGGCCGGGGTGGGGCGGAGCGGGGGACAATGGCGGGGTGATCAGTAGCCCCGTTCTCGACCCGACCCGTCTGGCCAAGCTGCGCGAGGCGCTGTTGGCCGCCTCGTTCACCGCCGACGGGTGCCTCGACCTGCTGGGGCCCACCGGCTACGCGGCGTTGGCCCGTAGCGAGGCGGTCCCGGCGCTGCGCGCGACGCGTGGCGGCAGCCCGCTGGAGACCCTGGTGCGGCTGTTCCTGCTGCAGCAGCCGGTGCCGTACCGGGCGGCGGCGGCCGCGCTGCCGGTGGAGGACTGCCTGGCGGACGGCTGGCTGCGCCCGGACGGCGATCTGGTGCGGGCCACGGTGGACGTCCGGCCGTACGCCAACGAAGTTGCCGGGATGCCCAGTTCGGATGCCTGGGTGGTCTCCGACCTGGGCTGCGCGGTCGGCGGCGCGGGCGGGATCGGCTCCGGCGAGACCGCGCACGGGGTGGCCCGTAAGGACCTGGTGCTGGGGGTCGGCGGGGCGTCCACGACGCTGGCCAACATCACCGTGCGGCGCCCCGTCCGGGCGGCGCTGGACCTCGGTTCGGGCTCCGGCGTGCAGGCGCTGCACGCGGCCCGGCACGCCGGGAGCGTCACCGCGACCGACCTCAACCCGCGCGCGCTGCGGTTCACCGAACTGACCCTGGCGCTGTCCGGGTTCGACAACACCGAGGTGCTCACCGGGAGCCTCTTCGAGCCGGTCGGGGAGCGGAAGTTCGACCTGATCGTCTCCAATCCGCCGTTCGTCATCTCGCCGGCCGGACGGTTCACCTACCGGGACGGCGGCATGGCCGGGGACGACCTGTGCCGCAGCCTGGTGCGTTCGGCCGCCGAGCACCTGGAGCCGGGCGGCTACTGCCAGTTGCTCGCCAACTGGCAGCACGTGGAGGGCGAGGACTGGCAGGAGCGGCTGGCCGGCTGGGTGGCGGGCACCGGGCTGGACGCCTGGATCGTCCAGCGCGAGGTCCAGGACGTGGCCCAGTACGCCGAGTTGTGGCTGCGTGACGGTGGCGACCACCGGGGCCCGGGCGGCGACTACCAGGCCCGGTACGGCGAGTGGTTGGACGCCTTCGAGGCGGGCCGGATCGAGGGCATCGGGATGGGCTGGATCACCCTGCGGGCGGGCGGCGCCGAGCGTCCGACCGTCCGGGTGGAGGAGTGGCCGCACCCGGTGGAGCAGCCGCTCGGTCCGCACATCGACGCGTGGTTCGACCGGCAGGACTTCCTGCGCTCGCACGACGACGCGGGCCTGCTCGCGGCCCGTTACGTGCTGGCCGACGAGGTGGTCCAGGAGCAGGTCGGCGCGCCGGGGGCGGAGGATCCGGAGCACGTGGTGCTGCGTCACAACCGGGGCATGCGGCGGGCCACCAAGGTGGACACCGTGGGCGCCGGGTTCGTCGGGGTCTGCGACGGGACGCTGTCGGCGGGCGAGATCGTGGACGCCATCGCGCACCTGCTGGGCGAGGACCGGGTGGTGCTGCGGGACCGGGTGCCGGAGTCGCTCCGGCTGCTGACCGAGCAGGGGTTCATCGAC
Source organism: Streptomyces sp. CBMA123 (assembly GCF_014596465.1). Taxonomy (GTDB): domain Bacteria; phylum Actinomycetota; class Actinomycetes; order Streptomycetales; family Streptomycetaceae; genus Kitasatospora. The sequence goes on along the minus strand of NZ_MECK01000126.1, from coordinate 7,296 downwards.
CCGGTGCGGTGAGCGCGGTGGGGTGAGCCCGGGGCGATGAAGACGTTCGCTGAACCCGGCGCGGTGACCAGCGCCCGGTGATGCCCGTGCGGTGGAACGCCGCGCGGGCACCCGTGGGTTCACCCGCCCGTACCCGGTGGTTCGTCCGGCGGTCCTGGTCCGGCCGTCCGCCGTTGGTCGGATGCTGTGAGGCTCCGTCCACAGGCTGTGGACAGAGTCGGGGATCCGGGGGCCAGGGGTGGACACGACGACGGCGACCGTGGGCGGGCTGGTGCTCGCCCTCTTCGGTGGCGCGCTGCTGCTCTGGTGCGCCGCCGAAGTGCGCCTTCGCCACCGGGTGCGCCGACGGGGGGTGCCGGTGGTGGCCACGGTCGTCGCCGAGAACGACGCGCACGGCCGGCTCGACAGCGCGCCGCTGCTCTCCTTCTCCGTGCCGCCGGCCGTGGGCGGGTCCGGTGCCGCCCGGATCGCGGAACTGGTGCTCACCCGGCCGCGCGGGCACACTCCGCTGCGCCGTCCGGAGCGGTTCGCGCCCGGTGCCTCGGTGCGGGTCTGCTACGACCCGGACCGGCCCTGCCGGGCGGTGCTGGCGGCGGGGGAGGTCGGCCGGGCGGCGGCCGTGGACCTGCTGTGGAGCGCCCTGGGCGTGGCGTGTCTGGGGGCGGGCGCCGGGCTGCTGGCGGCGGTCGGCCGCTGAAGTCGCAGTCGGGCGGTCCGGTTCGGTTCCGTCCGGTTGAGTTTCGTCCGGTTCGGTCCTGCTTGGTCCGGTACTTTCCCGTTCTGGCCGGTCCCGTCCGGCTTTCGCCGGCCATGGCGGCGCGATCCGGAGAGCGCGATACCGCAAGCACGCCGATTTATCCGTTGACAGATCTTGAAATCCGTCATTCCATCCTCCGGAACCTGCCGAAGCCCCCCTCCGCGGGGCGCGAACCTCCGTCATCGGGTTACCGTTCGAGTGGCGTCGGCGAGTCCGGCAAGCGAAGTAGCGGGAACCGTCCGTTTGACAAGGGTGGCCGGGGTACGGTCACACTCCGCTGGTGGGGTGTCGTCAAGCGGCGACCCCGGGACGGTGGAGGGGTCGGGCGGAGTGCAGCCCCTGCTGCCGGCGCCGACCAGCCACATATGGACCGGGAGAGAAGAGCGAAGGTGTCCCCGAGCAGCGAGACCGCGCACGGACAGCGACTCGTCATTGTCGAGTCGCCGGCCAAGGCGAAGACGATCAAGGGCTACCTGGGCCCCGGCTACATCGTCGAGGCGAGCGTCGGACACATCCGCGACCTGCCCAGCACCGCGGCCGAGGTGCCGGACAAGTACACCGGCGAGGTGCGCCGCCTCGGGGTGGACGTGGACCACGACTTCGCGCCCATCTACGTGGTCAACGCGGACAAGAAGTCCCAGGTCAGCAAGTTGAAGTCACTGCTCGCGGAGTCCGACGAGCTCTTCCTCGCCACCGATGAGGACCGCGAGGGCGAGGCCATCGCGTGGCATCTCCAGCAGGTGCTCAAGCCCAAGGTGCCGGTGCACCGGATGGTGTTCCACGAGATCACCAAGACGGCGATCCAGGAGGCGGTGGCCAACCCGCGCGAGCTGAACCAGCGCCTGGTCGACGCCCAGGAGACCCGCCGCATCCTCGACCGCCTCTACGGCTTCGAGGTCTCGCCGGTGCTGTGGAAGAAGGTCATGCCGAAGCTGTCGGCGGGCCGGGTGCAGTCCGTGGCGACCCGTCTGGTGGTCGAGCGCGAGCGCGAGCGGATGGCCTTCCGCACCGCCTCGTACTGGGACCTGGTCGGCACCTTCGGCACCGGCCGCACCCCGGCCGACGCCGCCAACCCGGAGACCTTCGGTGCCCGGCTGGCCTCGGTCGACGGCAAGCGGATCGCCAGCGGCCGCGACTTCGGCTCGGACGGCCGGCTCAAGGCCGGCAGCGCCAACACCCTGCACCTGGACGAGCAGGCCGTCCGGCAGCTGGCCGCCGCCCTGGAGCAGACCGCGTTCAGCGTCCGCAGCGTCGAGTCCAAGCCCTACCGCCGCTCGCCGTACGCGCCGTTCCGCACCACCACGCTCCAGCAGGAGGCCAGCCGCAAGCTGGGCTTCGGCGCCAAGCGGACCATGCAGGTGGCCCAGAAGCTGTACGAGAACGGCTTCATCACCTATATGCGCACCGACTCCACCACGCTGTCGGACACCGCGATCTCCGCGGCCCGCACGCAGGTCACCCAGCTCTACGGTGCCGACTACCTGCCGGACGCGCCGCGCACCTACGCCAGCAAGGTCAAGAACGCCCAGGAGGCGCACGAGGCCGTCCGCCCCTCCGGCGACCGCTTCCGCACCCCCGCCGAGACCGGCCTGAGCGGCGACGACTTCAAGCTGTACGAGCTGATCTGGATGCGCACCGTCGCCTCCCAGATGAAGGACGCGGTCGGCCAGTCGGTCACCGTCCGGGTCGGTGGCGCCGCCGCCGACGGCCGGGACGTCGAGTTCTCCGCCTCCGGCAAGATCATCACCTTCCACGGCTTCCTCAAGGCCTACGTCGAGGGCGCCGACGACCCGAACGCCGAACTCGACGACCGCGAGCGCCGGCTGCCGCAGGTCACCCAGGGCGACCCGCTGGCCGCCGAGCGGATCACCCCGGAGGGCCACGCCACCAAGCCGCCGGCCCGCTACACCGAGGCCTCGCTGGTCAAGGAGCTGGAGGACCGGGAGATCGGCCGTCCCTCCACCTACGCGTCGATCATCGACACGATCATCCAGCGCCGGTACGTGTTCAAGAAGGGCACGGCGCTCGTCCCGTCCTTCCTCTCCTTCGCCGTGGTCAACCTGCTGGAGAAGCACTTCGGCCGGCTGGTCGACTACGACTTCACCGCGAGGATGGAGGACGACCTCGACCGGATCGCCGCCGGTGAGGCGCAGTCCGTGCCGTGGTTGAAGCGCTTCTACTTCGGCGAGGGCGAGGGCGCGGCCGGCGGTGCCGCCGAGGCCGGCAACGGCGACGGCGACCACCTGGGCGGCCTGAAGGAACTGGTCACCGACCTCGGCGCGATCGACGCCCGGGAGATCAGCTCGTTCCGGATCAGCGACGACCTCACCCTGCGGGTCGGCCGCTACGGCCCGTACGTCGAGCGCGCCTCCGTCGTCGAGGGCGAGCCCGGCCGGCGCGCCGACATCCCGGACGACCTGCCGCCGGACGAGCTGACCGTCGAGCTGGCCGAGGAGCTGCTGGCCAAGCCCAGCGGCGACTTCGAGCTCGGCCCGGACCCGGTCAGCGGCAACATGCTGGTCGCCAAGGACGGCCGCTACGGCCCGTACGTGACCGAGATCCTCCCCGAGGGCACGCCGAAGACCGGCAAGAACGCGGTCAAGCCGCGCACCGCCTCGCTGTTCAAGACGATGTCGCTGGACACCGTCACCCTGGAGGACGCGCTGCGGCTGCTCGCGCTGCCGCGCGTGGTCGGCACCGACGCCGAGGGCGCCGAGATCACCGCGCAGAACGGCCGCTACGGCCCGTACCTCAAGCGCGGCACCGACTCGCGCTCGCTCACCAGCGAGGACCAGCTCTTCACGATCACCCTCGACGAGGCGCTGGCGATCTACGCCCAGCCCAAGCAGCGCGGCCGGGCCGCCGCCGCCCCGCCGCTCAAGGAGCTGGGCACCGACCCGGTCAGCGAGCGTCCGGTGGTGGTCAAGGACGGCCGCTTCGGCCCGTACGTGACCGACGGCGAGACCAACGCCACGCTGCGCAAGGACGACGAGGTCGAGACCATCACGCCGGAGCGCGGCTACGAGCTGCTCGCCGAGAAGCGGGCGCGCGGACCGGTCAAGAAGGTGGCCAAGAAGGCCCCGGCGAAGAAGGCCGCGGCCAAGAAGACGACCACCACCAAGACGGCCGCGACCAAGACCGCCGCCAAGAAGACGGCCGCGAAGAAGACCACCACCAAGACGGCGGCGGCGAAGAAGACGGCGGCCAAGAAGACCGCGGCGGCCGAGACCACCGCGACCGACGAGGGCTGATCCGCCGGCAGGACCACCTGGACGGCGTGCGCGACAGCGGCACCGGGCCCGTGCCCCCGATGGGGGTGCGGGCCCGGGGTCTGTGCGGGGCCCTTCGGGGTGGTGCCGGACGTCCTTCGGGGTGGTGCCCGGGTGTTCGGGGTGGTGCCCGAGTGTCCTTCGGGGTGGTGCCCGGGTGTCCTTCGGGTGCGTGGCGGACGCCCCGCGGGCGGTGCCGGACGTTCCTCGCTGCTGTGTGGGTTCGCGGCTGTGCGGGGATCGCTGCTGTGGGGGGTCCGCGTCTGTGCAGGGATCGTCACAGGCCGGTGATGAGGGCGAACCGGAACCCCGTTCGTCTCAATCGGGCAAAGCCCGGACCGCTACGCTGACCGTATGACGAGCGAGGAGCAGCCCACCCCCAGTGCCGCCCCGGCCGCCAGCGCCACCGGGCCCGACCTGCCTGAGGTCGCGCCCGCCGGAACCCCCGTGGACCGGGCCCGGGCACTGTTGCGGACCAGGACCTACCGGCGCCTGTGGACCACCCAGCTGATCGGCGGCACCGCCGACCGGCTCGGGCTGCTGGTGCTGCTCGCGCTCACCGTGATCGCCGCCGCCCAGGGCGGGCAGTTCGGCGAACTGCCGCGCAGCCTCGCCTTCGCCACCGCCGCCGTCCTCGCCGCCCGGGTGGCGGCCACCGGGCTGGTCGGCGTGGCGCTGCTGGAGCCGGTGCACCAGCTGGTCGCCGGCAAGCTCGACCGGCGCTGGACGCTGTTCGGCGCCGACGCGCTGAGCGCCCTGCTGATCGGCCTCGCGCCCTGGTGGACGGTCTGGCTGGGTTCCTCCGGCTCCAAGCCGTCCGGCGCGGCCACCTACGTGCTGCTCGCCACCGTGTTCCTCACCGGTGCCGCCGAGCGGGTCCGGGGGATCGCCAAGGCCGCCGCCGTCCCCGGCCTGCTGCCGCCGGCCAACCCCTACGCCCCGGCCGCCGAGCAGCGGCCGGCCGCCGCCAACCTGGACACCGTCCGGAGCATCGACCGGTTCACCGGCTGGGTCACCGTGCCGCTGGGCGCCGTCGGCCTGGTCGCGTTCACCCTGGTCAACAACATCGGCGCGGCCCTCGGCTCGGACTGGCTGCGCGCCCACCAGCTGACCTTCGCGGCGCTCGGCGCGGCCGGCCTGTTCGCCGCCGCGGCCGTCCGCGGCTACCTCCAGCAGCTGCCCGGCGGTCCGGTGGCCGTCGCCCCGCACTCGCCGCTGACCGGCCTGCGCGCCCCCACCGACGCCGCCCCCGGGCCCGCCCTGAGCAAGGGCCGCACCGGCAGCGCCCCCTACTTCACCTTCGCCGTCGCGGCCGGCTTCGCCTCGATGGCGGGCGTCGCCGCGCTGGCGCTGCTCACCGCCGCCGAGCACCGGGCCGGTCCGATCGGCTACGGCCTGATCGTGCTCGCCGCGGCCGGGGCCCCCGCCCTGGGTGCCCGGCTCACCCGGGCCACCCTGCCCTCGCTCTCCCGCCGCCGGCTGCTCGCGCTGGCGCTGCTCACCGAGGGCGTCGCGCTGATCCTGGCCGGGCTGGTGCTGGACTTCGTGCTGGTCCTGCTGCTCACCGTGCTGGCCGGCCTGGCCGCCGGGGTCGTCGTCTCGGCCGGGCGCAACCTGCTCGCCCAGGAGGTCGAGGAGGCCCGGCTGCCCAAGGTCACCGAGCACCTGTACGCGGTGCTGCGGGCCGTGGTCGCCGTCGCGCTGGTCGTCGTCCCGCTGATCGCCGCCGGCTACGGGGACGTCGAGTACGGCACCGTCGAGCCCGGCTCCTTCACCTTCATCCACGGCGGCGGTGCCCTCGCCGTCGCCACCTCCGGGCTGCTCACCCTGGTGCTCGCCGCCGTCGTCCTGCTGCGCACCGACGACCGGCGCGGCACCGTACCGTTCGGCCGGGACCTGGTCGACGCGGTGCGCGGCGGCAGCGGCCCGGTGCCGCACCGGGGCGCTGGCACCGGCTTCTTCATCGCCCTGGAGGGCGGCGACGGCGCCGGCAAGTCCACCCAGGCCCAGGCGCTCGCCGAGTGGATCCGCGGCAAGGGCCACGAGGTCGTGCTCACCCGCGAGCCCGGCGGCAGCCCGGTCGGGCAGCGGCTGCGCGGCCTCGTCCTGGACGTCGGCAACACCGGCCTGTCGCACCGCGCCGAGGCGCTGATCTACGCCGCCGACCGCGCCGAGCACGTCGAGAACGTCATCCGGCCGGTCCTCGCCCGCGGCGCCGTGGTGATCACCGACCGGTACATGGACTCCTCCATCGCCTACCAGGGCGCCGGTCGCGACCTGGCCGCCACCGAGGTCGCCCGGATCTCCCGCTGGGCGACCGGCGGGCTGCTGCCCGACCTCACCGTGGTGCTGGACGTCGACCCGACCCGGGCCCGGGAGCGCTTCACCGAGGCGCTCGACCGGCTGGAATCCGAGCCCACCGAGTTCCACCAGCGGGTCCGGGCCGGCTTCCTCGCCCTCGCGGCCGCCGACCCGGCGCGCTACCTGGTCGTGGACGGCAGTCAGGCCCCCGGCTTCGTCACCACCGCCGTCCGGCACCGGCTCGACCGCGAGCTGCCGCTCTCCGAGCAGGAGAAGGCCGCCCGCGCCGAGCGGGAGCGGCTGGCCAAGGAGGAGGCCGAGCGGCGCGCCGCCGAGGAGGCCCGTAAGAAGGCCGAGGAGGAGGCCGCCGAGCGCAAGCGCCAGGAGGTGCTGGCGCAGCTGCGGGCCGAGCAGGCCGAGCAGGAGCGGCTGGCCAAGGAGGAGGCCGAACGGGTCGCCGCCGAGGCCCGGCGCAAGGCCGAGGAGGAGGCCCGCCGCCGGGCGGAGGAGGAAGCGAAGCGCAGGGCCGAGGAGGAGGCCCGCCGCCGGGCGCAGGAAGAGGCCCGGTTGGCGGCGGAGGCCGCCGAGCGCAAGCGGATCGCCGACGAGGCGGCCGCCCAGGCGGAGCTGCAGCGGCAGCGGGAGCTGGCGCGCGAGGAGCAGCGGCGCCGGGCGGAGGAGGCGCTGCAGCGGGCCGAGGAGGCCCGGCTGGCGCAGGCCGCTGCGCTCGCGGCGGCTGCCGCGGCGGCGGAGACGGCTTCGGACCGGGCCGGGTCGGCTTCTGACCGGGCCGGGTCCCCGGCTGCCGGGGATGCGGCCACGACGGAGCTGCGGGCCGCCCGGGACACTCCGCAGGACGCGCCGCGGGACACGCCGCGGGCTTCGGCGGACGGCCTCGGCGACGAGGCGACGCGGGAGCTGACGTTGCGCGACCGGCAGGCGGCGGTCCGGGCGGCGGAGGCCGCCGAG
>NZ_MECK01000125.1 GCF_014596465.1 Streptomyces sp. CBMA123 | reverse complement strand
CCACCGCGACCAGCCGCACCGGCCCGCAGGAGGGCGGCAGCGCGCGCAGCTCGCCGGCCAGCGCGGCGAGCGCCTCGGCCGGGCCGTCCGTGTCCACCGCGCCGAGCGCGTCGACACCCGCCGCCGTGACGTCGGCACCGGCCGCCGCGACGTCGTCGGTCGCCCCGCGCCCGGTCGGCGCGTCGACGGGAACGGGCGGTCGAAGGGAGCGAGCGGTTCCGGATGCAGCCACAACGTCAACCCTACGGTGCCGTAGCCCACCACTGCGGACAGTTGATCCGTGCAGGTCGTGACGGCAGCGCGGGTTTCGGGCATACTCGCCTTCGCCACGCCTGTGAACGGCCGTTCACCGCAACCCGGTGCCGGTCGGGCCGACCTGCCACACCCGCGCCGGACCACCCGCCATCCCGGGCCGGCACCCGATCGAGGAGGCGACCCTCGCCATGACCCCCTCCCCCGTGAAAGCCGTGGAGCGCCAGCTGCCCAGCGAGGAGGCCCGCGAGCTGCTGAGCCTCACCCGGGACCTGGTCCAGCGCGAGCTGCAGCCGCGCGCGGCGGAGGACGAGGCGGCCGGCCGCTTCCCCCGGGAGGTCTTCCGCACCCTCGGCGAGGCCGGCCTGCTGTCCCTCCCGTACGGCGAGGAGTACGGCGGCGGCGAGCAGCCCTACGAGGTGTACCTGCAGGTGCTGGAGGAGCTGGCGGCCGGCTGGCTGGCCGTCGGCCTCGGCGTCAGCGTGCACACGCTGTCGTGCCACGCGCTGGCCACCTTCGGCAGCGAGGAGCAGCGCGAGAAGTGGCTGCCCGGCATGCTCTCCGGCGAGCAGCTCGGCGCCTACTGCCTCTCCGAGCCGCAGTCCGGATCGGACGCGGCGGCCCTGCGCACCCGCGCCGACCTCGACGGCGACGAGTACGTCGTCAACGGCACCAAGGCGTGGATCACCCACGGCGGGCAGGCCGACTTCTACAGCGCACTGGTGCGCACCGGCGCCGACGGCCCCAAGGGCATCAGCTGCCTGCTCGTCCCCGGCACCCAGCAGGGCCTGTCGGCCGCGCCGCCGGAGCACAAGATGGGCATGCGCTCCTCGCCGACCGCCCAGCTGCACTTCGACGGCGCCCGGGTGGCCCGCGAGCGGTTGATCGGCGAGGACGGCCAGGGCTTCCAGATCGCGCTCGCCGCGCTGGACTCCGGCCGCCTCGGCATAGCGGCCTGCGCGATCGGCGTCGCCCAGGCCGCGCTCGACCTCGCGGTCGACTACGCGCGCACCCGGCGCCAGTTCGGCCGCCCGATCGCCGATTTCCAGGGCCTGTCCTTCATGCTCGCCGACATGGCCACCCAGATCGAGGCCGGGCGCGCGCTGTACCTCGCCGCCGCGCGGCTGAAGGACGCGGGCCGCCCGTTCTCCAAGGAGGCGGCGATGGCCAAGCTGTTCTGCACCGACACGGTGATGCGGGTGACCACCGACGCCGTCCAGGTGCTCGGCGGTTACGGCTACACCCAGGACTTCCCGGCCGAGCGCTACATGCGCGAGGCGAAGGTGCTGCAGATCGTCGAGGGCACCAACCAGATCCAGCGCCTGGTGATCGGCCGCCACCTCACCAAGGGCTGAGCCAGGGCTGGACGGAGGGCCGCGGCCCTCCCCGATACGGCCTCCGGCCGTCACTCCAGGGTGCGGGGTGACGGCCGGAGGCGATGTGCTGACAGGGCGTCAACGCGCTTGCGGGCAGGGGGAGTCAGCGGCGGACGAGCCGCCGGCGCTGATCCGGGATGGTGGCGAGCGGGACGGTCGCGGCGATCGGCCGGACGGCCTTGACCGGGGCGGCGCCGCCGGTCGCCGAGCCGCGTGCCGGGCGGTGCACCAGCGCGTGGGAGAACGGCTGGGTGCGCCAGTCGAGCCCGCTCGGGAGCTTGAACAGCGCGTCGAACCCGGCCGGTTCGTCGTCCTCCGGGCTCTCCACCTCGGCCAGGTCGTCGGTGGGGGTGCCCGAGCCGGGGCAGATCGCGGGGGCGAAGGGGTTCCAGGCCGTGGGCAGCAGCGCGTGCTGCGGCAGCTGCTCCTCGTCCGTCACCAGGGCGATGGGGCGACGGCACTCGGGGCAGTGGACCCGGAAGATGTCCCAGGTCTCGGCCTCGCCGGGGTCGTTGCCCGGCATGTGGTCGACCGCGAGGTCGTCGCGGCCGGTCAGCTCGTCGGTCTCGTCGGTGGCCAGCACGCGCTGGTCAGTAGCAGGCATGGGGATCCCCCTAGGATCGGGCCCGGCGTGGTCGCTCAGGGCCACAACCAGCACTTCCCTCCGACTCGGGCTCATAATCCTGCGGAGTTGCGCACCGTGATGCACCGGGTGTGTCCTTGGCCACACCGGCCGCCACATTCACCCGGCACATGCCCGTCTGACACCTGCGGTCCCACCCCGTGCAACCGTCGTGCGCCCCCCGTGCCCCCGACCCGGTAGGTTTGCGCACTGTGGAGGATCTCGACCAACGCATCGTCCAGCTGCTCCTAGAGGACGGCCGGATGAGCTACACGGACCTGGGCAAGGCCACCGGCCTGTCCACCTCGGCGGTGCACCAGCGGGTGCGCCGCCTCGAGCAGCGCGGGGTGATCCGCGGCTACACCGCGATCATCGACCCCGACGCCGTCGACCTGGCGCTGACCGCGTTCATCTCGGTCAAACCCTTCGACCCCAGCGCCCCCGACGACACCCCGGACCGGCTGGCCGGCCTGCCCGAGATCGAGGCCTGTCACAGCGTCGCCGGCGACGAGAACTACATCCTCAAGGTGCGGGTCGGCGCCCCCGGCGACCTGGAGGACCTGCTCGCCCGCATCCGCAGCGCCGCCGGAGTCTCCACCCGCACCACCGTCGTGCTGTCCACCCCGTACGAGGCCCGGCCTCCGAAACTCTGAAGGCAGGACCGGACTCCGCGGAGCGAAAAGCACGGTGCAGACTTAGCCGCATGACCGAACGCACCTCCCGGACCGTCCTGCTGCGCGGCGGCGCCGTCTACAGCCCCGCCGATCCCTTCGCCACCGCGATGCTCGTGGAGGGCGGGCACATCGCCTGGGTCGGCAGCGACGGCGCCGCCGAGGCGTACGCCGCGACCGCCGACGAGATCGTCGAGCTGGACGGCGCCCTGGTCACCCCCGCCTTCGTCGACGCCCATGTGCACGCCACCGCCGCCGGACTGGCGCTCACCGGCCTCGACCTCACCGGCAGCCCCTCGCTGGCCGCCACCCTGGCCGCCGTCACCGCCTTCGTCGAGGCCCGGCCGGAGGACGGCGGGGTGCTGATCGGCCACGGCTGGGACGAGACCGGCTGGCCCGAGGGCCGCCCGCCCACGCTCGCCGAACTCGACGAGGCCGCCCGCGGCGCCGCGCTCTACCTCTCCCGCACCGACGTCCACTCCGCGCTCGCCACCACCGCGCTGCGCACCCTCACCGAGGGCCTCGCCGGGCGGCCCGGCCACGACGTCGACGGCCCGCTCACCAAGGACGCCCACCACGCCGTCCGGCGGACCGCGCTCGCCCGCCTCACCCCCGCGCAGCGCGGCCGCGCCCAGCGTGCCACCCTGGCCCGCGCGGCCGAACTCGGCATCGGCGCCCTGCACGAGTGCGCCGGTCCGGAGATCTCCTCGGAGGCCGACCTGGCCGCCCTGCTGGCCCTGGCCGCCGATGGCGAGGGCCCCGAAGTGTACGGCTACTGGGGCGAGTTGGGCGGCATCGAGACCGCCCGGCGGCTCGGCGCGGTGGGCGCCGGCGGCGACCTCTTCGTGGACGGCGCGCTCGGCTCGCACACCGCCTGCCTGCACACCCCGTACGCCGACGCCGAGCACACCGGCACCGCCTACCTGACCGCCGAGCAGGTCGCCGACCACGTCGCCGCCTGCACCGAGGCCGGGCTGCAGGCCGGCTTCCACGCCATCGGCGACGCGGCCCTGGCCGCCGTGATCGAGGGCGTGCGCGCGGCCGGCGAGCGGGTCGGCGCCGACCGGGTCAAGGCGCTGCGCCACCGCGTCGAGCACGCCGAGGCCCTGGACGACAAGGCCATCGCGGCCTTCGCCGAGCTCGGCCTCACCGCCTCCGTCCAGCCCGCCTTCGACGCCGCCTGGGGCGGCCCGGACGGCATGTACGTGCAGCGCCTGGGCGCCGAGCGGGCCGCCGTCCTCAATCCGTACGCCGCGCTGCTGCGGGCCGGGGTCCCGCTGGCCTTCGGCTCGGACGCCCCGGTCACCCCGCTCGACCCCTGGGGCACGGTCCGTGCCGCGGCCTTCCACCGGACCCTCGATCACCGGATCTCGGTCCGCGCCGCCTTCACCGCCCACACCCGCGGCGGCTGGCGCGCGATCGGCCGTGACCACGACGGCGTGCTGGTGCCCGGCGCGGTCGCCAGTTACGCGGTCTGGGCCGCCGACGAGCTGGTCGTCCAGGCCCCCGACTCCCGGGTGGCCGGCTGGTCCACCGACCCGCGCTCCGGCACCCCCGGCCTGCCCGACCTCACCCCCGGCCACGAACTGCCCGTCTGCCTGCGCACGGTGGTCCGCGGCCGGACCGTGTACGAGCGGTAAACCGGATGATCGGCGGGCGGCCGGCTCGTAGGGTGCCCGCCATGACCACACTGGTACCCGCCGACTTCACCGTCCCCCGCGAGCTGCTCGCCCCGGAGTTCCGTCTGGAGCCCCTGGGCGAGCGGCACAACGCCTCCGACCACGCCGCCTGGACGGGCAGCGTCGAGCACATCCGCGCCACCCCCGGCTGGGCCGGCCGCGGCTGGCCGCCCGCCGACGGCATGCCCCTGGAGGACAACCTCGCCGACCTGCGGCGCCACGCCGCCGACTTCGAGGCCCGCCGGGGCTTCACCTACACCGTCCTGGAGCCGGACCGCGACGAGGTGATCGGCTGCGTGTACATCTACCCGGACCGCGAGGACCCGTCCGTGGTCTCGGTCAGCTCCTGGGTCCGCGCCGACCGCGCCGCCCTGGACGCCCCGCTGTACCGCGCGGTCTCCGCCTGGCTCACCGGACACTGGCCGCTGGGGCGGCTCCACTACTCCGAGCGCTGAGCGGGCGGGGGCCGGGCGGAGGCCGGGGGTCAGGGGGGAGGAGCCAGGGGAGGGGCCTACCACCCTGACCTCACGCAGCCTCGACGTTCCGGGGTACCTTCTTCGCACAGCGTCCGAACAGCAAGCCCCAGGAAGATGGTGCGCCGGTGGCCATGCCCGTCACCCAGGAGCGGTCCGGGACCGCTGCCGAGCCACAGGACCCGGCCCCCACCCCGGGCCGCGGCGCCCGCGCGCTCGCCAAGGTCCGGGCCGGGCTGCCGCGTACCGGTCTCGCCGCGCTGTCCGGCCTGCTGCTGGCGTTCGCCTTCCCGCCGTACGACCTGTGGCCGCTGTCCCTGCTCGGCGTCGCCGCGCTCTCGCTGCTCACCCGCGGCCGCACCTTCCGCCAGGGCGCCTGGACGGGCTTCGCCTTCGGGCTGCCGTTCTTCCTGATGCTGCTCAGCTGGCTGCGGGTGGTCGGCTGGGACGCCACCGTCGGCCTGTCCGTGATCGAGGCGCTGTTCCTGGCCCTGCTCGGCGGGGCGCTGGCGCTCACCTCCCGGCTGCCCGGCTGGGCGTTCTGGGCGGCCGCGCTGTGGGTCACCCAGGAGTGGGCGCGCGACCGGCTGCCGCTCGGCGGCTTCCCCTGGGGCCGGCTCGCCTTCGCCAACACCGCCACCCCGTACACCCCGCTGGCCGCGCTCGGCGGCGCTCCGCTGGTGACCTTCGCCGTCGCGCTCTCCGGCACCCTGCTCGCCTGGGCCGCGCTGCGCGTGCGCGGGCCGGGCCGGGCCCCGAAGGCGGCCGCGCTGGCGGCGCTGGGCGCGGTGGCCGCGCTGCTGGCCGGCTACCTCGTCCCGGTGCCCACCGCTGCGGCCGACACCGTGAAGGTCGCCATCGTCCAGGGCAACGTGCCCAACCCGGGCATGGACTTCCTCGGCCGCCCGATGATGGTGCTCAACAACCACGCCTCGGCCACCGAGCGGCTCGCCGCCGACGTCCGGGCCGGCAAGGTGCCGCGGCCCGACGTGGTGATCTGGCCGGAGAACTCCTCCGACCTCGACCCGTTCAGCGACCCGCTGGCCCGCCAGCGCATCGACGAGGCGGTCCAGGCCGTCGGTGTGCCCACCCTGGTCGGCACCCTGGTGGACGGCCCGGACGCCCAGCACGTCCAGAACGAGGGCATCGTCTGGGACCCGGTCACCGGCCCCGGCGCCTCGTACACCAAGCAGCACCCCGTCCCGTTCGGCGAGTACGTGCCGTTCCGCGCCCAGTTGATGAAGGTGGTCACCCGCCTCCAGCGGGTCGCCCGGGACTTCTACCCCGGCGACCACAACGGTGTGATGCAGCTCGGCCCGGCGCGGATCGGCGACGTGATCTGCTTCGAGGTGGCCTACGACGAGATCGTCCGGGACACCGTGGACAGCGGCGCCCGCGTCCTGGTGGTCCAGACCAACAACGCGACCTACGCCAAGACCGGCCAGCCGGAGCAGCAGCTCGCGATGAGCCGGCTGCGCGCGGTGGAGCACGGCCGGTCCGTCCTGATCGCCGCCACCAGCGGCATCAGCGCGGTGATCGCCCCGGACGGCACCGTGGAGCAGCGCACCGCGGAGCTGACCCCGGCCGAGCTGTCCGCCACCGTCCCGCTGCGCGACGGCACCACCGTCGCCGACCGGGTCGGCGCGGCCCCGGAGTGGACGCTGGCCGTCGGAGGCCTGCTGGCCTGCGCCGCCGCCGTGCTGCTCGGCCGCCGCAAGAAGGCCGTGGACAGGGCCGTGGACGGAACACCGGCCGCCGGGGAATCGTTGGACCAGGTGGTGCCGTAGCCGGCCCGGATCTCCCGTGCGGCGCGCAGAGCACCGCTTGGAGTGGATTCGTACCGTGACCCAGCAAGCTACCCCCGCCCGTCCGGTCCCGCGTAGCAGGCTCCGCCGGGTGCTGCCGCTGCTGATCACCGCCTGGCTGGTGCTGGAGATCTGGCTGCTGGTCCTGGTGGGCTCGTGGCTGGGCGGCTTCGTCGTCCTGCTGCTGCTCATCGCCGGCGGTGTGATCGGCGGCTCGCTGATCAAGCGGGCCGGGCTGAAGGCGCTGTCGGCGGCGATCGAGCAGAGCAAGAACCCGCAGTCCCAGCAGCCGGAGACCGGCACCAGCCTGACCGTACTGGCCGGGCTGCTGCTGATCATCCCCGGTTTCCTGTCCGACCTGGTCGCCCTGACCCTGCTGTTCCCGCCCACCAGGGCGCTGTGGCGGGCGGCCGGCCGCCGGGTCGCGGACAAGGCGATGCGCAGCACCTCCACGGCCGGCACCGACGCGTTCGCGGACGCGATGCGGCTGCAGGAGCAGCTGCGCATCCACCGCCCGGACGGCAAGGTCATCCAGGGCCAGGTGGTGGACCCGGAGACCGGCCCGCAGGGCCCGGACACCGGCTACCGCCCGCCGATCGACGGCTGACCGCGAACGGAACCGCGAACACACCTGTGGGCCGCCCGATGTCGGGCGGCCCACAGCCGTACGTGCGGCCCACGGGTGTGCGTACGGCCCCCAGGTGCGCGCACGGCACGCCGAGCGCACAACGACGCCGAGCGGACAACGCGAAAGGGGCCCTGGTGACCAGGGCCCCTTTTCGCGTCCTCCCGCGCACGGCGGGAGCGAGATGTGTCAGGCGCTCTTACGGGTGTCCCGCGGGTGCACCGCGAGGTTCATCCCGCCGGAGCGGAGCACGGCCAGCCGTTCGGCCAGCACCTCCTCCAGCTCCTCGCGCGTCCGGCGCTCCATCAGCATGTCCCAATGGGTGCGCGTGGGCTTGGTCTTCTTCTCCTCCGGCTCTTCACCGTCGAGGAGTACCGCCTCCTGGCCGCAGAAGCGGCATTCCCAGGCCTGGGGGATCTCCGCCTCGACCGAGAAAGGAACCTCGAATCGGTGTCCGTTCTGACATGCGTACTCGACGGTCTGGCGGGGAGCCAGATCGATACCACGGTCGGTCTCGTAGCTAGTGGCCCCGAGTCGCGTGCCGCGGAGAGCTCGCTCGCTCATGAATCGTGCCTCCCGGGCTTATGGCCCACAGGACTAGTGGTCGCTGTTCTTCGTCGTTCGGTCAACGCTCGGCTTCCGACGAAGATTCCCGTCCCGGGACATGCGTCGTCTGTAGTGCCGTCCCTGTTTGTACCCACCGCCGCCCGATTTGTCACATCTGGCCGGTGATATCACCCCGGGTGTCACCTATTTCACATCCGGTGATCGTGGGGGCTTTCTGTGACGAGCGTACCGGGACGGGATTCCGCGGCGCCCGCCGCCCCCGGTTTCCGGGCGGTCAGGAGATCGGTCGGGAACGGATCATCGGCTCGGTCTTGCCGAGGTCGACCGGTCGGGCGGGCGGGGCGTCCGCCGGGGCGACCGGCGGGCGGTCCGGGCGCGGCGGGGCCTCGGAGGCCGGTTCGGTGCGGGTGTCCCGGTGCGGGAGCAGGGCGATCACCGCGTCCCGGAGCTGGGCCGGGGCGTCCTCGTCCAGCGGGTCGACGGTGGCGGGCACCTGGAGCCGGAGCGGGGTGCCGTTGCCGATCCGGGCGTAGCCGCGGCCGACCGGGGCGAGCGCGGCGGGCACGATGTCCAGCGGCGCGCCGAGCGCGGCGTGGCCCTCCTCGGGCCCGGCGGGGCCGAGCAGCACCCGGGCCCGGGTGGTGGCCCGGACGGTCGGGGTGATCCGGTCCCGGGCCTCGACGTCGTCGGCGATCACCACGGTGACCCGGGCGGCCCGGCCGTGCCGCAGCGGCAGCTCCAGCAGTTCCTGGGGGTCGGGGCGGCCCTCGGCGTGGGCGAGTTCGCCCAGCTCGGTCGGGTGGTCCAGCAGCAGCCACAGCGGCCGGGTGAGGTCCTCGGGCAGGGCGCTGCCGGTGTGCCGGGCGGCGTTCAGCGCGGCGAGCCGGCGCTCGGTCTCCTGGACGGCCCACTCCAGCGCGGCCAGCGCGCCGTGCAGGCTGGTCTCCACGGTGTGCACGCCGGGCCGGTTGACCAGGCAGGCGTGCTCGCCCGTGCCGGCGCCGTCGATCACCACCAGGTCGCCGTACGGGAGCGCCTGGAGCGCGATCGAGCGGATCAGGCTGGAGGTGCCGTAGCCGGTGACGCCGAGGGCCAGCAGGTGCGGTTCGGAGGAGCGCGGGCCGGTGCGCCAGATCACCGGGGGCTGCTGGGCGGTGGCGCCGCCCTGGGTGACCGGGATGGTGCGGGCGGTGCCGTCCTCGTCGGTGAAGCCGAGCACGATCTCGCCCGGGGCGGCGACGAAGCGCTGGGCGGCGATGTCGGTGGGCAGCGGGGCCAGTGCGGTGATCCGCAGCCGGTTGGACTCCTCGTCCCAGTCGAAGCGGTACTCCCGGGCCCGCCCGGCCTTGCCCTGGACGACCTGCTCGATCCGGGCCCGGGCGGCGGGCTCGGTGTCGGTGAAGTACGCGGGGTAGGTCAGCTCCAGCCGGGACAGCCGGCCATCGCCGTCGAACTCCCAGGCGCTGAAGGCGTTCTTGTACTCGCCCTCGAAGTGGTACAGCGGGTTGGCGTCCTCGGGCCCGCACAGGTACGGCGTGAGTGCCGAGTAGAGGGCGCCGAGCTTGATGTCGGCGACGTCGGGCGCGGGCGCGGCGGGCGCCGCCTTGGGGGCCCGGCCGGCCCAGGCGGAGCTGGCCATCAGGGCGACCAGCGCGAACAGCAGGCCGTGCGGCAGCAGGTAGATGCCGATCAGCATGGCGGCGGACAGGAACAGCGTCGGGCCGCGGCGCTCCTTCGGGGTGGCCTGCCAGCGGTCCCTGGCCCAGCCGGCGTGGTGGCGCAGCCCGCGGCCGATCACGCTGAGCGGGGCGAACATGTCGGTGGCGTGGTCCCCGGCGGTTCGGGCGATCTCGCGGCCCTTGCTGAGATGGCGGTGGAGCGGCATTGCGTGACTCCCCGGGCGAGTGGGACGGGTGGGGTGAGGGGGACTGCTCGTGGTACGACGGGGCCCGGGGCGGTGGGATCCGCGCCCGGGCCGGTGGGGGAGAGGCGCCGCCTAGAAGCGGAGGCCGCCGAGCAGGCTCGCCAGGCTGGCGCCGCCGGCGGTGATGCTCGGGGCGATCGAGGAGCCGGCGACGTAGAAGCCGAAGAGGGCGCAGACGATGGCGTGGGAAACCTTCAGTCCGTCCCTGCGGAAGAACAGAAAGGCGATGGTGCCGAACAGGACGATGCCGGAAATCGAGAGGATCACTTCTGCTCCTCGGGGAGGGGGACGGGGGACAGTGTTACTTAAAGTGCCCTAATCGTGACAAAAAGTAATAGATGACGGAACGCCGCAAATGGGTGGTTCTGTCGCCCGATGCCGCGCCGGCGGCCGGACGGCGGTATGCGAACCGGGCGGGGTGGGGCCCCGGGCCGGGTGGCCGCCGCGTGGAATCGGTGCCGCGAGGCATTCCCGGGGGGTGGGTGGGAAGTTTCCGGGGGGTCCGGGAAGTTCGCTCGAATGGCTTCGCGACCCGCGCGGCCGCACGTCGTACCGCGCCCGTACCGGCGTGGCCGCCGTCCGGAATCCGGACGCCCGCTGGCCCGGGCCGGCGCCGGCCGCTACGGTGCGGTACGCACCGGCCCCCGCCGGCCCACCGGACCGGCCCACAGGAAAGGCAGCCCTGCCATGACCGATGCCCCCGACGCCGAGGTGATCGCGCTCGCCGGGAAGCTCTTCGACGCCGCCCGCGCCGGAGACACCGCCACCCTGGCCGCCGCCCTGGACGCGGGCGTCTCCGCGGACCTCACCAACGGCAGCGGTGACACCCTCGTGATGCTGGCCGCCTACCACGGCCACGCCGGCACCGTCGAAGCCCTGCTCCAGCGCGGCGCCGACCCGAACCGCGCCAACGACAAGGGCCAGACCCCGCTGGCCGGAGCCGTCTTCAAGGGCGGCGCGGACGTCGTCGACGCCCTGCTCGCCGGCGGAGCCGACCCCCGGGCCGGGGTCCCGTCCGCCGTCGACGCCGCCGCGATGTTCGGCAAGACCGAGCTGCTCGCCCGGTTCGAGGGTCGCTGAGCCGACGCCGTAGGCTCTTCCTCCATGGAGAGCACCACCACCGAGGCCACCGGCACCGTCGAGTTCCGCATCACCGGGTACGCCCACCCCGACGCACAGGCCCTGTCGGCGGAGGTGCAGCAGGAGTACGTCCGCCGCTACGGCGGCCCGGACGACACGGTGATGCGCGCTGAGGACTTCGAGGCGCCGTCCGGTCTGTTCCTGATCGCCTACCTGGACGGCCGCCCGGTCGCCTGCGGCGGCTGGCGGGCCAAGCAGGGCGGCCTGGACGGGCTGCGTGACGGCGACGCCGAGCTGAAGCGGATGTTCGTCATCCCCGACGCCCGCGGCCGGGGCCTGGCCCGGGCGGTGCTGCACCGGCTGGAGGAGGCCGCCGTCGAGGCCGGCCGCACCCGCCTCATCCTGGAGACCGGCACCGAGCAGCCCGAGGCCGTCGCGCTGTACGGCTCCGAGGGCTACGTCGCGATCCGCAAGTACGGCATGTACAAGGACCACCCGCAGAGCATCTGCCTCGGCAAGGAGGTCGCCGCGGCGGCCTGAGCGGTGCCGGTCCGCGTCGCGCCGGTCTGAGCGGCCGTCGCGCCGG
Source organism: Streptomyces sp. CBMA123 (assembly GCF_014596465.1). GTDB lineage: Bacteria > Actinomycetota > Actinomycetes > Streptomycetales > Streptomycetaceae > Kitasatospora. The sequence continues at coordinate 3,589 of NZ_MECK01000125.1, read as the reverse complement.
GTAGGTTCCCCGCGCCGGACCGAGGGGAGCGACCGATGAGCCACCAACCGCCCGGAGCCGAACGCCTCCCCGCCCTGGCCGCGCCGGGCGGGGAGCTGGACCGGCTGGTCCGGGAGGGTGCGCGCACCGTCGGCGCGGGCGCCGTCTGGGCCGTCGGCGACGCCGGGGGCACGCTCGGCGGCGGCAGCCACGGCACGCTCGGGCAGGGCCCGTACGCGCGGCTGACGCCGGGGCCGGGCACCCGGTACGACCTCGCCAGCCTCACCAAGATCGTGGCGCTCTGGCCCTGTGCCGGGGTGCTCTGGCAGTCCGGCCGGCTGCCGCTGGACGAACCGCTCGGCCGCTGCTGGCAGCCCGCCGACGGGCATCCGGTCGGTGTCGTGACGGTCCGTCAACTCCTCGCCCACACCGCCGGGATGCTCCCGTACACCCGCTTCGAGCAGCTCTACGGACGGGAGCCGGCCGCGATCCGGGCCGGGGTGCTCGCCGCCCCGCTGCACCGGGCGCCGGGGGTTGCCGTCGAGTACACCGACCGCGCCGCCGTGCTGCTCACCTACCTCGTCGAGGACCTCGGCGGCGCGCCGCTGGACGAACTCGCCGCCCGCTGGGCCTGGCGGCCGCTCGGCATGACCGACACCCGGTACGGGCCGCTCGGCGCCGCGGAGGCGGCCCGGACGGCGCCCACCGAGTACCACGAGCCGACCGGCGCCCACCTGCGCGGCGTCGTGCACGACCCCTCCGCCCGGCTGCTCGGCGGCGTCTCCGGCAATGCCGGCGCCTTCTCCACCGCCCGCGACCTCGCCCGCTTCCTCACCGCCCTGCTCGCCCCGCCGCCCCGACTCCCGTGGGGCGAACCGTGGATCGGCGAGTCGCTGCGCGAGCAGACCGGCGGCCTGGCCCCCGCCCGCGGCCTCTCCTGGCTGTACGCCGCCGGCACCGAGCCGGCCGAGGGCACCTTCGTCCACTACGGCTTCACCGGCACCGGCATCTGGGTCTCCCGCCGGCTCGGCCGCTGGGCCCTGCTGCTCACCAACCAGGTGCACCACAGCAGGGTCACCCAGTCGCTCACCGACCTGCGCAACGCCTTCCGGCGGGCGGTCTTCGGCTGACAGGTCCGGCACCCGATCGGGTGGATTAGGTACGAACCACCTTTCATGCGGCGGTGATTGCGGCAGAGTGGCCGCGACGGGGAGCGGCCGGCGAAGGAGGCGCGATGACGGAGACCTGGGCACTCTCGGAACAGGAGTGGCTTGCCGGGATAGTGCGCGCCTACGTCGGGTGCAGCGTGCTGCTCACCGGCGAGGACGGCAAGGTCCTGCTGCTGAAGGCGAGTTACCGCGACCAGTGGCAGTTCCCCGGCGGCGGAATGGACCCGGGGGAGGGGCCCGCCGAGTGCGCGGCCCGCGAACTGCGCGAGGAGACCGGGCTGTTGGCGGGCGAACTGCGGCTGCTGGTGGTGGAGTGGCGCGAGGCGATCCCCGACCAGGGCGAACACGCCCACCCCGCCGTGCACTTCATGTTCGACGGCGGCGCGGTCGAACCGGGCACGGTGGTCCGGCTGCAGGCCGAGGAGATCGCCGGCCACGGCTACTTCAGCCCCGCCCGGGCGGCCGCCCTGCTGCACCCCTGCGCGGCGCGCCGGCTCACCGGGGCCCTGGAGGCCCGGCGGACCGGCGCCGTGACGCTGCTGCACTCGGCGGGGTACCTGGGGTGAGCCCGTTCCGGCTGGTCAGAGCAGGGTGCTCCAGTAGTACCAGAACCGGTTGAGCACCAGCAGCGCGATCACCGCCGCCCACAGCACCGGCAGTGCCCAGTGGTAGCGCGCCGCCTCCCGGGCGACCGTCCGCATCCTGGGCCCGACCGGGATCACGCCCGTGCGCAGGTTGTGCAGGGTGGTGTACCAGAACAGCACCACCACCGTCGCCCACACCACCATGCAGTAGGGGCAGAGCGCGCCGATGTCGTACAGCGCCTGGTCGACCAGCCAGTGCACGAACACCACGCCCAGGGCCGTCCCGGCGTGCAGGCCCAGCCAGAACCAGCGCCGGTAGGCGGCCCCGGCCAGCAGCCCCGCCCCGATCGCCGCCAGTGCGCCGAAGGCGGCCAGTCCGAGCAGCGGGTTGGGGAAGCCGAGGACCTCCGCCTGCTCGGTGCGCATCACCGAGCCGCAGCTGATCACCGGATTGATGTTGCAGCTGGGGACGTACGACGGGTTCTCCAGGATGCGGAGCTTGTCGAAGGTCAGGACGGCCGAGGCGGCCAGCCCGACCAGTCCGCCGAGGAGCAGCAGCAGGGCGAGGGCCCGGCTCGCGCCGATCGGGGCCCGGCCGGCGGCGTCGGGGGTGGGAGGGGAGAGGTGCACGGTGGTCGCGGTCATGACAGCACACTCCGGTGGCTGGCTGGGAGGAGCCGGCCCGGCCGGGAGTTCGGCCGGGCCGGTGGTGCCGTGCGGTGCGGTGGGGTGCGGCCTACTGCAGGCCGGCGGCCTGCTTGACCTGGGCGGTGAACTGCTCGGGCGTCGCGGTGGAGTTGCCCGCGAACAGGTTGATCGTCTTGCCGTCCACCTTGACCGTCGGGGTGCCGGTCACCCCGCTGTCGTTGAACGCGTCGGCCACCTTCGCCGCCCACGGCGCGTAGGTCTTGTCGGTGACGGCCTTCACGAAGGCGTCCGTCTTCAGACCGGGCACCTGGCCGGCCAGGTCCAGCAGGTGGTTGACGTCACCGAAGGCGTCGCTGCGCTCGTCCGGCTGGTTGGCGTACAGCACGTCATGGAAGGCCTTGAACTTGTCCACGCCCTCGTTCAGCGCGGCCCCGGCCGCGGCCAGCGCGGTGCGCGAGCCCTTGCCGCCCAGGTTCTTGTCCAGGAAGGCGGCCAGGTGGAACTCCACCTTGATCCGGCCGTCCTGGGTCAGCTCCTTGACGGTCTGGCCGTTCGCCGTCTCGAAGTGCTTGCAGACCGGGCAGCGGAAGTCCTCGTAGACCTCCATGGTGTGCGGGGCGTCGGCCTTGCCGTAGGTGATCACCGTGCCGTCCGGGCCGGTCGCGTTGGCCGGGACGACCAGCGGGGCCGAGGACGCGGCCGCGGACCCCTTGTCGTCGTTCTTCGAGCCCGTGTTCACCGCGAGCGCCACACCGCCCGCCAGGGCGAGCACGACGACGGCGGATACCGCCACGACGATCCGCTGACGGCGCTTGGCGGTCTGCTGCTCGCGGCGCTGCGCCTCCTGGATGCGCTCGCGGGCGCTGATGCGCTTCTTGTTCTTGTCCTGAGCCATGGGGAGTCAACTCCTGTACGCGGCGCGCGGGTGCGCGCGAGTGGCCGCACCGGGTGCGGCGGGGCAAGTGACGCGGGAGTCGTGCGCACTGCCTGGGGCGTACGGAACCGTGCTTGACGAAGCGGGGTACGCGCTCAGCAGGCAGGCGCGAAGACCGGCGGACCCCGCCGGGGAGCCGGGCTCAGCACCACGTCCTCGCGGCGCGGCCGCTCGTGGTCCGCCACCGGCAGCGGCACCCGCAGCACCGGGCGCACCGGAGCGGGGAGCAGCAGGAGGAGCAGCGCCCGCAGCGCGCGGGCCGGCGACTGGCGCAG
>NZ_MECK01000124.1 GCF_014596465.1 Streptomyces sp. CBMA123 | reverse complement strand
GGGCGGGCCGAGCGCGAGCAGGTCGCCTGGTCCGCCCTGCACGCCGAGGACGCCGGACTGCTCGAAGCCGACCCGCTGGCCTGGCTGCGCACCGGCCTGCGCGAGGCCCTCGCCGACGTCGACCGCCTCGCCGCCGACCGCTGCTGGGCCCAGGCCCGCGAGGCGTACGCGCTCGGCCGGATCACCACCGTCGAGGAGGCCGTCGCCGCCACCTGGCGCTGGCGGGACGCCCGCTTCCCCCGGCTGGTCCACCTGAGCGGCCCGTCCGGCAGCGGCAAGAGCACCTTCGCCGCCACCCTGCCCGGCGTCACCGCCCGGATCAGCCTGGACGACCTGCGCGCCGCCCGGGGCTCCCGCGCCGACCAGCGCCACAACCCCGAGGTGCTGCGCACCGGCCTCGCCCGGCTGGACACCGCCCTGGCCGACCCGGCCGCCACCGTCGTCTGGGACGCCACCTCGCTCAACCGCGAGCAGCGCTCCCACGTCCACGGCATCGCCCGGCGCCGCGACGCCCTGCTCACCCAGGTGGTGCTGCTGGTCGGCGAGCCGGAGCTGCTGCGCCGCAACGCCGTCCGCCCGCACCCGGTACCGCCCGAGGTGCTCACCGCCCAACTACAGCGCTACAGCCCGCCCTACCCCGGCCAGGCGCACCGCACCTGGTACGTCGGCCCGGGTGGCACCGTGGCGGACACGGCCGGCACGCTCGACTCAGAGGAGGACTGATGCGCCCCATCGAACAGGTCTGCCAGCGCATCCGCTGGGACGCCCGCTTCGACCCGGCCCGCTTCACCCTGGGTGTGCGCCAGCGCGACGACCGCACCAAGCGCGTCCCGCTGGAGGCCTTCATCGCCTCCGGCGAGATCCCCTGGCACCGGGTGCACTGGGTCGAGGCCGACGGCGTGGTGGTGTGGGACCGCAGCACCGGCGTGGACCTCCTGGACACCACCACGGCCGGACACCGCGCCGAACCGCGCCGACTGCCCGCACCGTTCTTCACCGCCACCACCCCGTACGCCTGGCGGCCGGACGGCGGCTGGCAACCCCGGCAGGCCGGGGGCGGCACCCCGACCGGGGACACCCTGCGTGTGGTCACCTGGAACACCCTGTGGGACCGCTACGACGCCGACCGGATCGACACCGACCGCCGCCGACCGCTGCTGCTCGCCGCACTGGCCGCCGCCGACGCCGACGTCATCGCGCTCCAGGAGGTCGAGCCGGCCCTGGTCGTCCAGCTGCTGGCCGAGCCCTGGGTCCGCGACCGCTACGCCCTCGGCGCCGACCCGGGCGGCCGCGACGTGCCCGAGTACGGGCTGCTGCTGCTCAGCCGCCTCCCCGTGCTGGAGGCCGGCCGGCACGTGCTGGGCCCGCACAAGGCTGTCACCGCCGTCACCGTCCGGACCGCCGACGACACGCCGCTCACCGTCGCCGCCGTCCACCTGAGCAGCGACCACTCGACGGACGGGCCCGCCCGCCGACAGGCCGAACTCGCCCGACTCGCCGAGGGCCTGGCCGGCGTCGAGGGCGAACTGCTGCTGCTCGGCGACTTCAACGACGCCCGCACCGGCCCGGCCGGCCCCGCCGCCGCCCTCGGACTGCACGACGCCTGGAGCGAGGTGCACGGCCCGGCCGACTCCACCCCCACCTTCGACCCGACCGTCAACCCGCTCGCCGCCCTCTCCTCGCTCACCGGCCGGCCCGGCCGGATCGACCGCGTCCTGCACCGCTCCGACCGGGCCCGCGCCACCACGGCCACCCTGCTCGGCGAGCGGCCGACCGCCGACGGCCTCCACCCCTCCGACCACTACGGCGTGGCCGTCGACCTCGCCCTCGGCGGCGGCGCCCCGCAGACCCTCGACGCCGCCCCCACCGCCCGCACCGCCGTCGCCTGGCTGCCGCCCGAGGAGCTGTGGCCGCCGATCCAGCGGCTGCGCGCCGCGTACGACCCCCAGCTGCGCCGCTGGCCCCCGCACGTCAACCTGCTGTTCGGCTTCGTACCGGAATCCGACTTCGACCGCGCCCTGCCGCTGCTCGGCGCGGCCGCCGCCGAGGCCGCCCCGTTCACCGCCCGACTGGAGGGCGTGCACACCTTCGGCCATCGCGAGGACGCCACCGTCTGGCTGGACCCGGCCGCCGCCGCGCCCGAACCCTGGGCCGCGCTGCGGCACGCCCTGGAGCGCCGCTTCCCCCGGTGCCGGGGCCACGCCGAGGGCTACACCCCGCACCTGAGCCTCGGTCGCAGCGACGACCCCCAACGGGTGGCCGCCGACTGCGCCGCCCGGCTGAGCGGTATGGAGGCCCTGGTGGGCGAGCTGGTGGTGCTCTCCCGGCGGGGCGACGAGCCGATGCGCCCGCGCGCGGTGGTCACGCTGGGGACGGGCGAGGTGCGCGTGCTGCCGGAGGAGCCGGAGGTGTCACTGCACGTCGAGTCGGCCGAACGCACGGCCGGCGCGGTCGAGTTGGCCCGGCGGATCGCCTCGGCGCTGCCGGAGGGCGTCGTGCACACCGTCGGCTCGCGCCGGCTCGGCTGCCAACTGGACGGCGGCGACCTGGACTTGGTGGCGGCCCTGCCCGGACCGGCCGACCTGCCCGAGGTGCTGGCCCGGGTGGCGGCCGCCCTGCCGCAGGCCCGGCGGCTGCGCGAGGTGCGCGGCGCCCGGGTGCCGGGGCTTCGACTGGAGGCGGACGAGCTGACCGTCGACCTGGCCGTGGTGTTCACCGGCATCCTCGACCCCGCCCAAGCGGTGCCCCGGCGCGCCGAGTTGGGCGAGGCGGCGGCCGTCGCACTGAGCGCCGTCACGGACGCCGAGGCGATCCTGGCGGCGCTCGGCGAGCGACACGGCCGCTTCATTCAGCTGGCCCGGCAGGTCAAGTCCTGGGCGCGGGCGCGTGGCCTGGACGGTGCCCCGTTCGGCCAACTGCCCTCGCTGGCCTGGTCGGTGCTCGCCGCCCGGACCGTCCTCGACGCCTCCGACGCCTCCGATACCTCCGACACCTCCGAGGACGACCTGTTCCAGCGCTTCACCGAGACCTGGGCCTCCTGGGACTGGCGCCAACCCGTCACCCTCACCGCCGAGTTCACCGATCAGCGACCCGCCCCACTGACCGTCCTCACCCCCTCCGCCCCCGTCCGCAGCTGCACCACCCAGGTCGGCCCGGACACCCGCGACCTGCTCACCGAGGAGCTCTACCGGGCCTGGGAGCTCACCACCGCGAGCCCCGACCCGTGGCCCGCCCTGCTCACCCCTCCCCCGCTGCACCGCCGACACGCCGCCTGGGCCGTCGTCACCGCCGACCAGGAATCCGCCGGCCCTGTCCGCGGCCGCCTACGCACCCTGCTCACCGCGCTCGAAGAAGCCGGCGCCACCCACCTCCACGCCTGGCCCCGCCCCTACCGCACCCGCGACGGCCGCACCCACTTCCCGATCGGCCTCGGCCCCACCCCGCTCCCCCGCCCCCAGCTCACCCCCATCGCCGCCGCCTGGTCCCGCGGCCTCCCCGGCGTCCACATCGACCACGTCGAGTGCGGCGCCGTCCCCACCCTCACCGGCCATGAGTAGACGGGACTGCCGTGGCGGCCCACCACGACCCGCCCGTGACGGGTCTGGTCGGGTTCCATGCCGACATGGCCGTCCCCGGCTTCGGCGGGGCCTGGCAGTCGGCGTCCGTGGCGCGCCAGGCGGAACTCGAGAAGCTCTACTCCAGGTTGCTGACCGGTACCGAGCCGATCGGCGCGCTGCCGACGAGCCCGTCGTGGGAGTGCTGGTTCAGCACGACGCGATTGATCACCCCGCCGATCAGTCGGCCTTCGACACCACCGGGACGCCCCCAGAACAGCACCGCGCCGTCGAACCATTCGAGCGGCAGCGCGAAACGCGTCGCCTCCCCGACCCTGCCGGAGCTGGTCCTCGGCGACCGTGACATCCGGTCCGGCTGTCGTGCGGTCAGGCCCGCGCCCTGCTCGACGCCCACACCGCAGTCGGCGGGGTGCCGGGCACAGGCTGGGACCTGCACGAATACCGCCATTCTGGTCTCACCCACCTCGGCGAGGCCGGGGCCAGCCTGCCCATGCTGATGGCGAAGTCCCGGCACAAGAAGCCGGAGAACGTGCGGCGCTACTTCCACCCCTCGGCGGAGGCGATCGCCGAGGTCACCAGCCTGCTCGCGCCCGGAGACAGCAGGCGCTGAGGTCTTGGCCAAGGCTGAAGCGTACGACCGAAACTCGTCGACTTCACCTATGCGGCGGGGTTCGTGGGCAGGAGCCGGGCGAGCCAGTCGGTGCGGGTTCGGTGGGCTGTGGCCGAGATGTGTGCCTGCGGGTACAGGGCGTCGAATCCGTGGAAGCCGCCTGCCCAGACGTGGAGTTCGGCCTGGCCGCCGGCCGCCCAGATGCGGGTGGCGTAGGCGGTGTCCTCGTCGCGGAAGACTTCGGCGGAGCCGGTGTCGATGTAGGTGGTCGGCAGGCCCGCGAGGTCGCCGGCCAGGGCGGGTGAGACGTATGCGGGTACCTCGTCGTCGGTGAGGTCGCCGAGGAGGCAGCGCCATCCGAATCCGTTCATCTCGCGGGTCCAGACGCCGGGCCCGTTCGAGTACTGGAGGCTGGAGGTGGTGGTGTTGCGGTGGTCGAGCATGGGGCCGATCAGGACTTGGGCGGCGATCGTCGGGGTGCCGAGGTCGCGGGCCAGCAGGGTGACGCCGGCGGCGAGGCCGCCGCCCGCGCTAGCGCCTGCGACGATGATCCGGGCGGGGTCGATGCCCAGTTCGGCGGCGTGGTCGGCGATCCAGAGCAGTCCCTGGTAGCAGTCGTCGACCGGGATGGTGCCGGTGGACTCGGGCGCGAGCCGGTAGTCGACGGAGACCACGACGGCGCCGAACTCGTCGAGCCACTCCAGCGGGATGTCGATCTGTGAGAAGCGGTCGCCCATGACCATCCCGCCGCCGTGCATCCAGTAGACGCAGGGTGCGGCAGCGGTGCGATCGCTGTTCGCGGGGCTGAAGACGGACAAGGGGATCGGGGTGCCGTCCGGACTCGCAACGGTGACCTCGCGCCGGTCGATAGCGCGACCTTCGAGGAGGGGTTCGACGGGCATCGAGGCGAAGGGGCGTACCTGCGCCAGCACTTCCGGGCTGAGCTCGGACATCAGCGGCATGTCGGCCAGGAGTTCACGCAGTTCGGGGTCGAGGGAGGGGCGTGCTGTGGTCATGGTCGTTGCCTCTCGTGGGTGGTGGCGGGACGGTCGGGCGAGGACGGGGGCCGCCTCGGTGGGCACCGAGGCGGCAGAGGCCGGGGGTGGGGTGCCGGCGGTCCGGCGGGTCAGAGGGCCGATTTGCCGCCGATCGGAACAAGGTCGGTGTACTCGGAGTCCTTGGCGAGCAGCGGGTCGATCTGCGCCACGATGGCCTGGGCGGTCTTGCCGGCGAAGACGCGGTGGTGGTCGTCCTCGCTGGTCCAGCCTTCGGCGACGTGGACGACGTCGGGGTCGGACGCGGAGCGGGAGACGAGGTAGACGAGGCAGTATTCGCTCGCGCCGGGGCTGCCCTCGTTCAGTCCGGTCAGCAGCAGGTCGACGAGCTGGTCGCCCATACCGGGCCTGGCGGTCAGGGTGGCGCCGAAGCCGTAGTCGGCAGTCATGGATTCCTTCTCTTCCTCTTCAGCGATGGAGTGCGGTGATTCCATTCAAGTGGGTTGAACTGCGGAAACGTTAGACCGATACTCTTTTGCACTTGCACGATCCTCGCGACTTTGGGAACCGCGGCGCGGAATGGTGCTGCAATGGACGCATGTACCTCGAAGAACTCCGCACCCTGCTGGCCCGCCATGCGCGGCCCGACTGGACCACCGCCGTCGACGGCGTCCTCATCTCGAAGGTCGACCGCCCTGATCCGCCGGCGCCTTCGATGTCCGGCACGCTCCTGGCGGTCATCGCGCAGGGCGCCAAACGCCTCGCCCTGGGTGAGAGGGTGTTCGAGTACGGACCCGGGCAGTACCTGGTCGCATCCGTCGATCTGCCCGTCACAGGGCAGTTCACCCGGGCCGACCCCAAGCAGCCGGCGCTGGGGTTCGGCCTCGTCCTGGAACCGTCCGCCATTGCCGAGCTGCTGCTCGAGGCCGGGCCCGGAGGCGCCCCCCCGAACAGCGGGGGCGCGCCGTCGGGGATCGCCGTCAGTGACGCTCCGGCCGCGCTGCTGGACGCGGTGGTCCGGCTGTTGCGCCTGCTCGACGAGCCCCGCGACCGGGCCGTACTGGCCCCGCTGGTCAAGCGCGAGATCCTGTGGCGTCTGATCACCGGCGAGCAGGGTGCGACGGTTCGCCAGCTGGGCCTGGCCGACAGCAGCCTCAGCCACATCTCGCGGGCCGTGCGCTGGATCCGCGAGCACTACGCGCAGCCCTTCCGGGTCGAGGACGTGGCGCGGCAGTCCGGCATGGGCGTCTCCGCCTTCTACCGCAACTTCCAAGCGGTGACCGCGATGAGCCCCATCCAGTTCCAGAAGCAGATCCGGCTCCAGGAAGCCCGGCTGCTGCTCGCCACCCATCCCGGAGACGTCACCGGAGTCGGCCACCGCGTCGGCTACGACAACCCGTCGCAGTTCAGCCGGGAGTACCGCCGCCAGTTCGGCGCGCCCCCCAGCCAGGACGCCGCCCGCCTGCGTCAGGCCGTACGTGCGCCGGCAGGTCTCCTGTCCTGAGCTGGTGCCCCTTCCGGAGGATCGTGCAAGGAACAGCGAGGATAGTTCTACTATCTCCGCAGGTCAGAGCGATTCAATGGGATTACCGATTCTCCCGTGGAGCAGGAAAATGCCTGCCCGCCCGAATGGATCCCACCACACGCAAAGGGGCACAACATGAAGACGGTTCTGATCACTGGTACCTCATCCGGGTACGGGCGGGAGACCGCCCGCTACTTCCACTCGCAGGGGTGGAACGTCATCGCCACGATGCGGACGCCGCGTCCAGACGTCCTTCCTGAGTCGGACCGGCTCCGCGTCATCGAACTCGACGTAACCAGGCCCGAGAGCATCACCGCGGCCTTCCAGGCAGCCGGGCCCATCGACGTCCTGGTCAACAACGCGGGCGTCCCATCGATCGGCGTGTTCGAGGGCACCCCCATGGCCCGGGTACGGGAAGTCTTCGAAACCAACACGTTCGGCGTGATGGCGGTGACCCAAGCGGTGCTGCCCCGGTTCCGTGAGCGCGGCTCCGGGGTGGTGGTCAACGTGACCTCGAGCGTGGTGCTGGGGCACATGCCGCTCACAGCCGTCTACAAGGCGAGCAAGATGGCCGTCGAAGGGTTCACCGCTTCCCTCGCGCTCGAACTCGCGCCCTTCGGCGTCCAGGCGAAGACGGTCGAGCCGGGCGCCTGCCTGACGACGAACTTCGCAGCCAACGCGGCCAACGCGGCGGACGGGGCACCGCTGGACGAACTGATCCCGGCGCCCTACGCGTCATGGGCGCAGAAGGCCATGGGCGACTTCACGGCGCAGGACCTGTTCACCAGGGAGAGCGACGTCGCCGAGACGGTGTGGCGAGCCGCGCACGACACGACCGGCCAGTTGCGATTCCCCGCCGGCCCCGACGCGGTGTTGCTCTCCCAGGCGAAGTGATCAGCCGGCGGGCACGGTCACGCCGCCCTGGACCCAGGAGCCGACCTCGCGCCCGCGCACGGGTCGGCTCACCGTCGGGCGCTCACCCCGATGAACGGGAACCTGACCAATGACGAGAAGCCGGACCGGTTCGCCTGGGCCGCGGTCACCGCCGGGACACCGCGTATGACCGGCCCGCCTGCCGACAGAAGGCGTACCGGGCACACTGGGCCGCCGAACGGATCCGCGAAGCCGTAAACAGCTCCGGTCGGTGTGACGGCTCCCGTACCCCTCTCCGGGGCCTGGCCAGCACAGACGCCTAGGTCAAGATGGTGGCGACCACGACGAACCATTCGTATGACGTCACTCGTGCCCGCAGCGCCGACGCCCCCTCCGCGGTCGCCTCGAAGTCCACCACCTCCACCAGCAGCTTCAGGAACGGCCTCACCGTGGAGAACCGGGAGACCAGCATCCGCCGCCACGCCTCGTCCGCGTCCGAGTCCAGGGGCGGAGCCAGATCGACCATCGCCGCCACCGCCGCGGCGAACTCCTTGCGCGGCTCCACCGCCTCGATCGCCTCCCACATCGCCGCCAGCGTCGCGACCTTCGGCGCGGTGATCTCCCCGGTGGAGGTGTCCACCTGTTCGGCGGTCTCCTCCAGCACCACCTGCAGCGCGGCGGCTCGCTTCGCGCCGGCCCGCGCTGAAAGATCGGAAACATTTCTTGCGCAGTTTTCATTGCGCAACTTTCCCTTCAGATCTACCGTGGAGGCATGGACCAGCCGCACCCCCCGCAGCACCCCGAAACCGAGCGGATCACCGACCTCTCCCGGCTCAAGGCCTTCACCAACCCGCTGCGCATGCAGCTCTACCGCCTGCTCTACATCTCCGGCACCGCCACCGCCTCCCAGCTCGCCGACCAGGTCGATCAGGCACCGTCACTGGTCAGTTACCACCTGCGCAAGCTCGCCGAGCACGGCTTCGTCACCGAGGCGACCACGCAGAGCAGCGACGGACGGGAGCGCTGGTGGCAGGTCTCCTCGGAGGAGGGCTGGGGTTTCCGCGAGTCGGACCTCGCCGGTACGCCGGAGGGTGCGGCCGCCGTCGGGGTGGTCACCCGTGGCCTGGTGGACACCCGCGTCGCCCAGTACCGCGGCTACCTGGACCAGACCTCCGCCTGGGGCACGGAGTGGACCGACGCCGCGTTCGGCGCCGAGTGGCTGCTCGACCTCACCGCCGCCGAACTCGCCGAGCTGGACGACGAGTTGCAGGCGCTCGGCCGTCGCTGGCGGCAGCGCGGCAAGGCGGCCCGGGCGGCCGGCGACACCGAGGGCCGCGAACACGTGTCCGTCCACCTGTACGGCTTCCCGTTCCGCCCCTGACGCCGCCCACCCACCGACTGGAGCCCGCCATGGCCACCTTGGAGACGACGCCGGCCGTCCGCCCCGCCGCCGCCGCTCACCGCGACCCGAACGTGCTGCGCTGGCTCACCGCCTACACCGCGTCCCTGGTCGGCGACAGCATCTACTTCGTCGCCCTCGGCTGGTCCGCCCAGCGCGCCGCCGGCCCCGCCGAGGTCGGGCTGGTGATGGCCGCCGGCGCACTGCCCCGGGCGGTGCTGATGCTGGGCGGCGGGGTGGTGGCCGACCGGTTCGATCCGCGCCGGGTGATCCTCGGCAGCGACAGCCTGCGCTGTCTGCTCATCCTCTCCGTCGCGGCCGCCATCGCCCTGACCACGCCCGCCCTCTGGCTGCTGGTGGCGGTGGCGCTGGTGTTCGGCGCCGTGGACGCCCTGTTCGTCCCCGCCGTCGGCGCCCTGCCGCCCCGGATCACCGGCCCCGGCCAGCTGGCCCGCGTCACCGGACTGCGCACGCTCGCCATGCGCGTCGGCCAGGTCGCCGGCCCGCCGATCGGCGGCCTGGCCATGGGCCTCGGCGGCCCGGCCACCGCCTTCACCGTCGCCGGCGCACTGTTCGCCCTCTCCCTGCCCTTGCTGCTGTCGGTCCGGATCAGTCCCCTCGCTCCGCCCCCGGAACACCTCGCCCCCGCCGGACGCAGGACGGCCCGCGCCGACTTGACCGACGGCCTGCGCTACATCCGCCGCCACCGCCTGCTCGGCCCACTGGTCCTGGTCGGCGCTGTCTGCGAACTCGGCCTCACCGGCACCCTCAACGTCGGCATGGTGCTGCTCAACGCCGAGCGCGGCTGGGGCCCCTCCGGCTACGGCCTGATCGTCGCCTGCTTCGGCGCGGGCGCCACCGTCGGCGCCACCCTGCTCGCCGTCGTCGGCCGACTGCCCCGGGCCGGTCTCACCATGGCCGTCACCCTGCTGCTGGGCAGCATCGGAGCGGCCGTCATGGGCCTGGTCCCCACCCTGTGGTCGGCTGCGGTGCTCGCCGCACTGGTCGGTCTGAACGCGGGCGTCTTCGGCACCCTGGACGGCGCCCTCGTCCAGACCACCGCCGACCCCGCCTACCTGGGCCGGGTCACCTCCGTCGTGATGCTCACCATGGTCGGCCTCGCCCCGCTCAGCTACCCCGTGGTCGGCGCCGCCATCGGCGCCTGGGGCGCCGCCCCGGTGTTCCTCGGCTGCGGCGCCTTCTCCTGCCTCGGCGCGCTCTACGCCCTGGCCTCCCGGCCCGTCCGGCGGGCCGAACTGCCCCGACGGTAGGGTCCTGCCGCAGGTGGAAGGGCTCGGACGCGATCGACCGGACGGGGCTCCCACGCCCACGACCATGGTTCCGGACGGGATCGAAGCCCCGCTCGCAACCGCCGACGGTTCGCCGGTGGTCGAGTGCTCGCCTCCCCCGAACGCCTCACCACGTGGGCAGCAGGAGGACGGGGCTCGTAGCTTCGCCGTGGCACTGGTCCGGCTCCCGGGACGCCTCCGCGGTGTGCGAACCCCGCGACCGGCCAGGCCACCGGCCGTGGATTGGCCTGCGACACCCGCTCCGTCCGGCACTAGCCTCGGTCTGACCACCGATCAACGGAGAACCCCCATGCACCCCGAACTCGCCGCCGACCTCGACCAGTTGCCCACCCTGCTGGAGGAGGCCCGACAGCGGGCCGTCGGCTTCCTGGCCGGCCTCGACGACCGGCCGGTGATCCCGCCGTCGGCCGACCGGCCGACCGCGACGGGGCCACTGCCCGAGGACGGCGGCGGGCTGCGGGCGGCGCTGGCGGAGTTCGGCGAGCGCTGGGAGCCGAGGCTGTCGGCCAGTGCCGGGCCGCGCTACTTCGGATTCGTGACGGGCGGGGCGACCCCGGCCGCCCTGGTCGGCGACTGGCTGACCGCGACGGCCGACCAGAACTCCAACTCCTCGCTCGACCCGGCCGGTCAGCAGTTGGAGCGCGAGACGGTCGGCTGGCTGCGCGAGCTGTTCGGGCTCTCCGCCGCGCACAGCGGCACCTTCGTCAGCGGCGCCACCCTGTCCAACACGGTCGGCCTGGCGATCGCCCGGGAGTGGCTGGGCGAGCGGCTCGGAGTGGACGTGGCCGAGGACGGAGTCGCGGCGCTGGGCCGGGTGCGGGTGCTGTCGGGCGGCGCGCACTCCAGCGTGTCCAAGGCGCTGTCCGTCCTGGGCCTCGGCCGCACCGCGCTGACCACCCTCCCCACCCTGTCCGGCCGGGAGGCGGTGGACGTGGCCGCGCTGGAGCGGGCGCTCGCCGAGGCCGACGGCCCGTGCGTGGTGGTCGCCAACGCGGGCACCGTGAACACCGTCGACTTCGACGACCTGCGTGCGGTCGCCGCGCTCCGGGAGCAGTACGGGTTCTGGCTGCACGTGGACGCCGCCTTCGGCGCCTTCGCCGCGCTCTCCCCGCGGCACGCGGAGCTGGTGGCCGGGCTGGACCAGGCCGACTCGGTCTGCGTGGACCTCCACAAGTGGCTCAACGTGCCCTACGACAGCGCCGTGCAGTTCACCCGCCGCCGCGACCTCCAGGCCAGGGTCTTCCAGAACGCCGCCGCCTACCTCGGCCCGGTCGGCGACCACCCGGACCTGGTGCACCTGACACCGGAGAACTCCCACCGGCTGCGCGCTCTGGCCGCCTGGTTCACCCTGCGCGCCTACGGCCGGGCCGGCCACCGGGACATCGTGGAGCGCTGCATCGCCGGCGCCCACGCGCTGGGCGAGGCGATCGGCGCGATCGACGGGCTGCGCCTGCTCGCCCCGGTACGCCTCAACGTCGTCTGCTTCACCCTCGCCGAGGACCCCACGCCCGAGCGGCTGGCCGCCCTCGCCGCCGGGATCTCCGACCAGGCCTTCCTCACTCCGACCCGCTACGCCGGTCTGCCCGCCCTGCGCGCGGCGTTCAGCAACTGGCGCACCACGGAGGCGGATGTCCGGCGGACGGCCGCCGCGCTCGCGACGGCCGTCCGCCCCTCGGAGTTCGCCTGACCGGCTCCCCGCCTCAGGGCCTAGTCGTACTTCAGACCCGACGAAGTACTGCTAAGGATGCGCCCCGCCCGCGTACCCGCCCCGCGAGGAGTCCGTCAGGCTCGCCATCAGCTCCGCGTGGGCGAGGTTCAGGTACCGCAGCGCCCGCCAGCGGGGGTTGTGGCCGGGGTGCTCCCGGAAGCCGTCGGCCGTCTCGCACAGCCGTTCCCACCACAACATCACGTCCTGGCGCAGCCGTTGGACCTCCCCGGGCACGTCGACCCGGTCGTCCATCACCACCTCGCTCCAGACGAGCAGCAGGTCGCCGAGGTGGATGCAGTCGCTGAGGGTGATGTCGGCGAGGCGTTCGGCCGCGAAGCGGGCGGCGCTGCCCTCGGGTTGGGCCTCGACGACCTCGCCGAGACGGGCGGACAGGAAGGCCCGCAGCGGGGTCACGTCCTCGTGGTGCAGGTCGTCGGAGAACTCCAGCAGTTCCCTGGGCCGGTAGTCGGCAGCCATCGTGCGGTGCTCCCTCGGTTCGGATCAGCACTCGGGTCTACGCTCGGGTCTACGCTCGGATCGGCGCGGGGACCAGCACTCGGATCAGCACTCGGATCAGCACTCGGATCAGCGCCAGATGACGGGTCGTCACATCCCGTCGCGTCCCGACCCTAGACCGCCGGCCGCGCCCGCCACCGGCGATTCCGCGAATCCTCATCTTTCGGGGTCAACCAGGCGTCAACGGCGCAACACACCTGCCGTGCCTTGCCCTTCACACCGGCCCGAGGCCCGATGATGCTCCCATGACCGCCACTGCTCACGACCCGTACGCCCTGCTCGCACAGAGCCGCCTCGGCATCCTCGCCACCATCAAGGCGGACGGGCGGCCCCAGCTCTCCCCCGTCCTGCCGTTCTACGACCGCGCGGCGAACGTCATCCTGATCTCCACCCGGGACGGCCTGGCGAAGACCGCGAACCTGCGCCGGGACCCCCGGGTCAGCCTGGAGGTGACCGGGCCGGACGGACGGTCCTGGGCCACCGCCGAGGGCGTCGCCACCCTCACCGGGCCGGGCACCGACCCGGACGGGCCGGAGGCCGAGGCGCTGGTCGACTACTACCGCCGGGCCGCCGGGGAGCACCCCGACTGGGCGGAGTACCGCGCGGCGATGGTCGCCGACCGCCGGGTGCTGCTCACCATCCCGGTCGACCACGTGTACGGCGCCGCGATCTGACCAGTCGTCCCGGCCACCCCGACGGGGGGTGGTGGCCGGGGCGGCCCTGCTTCCGGGTCAGCTCTTCGTCGCCGTGACCACGGTGGCGTCCAACTCCTCCGCACGGCTCACCGCCGCCGCCAGACCCACCGACCGGGCCACCACCAGCGCGTCGGCCGCCTGCCGCTCACTGGTCTCGAACAGCAGCGACCCGCCCGGCGCCAGCCACCGCGGCGCCGTCACGGCCACCCGGCGCAGCACGTCCAGCCCGTCCGCCCCGCCGTCCAGCGCGGGCCGCGCCTCGTGCAACCGGGCCTCCGGCGGCAGGAGTTCGATGTCACCGGTCGGTACGTACGGGACGTTGG
Organism: Streptomyces sp. CBMA123; assembly: GCF_014596465.1. Taxonomy (GTDB): domain Bacteria; phylum Actinomycetota; class Actinomycetes; order Streptomycetales; family Streptomycetaceae; genus Kitasatospora. The sequence goes on along the minus strand of NZ_MECK01000124.1, from coordinate 43,022 downwards.
CGATCAGCACCTCCACCCGGCCGCGCAGCGCGTCCGGCAGGGCGGCGAACAGGTCGCCCTCGAAGACCTGTGCTCCCGTTCCGGCCAGGTTGCGCCGGGCGCAGCGGACGGCGGCCGGGTCCAGGTCGGCGGCGTACAGCTCGACGGGGTGTCCGGCGCCGGCCGCGACGGCGGCGCCGAGTGCGCCGCTGCCGCAGCACAGGTCGACCACCACCGCGCCGGGACGGGCCAGCCGGGCGGCCTCGGTGGCCAGGAACTCGCTGCGCCGGCGCGGGACGAACACACCGGGGTCGACGGCGATCCGCAGCCCGGCGAACTCGGCCCAGCCGACGACGTGTTCGAGCGGCCGGCCCTGGGCGCGGGCCCGGACCATGGCGGCCAGTTCGGCGGGTGTGGCGGCGGCGGTGAGCAGGATCCGCGCCTCGTCCTCGGCGAACACACAACCGGCGGCGCGCAGTCGGGAGACGACGGAGGAACGGAGAACAGCGGAGGCGAAGACCGGCAAAGGGAACCCCTTGGGCAGGACAGGAGGAGAACGGAGGACTCCGTCAGGGCTCCCGCCAGGGCCGACGCCGCGTCGGTGCGCCCGCGCTACGCGCGCGGTGCGCCCGCACGGCCGCGCTCCGGGAGCACCCGCTCGGACATACCGGTAATGGGTCTCACCTCCCTGGTGCGTGGTCGTGTTCAGCGTCGGTCACCCTACCGCACCCGCTCCGCACGGCGAACGGGCCGACGAACGGGCCGACGAACGGGCCGCTGACCGGGCCGATGCCCGGCCGTGGGCTCAGCCGAGGAAGTCGGCAACCAGGACGGCGAACTCCTCCGGGGTGGTGACCGGCACTCCGAGTTCCTCCGCCTTGACGCGCTTGGAGCCCGCCTTCTCGCCCGCGACCAGCAGGCTGGTGCGCTTGGACACCGAGGAGGAGGCCTTGCCGCCCGCGCGTTCGATCAGTTCGTTCATCTCGTTGCGGGAGAGTTCGGCGAGGGCACCGGTCATGCTGCCTGTCACCACCACGCTCTGCCCGGCCAGCGGACCTGCGGCCGTCCCCTCGCCCACCGGGCCCACAGCGCTCGCCCCGCCCGTCGCCGCCGCCGCTGCCACCACTGCCGCCGCGGCGACCGGCTCGGTGACCTCCGTCCCCACCCCCTGCTCCGCCAGTCGGTCCAACAGCGCTGCCAGCTCGGCGAGTTCGGTCACGATCACGGCCGCCTTCTCCGGCCCGATGCCGTCCACGCCCGCCAGCGCCTCGGCGTGGGCAGCCCGGATCGCGACCATGCTGCCGAAGTGCGCGGCGATCCGGCGCGACATCGTCCGCCCGGTGCCACGGATGCCGAGGGCGCAGAACACCCGGTTCAGCGGGCGGGTGCGGGCGGTCTCGATGGCGCCGAGCAGGTTGTCGGCGCTGGTCTCGCCCATCCGCTCCAGGGTGCGCAACTGATCCTTGGTCAGGGTGAAGAGGTCGGCGAGGTCGGCGACCAACCCGGACTCGACCAACTGGACGGCCCGGGTGCCGCCGAGGCCCTCGATGTCGAGCTGGTCGCGCCCGGCCGCGTAGATCACCGAGGCGACGGCCTGGCAGCCCCGGCCGCGCACGCAGCGCCAGCGCTGCTCGGCCCGGTCGATGGCGTCGCCGCAGCGGGGGCAGACCTCGGGGAAGGCGATCGGCTGCTCGGAGCCGGTGCGCTCGTCCACCAGCGGCGCCTCCACCCGGGGGATGACGTCCCCGGCGCGGTAGACGAACACCTGGTCGCCGATCATCAGCCCGCGGCGCTCGATGTCGGCGGGGTTGTGCAGGGTCGCGTAGGCGACGGTGACGCCGTCGATGACCACCGGGTCGAGCACAGCGCGGGGCGCGATGATCCCGGTGCGGCCGACGTTCCACTCCACCCCGAGCAGCCGGGTGACCTTGTGCTGGGCCTGGAGCTTGCGGGCCACCGCCCAGCGCGGCGCCCGGGAGCCGGACCCGGCCTGCTCCTGGTCGGCGACCGCGTCCGCCTTGACGACGACGCCGTCGATACCGAAGGGCAGCGCGGCGCGCAGGGCGGCGATCTTCTCGATCCGCTGCTCGGCCTCGGCCAGCGTGGCGCAGCGGCGGGGGGCGGCCTCGGTGCTGGCGGCGGTGTTGGCGCCGAGTTCGGCGAGGCGGGCGAGCAGCTCGGCGTGGTCGAGGCCGGGCAGGCCGTGGGCGTCGTAGCCGAAGAAGGTGAGCTCGACCCGGTAGGGGCGGTCCTTGGCGCGCAGGGTGCCGGCCGCGCCGCTGCGCGGGTGGGCGAACGGGGTGGCGCCGTGGGTGGTGCGCACCGCGTTCGCCTGTTCGAACTGTTCGTGGGTGAGCAGCACCTCGCCGCGCAGTTCGACGTCGAGCGGTTCGGCCAGCCGGGCGGGCAGGCCCAGGACGGCGTCCGCCGCATGGGTGATGTCCTCCCCCGCCAGGCCGTCGCCCCGGGTGAGCACCTGGGTGAGCCGGCCCGCGCGGTAGCGGGCGGCGACGGCTAGGCCGTCCAACTTGGGCTCGACGCACCAGGCGGCGACCGGCCGGCCGAGCCTGCGCTCCAGCCCGGCGGCCCAGGACTCCAGCTCCTCGGCCGAGAAGACGTTGTCGAGAGAGAGCATCGGCGTGCTGTGCGGGACGTCGCCGACGGCCGCGCCGCCGGCCACCTTGCCGGTGGGCGACTCGGGCAGCACCTGGTCGGGGTGCTCGCGCTCATAGGCCTCGATCGCCCGGACCAGGGCGTCGTACTCGTCGTCCCCCAGCGGGGTGGAGCCGTCGGCGTAGTACGCCGCGGCGGCCCGTACGGCGGTGGCGACGGCGTCGGCGTAGGCCTCCGGGGAGGCGGGAGCGGCAGGGGTGGCCGTGGTGGCTGCGTCCTTCATACCGCCATCATGGCGAGCCGCACTGACATTCGACCTGCCCCGCCGCGCGGGCGGACGTCAGACCGGTTGCAGCGCCACCGGCCCCGCCTCGGCCCGCGACTCCGCCGACCGCCCGTCGCCGCCCTCCTCCGCCTGCCGGGCCGCCGCGACCTCGGCGACCACCTGGGCGCCGCGGTCCGGCCCCATCCGGAGCGAGCCGAGCACCCCGGGCACCGCGACGCTCGGCATCAGGTGCTGGAACAGGCCGGACACCCGGAGTTCCAGGTCGGCCCGGCCGGCGAGCTTCTGCGACTGGATCTGAACACCCGTCCAGGCGGCGGTCATCAGCCACGCGGTGTCGGCCGGGACGACGTGCGGCAGCAGTTCGCCGCGCTCGCCGGCGGCGACCAGCAGCGCCTCCATCCGGCTGATCCAGCCGGGGATCACACCGCCGCCGAGGTCATCGAGGACGTCCTGGCCGAGCGTGAGCCGGGCGCCCGCGCTGAGCAACGGGTCACGCGGCATCAGGTGTGCGACTACCATCCCGGTGTCCACGAACTCCTGGAGCTTGCAGCTACGTTCGGGCACTCCGTCCTGGACGAACTGCTCCTCGACGACGCCTTGCGCGAGATCCCGCTTCGAGGCGAAATGGAAGTACACCGCACCTCGCGTCACCCCGGCCCGGGAGACCACCTCCCCGATGGTGGCGCCCTCGTAGCCGAACTCGTCGAAGACCGACGCCGCGGCCTCCAGGATCAGCCGACGCGTCCGGAGCGCTCGTTCCTGCCGTACCACCGCAACCACCCCGCCCTGAGCTCCGGGAAAACAAAACCAAACACCCCGCATCCTAGCTACGGGCTCCCCACGGGCGACAAGACGATGTCGGGGAATCAGCGACTCCTCCCCTCCTTCCCCACCCGTTCCACCTCTTCTCTCCTACGGTCCGTCAGATCCCGACCGGACGAATGGAAGTCACACCTCTCCGGAGATCCGCCGACGAACACGGCTAGCACCCGGCGCTCTCGCCTGAAAACCGAACGATCGGTTTCTTCTGATCGGCCGCTTCCCTCCCAAAGCCCACCTCCACCGCTTCCGCAACCAAACGGTTGAGTACGGGGGGGCAGCGGAGTAGCGTGGTTCTCAACCAATCGGTTGCGGATGAACAGAGGTGTGCGGTGGCCGTCGACCAGCTCTCCCGGGCGTTCGTCGCCCTGGCCGATCCGACCAGGCGCGACATCGTCGCCCGGCTCTCGGTCCGGGACGCGACCGTCGGCGAGCTGGCGGAGTCCTACGCGATGTCCATGCAGGCCGTCTCCAAGCACCTCAAGGTGCTGGAGGAGGCCGGACTGGTCAGTCGCCGCCGGGACGCCCAGCGGCGGCCGTGCCACCTGGAGCCGCAGGTGTTCGACTTGATGACGAGCTGGATCGAGCGCTACCGCCGCCAGGCCGAGGCCCGCTTCGGCCGCCTGGACGCCGTCCTCGCGGCCATGGCCGACGCAGACGCCAACACAGACGCAGACACCGACGCAGACGCCAACGCACACGCAGACACCGGCGCGGACACCGACGCCGACACCGACGCGGAACCGAAGCCGACCGGTGCGGACGACCCAGAGAGCCGCAGCCGCCCCGACCGCCCCCGGCACACCGAAGGAGCCCCGCAATGACCTCCACCACCGGCCACCAGACCCACATCGAGGCGGACCCGACGCTGCCCACCATCCGGATCGTCCGCGAGTTCGACGCCCCGCAGGAGCGGGTGTTCCGGGCCTGGATCGAGCCCCAGCTGGTCGCCCGTTGGCTCGGCCCCGAGGACCTCGACCTGAAGATCGACGACTGGGAGCCCCGCACCGGCGGCCACTACCGCTACTCCATGCACCGCGAGGGCCAGGAGGTCGCCGCCTTCTACGGCTCCTTCCATGAGGTCCGACCGGCCACCCGGCTCGTCCAGACCTTCACCTTCGAGGGCGTACCGGACGGCGTCGCGCTGGACACCGCCGTCTTCGAACCCGCCGGCGAGGGCCGTACCCGCGTGACCGTCCTGTCGGTGGTCGACAGCCTGGCGGCCCGGGACGCGATCCTGGTCAGCGGTATGGAGCGCGGCGTGGTCGAGGGCTACCGGAAGCTGGACGCCCTGCTCGCCGCAGCCTCCTCCTGAGCCCCCGCCCCCGGGCCCGTCAGGGCAGCACGGCCACCGCCTCCACCTCCACCAACTGGTCGCGGTAGCCGAGCACCGAGACGCCGAGCAGCGTACTGGGGGCGTCGTGCGCCCCCAGGTACTCCCGGTACACGTTCCAGACCTTCACCAGGTCCGCCTGATCGCCGGAGGCCACGTACACGGTGGTCCGGGCGATGTCCGTGACCCCCGCACCCGCCTCCTCCAGCACGGTTATCAGATTGCGCATCACCTGGTGGGCCTGGCCCTCGTAGTCCCCGACGGCGACGGTGCGCCCCTCCTCGTCCAGCGGGCACGCTCCGGCGAGCCAGAGCGAACGGGCCGGGGCATCGACCACCGCCGCGTAGGCGTAGTCGACGGCCTGGGTCAGACGGGTGTTGCGGACCAGCTTGACGGCGCTGTCCATGAGGGCCTCCGAGGTCGTCACCGAACGTTCGCGCCCATCGTTGGCCCCTCACGAACGACCGTCAAACCGATTTCCGGTGAACTCCCGGGCCCGCCAAGGCCTGTGTGCCCACGATTCACCGCTGCGGGTGATGGCGGACGGCGCCGCCGGACCGCGATCCTGGTGCGGACCCGCGCCAACCCCGCGACCAGCCCAGGAGAGCCGACCGATGGAGTCCCGACCCCCCGGCCATGACCAGGCCTCCGGAGTAGCCCGCCGCCGCATGCTCGGCCTCGCCCTCGGTGCGGGCCTCGCCCCGGCCCTCGGCGCCGCGGCCCAACCCGCCCACGCCACAGGCCGGTCCAACCCGTCCGACCCGTCCGACCCATCCGACCCATCCGACCCGTCCGACCCGTCCGCGGCCTCGCTCGCCGCCGCGGCCCTCGGCCGCCGGGTCGCCGCCGTCGCCGAGGCGCAGATCGGCGTTCCGTACGCCTGGGGCGGCGGTGACCGGCTGGGCCCGGGCCTCGGCTTCTGCGACGAGGAGAACGGCTATCTCAACGGCGTGTGCCTGGGCGAGAGCACGGTCGGCTTCGACTGCAGCGGGCTGTCCCTGTACTGCTGGTACCGCGCCAGTCACGGCACCGTCGAGCTCGGGCACTACACCGTGGCCCAGTTCCACCGCGGCGCCCCGGTCGAACGCGACGCCCTCGCCCCCGGTGACCTGCTGTTCTTCTCCCGCCCCGACGCGCCGCTGCACCACGTCGGCGTCTACGCGGGCGACGGCGCGATGATCCACGCCGAGCGCACCGGCACCCTGGTGGCCCGGGTCGAGAAGGTGCTCGACCTCCCGCGCTGGGCGGGCGAGTTCGCGGGCGCCCGCCGCCCGGGGCCGCCCACCGGCTGAGCTCAGACGGCGCCGCGCCGCAGCGCCTCCCCCTGGTTCACCCGCAGCAGCAGCTCCTGCAGCACCCGCCGCTCCGCCGGGTCCAGCGGAGCCAGCACCTCGTCCTGCACCGCCCGGGCCTGCGCGTCCAGTTCGGCCAGCAGCGTCCGCCCGGCGGCGGTGACCGACACCGAGACCCGCCGCCGGTCCGCCTCGTCCCGGCGGCGCTCGACGTACCCGGCCGCGCCGAGCTGGTCGGCGACCTTCGCGAGGTCGCTCGGGTCGATGCCCAGCCGCCGCACCAGGTCCCGCTGAGCCTGCGGCCCGAAGTCGGCGAGCGCCGCCAGTACGGCCATGTCCCAGAGCCGCAGGCCGCGTTCGGCGAGGTGCTCGGCGAGCCGGGCCCGCGCCGTCCGGCCGATCCGGGCCAGCAGGAAGGTGCTTAGGTCCAGCAGGGTCGGCGGCAGCGCGCCGGGCGGGGCGGGGTCCTCGGAGGCCATGGCGGTATTCTAGGGTCACTCCCTATAGTGGGTGCCGACCCAGAGATTCAGAGCCCACCTGGAGCCCGACCGTGGACGCCCTCTACCCCCGCCTGCTCGTCACCCGCTTCGCCGAGACCTTCGGCTTCTACCGCGCCGTCCTCCCCCCGTTCACCGGCGCCACCCTGATCAAGGGCACGCCCGAGGGCCCGTACGCCAACTGGGACGTCGACGACCAGGCCGTCCTGGCGCTCTTCGACCGCGCCGCGATGGCCGCCACCCTGGGCACCGCCGGCCTGCCCGCCGACCCCGGCGCCCCCGCCCAGGACCCCGCGATGCTGGTCTTCCGGGTCGACGACGTGGACGCGGCGCTCGCCCTCTGCCTCGCCCACGGCGGCACCCTCGCCGCCCCGGCCGCCGACCGCCCGGAGTGGGGCCCCACCCTGCGCAGCGCCCATCTGCGCGACCCCGAGGGCCACTTGATCGAGCTGCAGTCCTACTGACCGCCGGGGGCACCCGACCCCGGCGGCCGGCGACACCAGGATCGGCGACGCCGGAACCGGCGCCGCCGGGGCCCCTCAGCGGTGGAAGACCTGCAGCTCACGGACCGCGTCGTTGAAGTTCCCGCCCAGCTGGGGAGCCGGCAGGTCCATGGTCTTCTCCACGCTGAGGGTCGACCAGAGGTGGACGGCGTTGCAGTTGTTGTAGCCCTTCATCGAGGAGACGCTCAGCGCGACACCGAAGTAGTTGACCAGGTGGTAGCCGGTGCCGTCGCAGCCGCCGGCGTCGCCGAAGAAGGAGTAGATGACGCCGCCCTGGTAGTCGACGTCCTTGAACTCCTCCAGCAGCAGCGTCCGGTCGGTCGGCTGCTCTGCCGTGCGGGTGCGGCCGTCGGCCTCGGCGAGCGCGTCGGCGCGGGAATCCCACGAGCAGGCCCGGCCGAGCACCGGGGAGGCACCGTCGGCGCCGGGCAGGTGCCCGAGCACGGCGGCGCAGTACTGGACCTCCGGCACCGGCAGCGGGCGGAGCCCGGCCGAGCCCGCCGGGGCGGCGGCGACGGCACCGGCGAGGGCGAGACAGACGGTGAGGACGGGAGCGACGAGCCTGCGCGATCCGCGCATGGGCACCTCCGGGACGATGGGACTGGTGGGGACGGCGGCGGCCGTGGACCCGGCCGCCGCGCCCATTCGACGGGCGGCCACCGCCCCCGGCCCCGCCGACACTCCGCGCGCCGCACTAGTCGTACGTATGCTCCCGGCCCGCCGTCCGGTTCAGCCGGCGGGCGCGTCCCGCCACAGCTCGGCGCTGCAGTCCGCGACCAGCGCGCCGATCCGGGCCCAGGCCTCCTCCGCGGGCATCGGCTCCAGCCGGCGGCCGTCCCGCAGCCGCAGTGCGACCCGCTCGTCCACGGCCTCCTTGGCGCCGATCACCGCCTGGTAGGGCACCAGCCGGGCCTCCCGGATCCGGGCGCCGAGACTGCCGTGCTCGGGCCCGGCGACCTCGGCCCGCAGCCCGAGGTCCAGGCAGCGTTGCCGCAGCCGCTCGGCCTGCGGCAGCTCGGCGTCGGAGATCGGCACCAGCACCACCTGGGCCGGCGCGAGCCAGGCCGGGAACGCCCCGCCGTACAGCTCGATCAGGTGGGCGACCACCCGTTCCACACTGCCGATCACGCTGCGGTGCACCATCACCGGGCGGTGCTTGGCGCCGTCCGGGCCGATGTAATGCAGGTTGAACCGCTCGGGCTGGTGGAAGTCGATCTGCACGGTGGAGAGGGTGAACTCGCGCCCGGCACCGTCGGCGATCTGCACGTCGATCTTTGGACCGTAGAAGGCGGCCTCGCCCTCGGCCGCCTCGAACGGCACCCCGGAGCGCTCCAGCACCTCGGTGAGCAGCGCCACCGCCCGCTCCCAGAGCTTCGGGTCGGCCACGTACTTGCCGCCCGCGCCGGGCAGCGAGAGCCGGTAGCGGACCGGCACGATGCCGAGCGCGCGGTGCGCCTCGCGGATCAGCTCCAGGGCGGCGACGGCCTCGTCGGCGGCCTGCTCGGGGGTGCAGAAGACGTGGGCGTCGTTCAGCTGGATCGCCCGGACCCTGGTCAGCCCGCCGAGCACGCCGGACAGCTCGGAGCGGTACATGCCGCCCAACTCGGCCATTCTTAGGGGCAGTTCACGGTAGCTGTGCGGGCGTGAGCGGAAGATCAGGGCATGGTGCGGACACAGGCTGGGGCGCAGCACCATCTCCTCCGAGCCGAGTTCCATGGGTGGGAACATGTCCTCGCGGTAGTGGTTCCAGTGGCCGGAGATCTCGTACAGCTCGCGCTTGCCCAGCACCGGCGAGTAGACGTGGCGGTAGCCGGCCCGGCGCTCGCGGCCCCGGATGAACTCCTCCAGGGTGTGCCGGATCGCGGCGCCGTCGGGCAGCCAGTACGGCAGGCCGGAGCCCATCAGCGGGTCGGTGTCGAACAGGTCGAGCTCGCGGCCGAGCCTGCGGTGGTCGGGTGCGGGCCGGTCCTGGACGGACTGCTCGTTCATGGTGGTCTCCACTCGGGTTGGGCGGGCGAGTGGGCCGGGGAACGACGAAGCCCCGGGGCACTCGCCCCGGGGCTTCGGACTTGGTCAGCAGTCAGCGCGCCGGGACTCTTTCCGGCGTCGTCGTGGCGAGTGCAGCGCGCTTCATGCGTTCCACGGTAGCAGCTCACCGGCGTCCGCGTTGATCTTTGCGGGCGGGATCACAGCAGGACCATGCAGCCACGCTCGATGAGCGCCTCCATCAGGTGATCCGGGACCTGTACGTCGTTCCACCGCAGGTCGAGCTTCTCCAGCGCGGGCAGCGCCGCCGGATCGGCCAGCCAGTCGGGCAGTTCGGTGATGCCGTTGGTGCGGAGGTCGATCCGGCGCAGCCTCGGCAGCCCGGCGAGGACGGCGGGCAGTTCACCTAGGGCGTTCTCCCTCAGTTCCAGCTCGCGCAGTTCGGAGAGCAGCGTGAAGGAGGCCGGCAGGGCGGTCAACTCGTTCCCGCGCAGCCAGAGTTCGCGCAGCTCGCCGAGGGCGCCGATCGACTCCGGCAGGGCGGTGAGCCGGTTGTGCTGGGCGCGCAGTTCGACCAGCTCGGCCATCTTGCCGATGGCGAACGGGAGTTCGGTGAGCCGGTTCTCGCCGACATTGAGGTAGCGCAGCCGGGTGAGCCGCCCGAGGCCGTCCGGCAGGGTGGTCAGCTGGTTGTCGTGCAGGTAGAGGAAGTCCCGGAGCCAGGTGAGCCGGGTCAGTTCGGCGGGCACCTCGGTGAACAGGTTGTGTCCGAGGTCGAGGGTGCGCAGCCGCATCAATCTGCTGATGCCGGGCGGGAGTTCGGAGAGCGCGCCTTCGGCGAGGATGAGCACGGTCAGGTCGTTGCGTTCCCACACCGAGCTGAGCACCTCGGCGGCCACCGGACCGAGCGGCTGTCGCCAGAGGTTGAGCGTCATGTCTGTCACGTCCACCATTGTCCGCCCTCACCACTGCGCCGTCGGCACGTGGCGCGTCGTGCCACGGGTGGGGGCCCGGCGGCTTCGTTCACTCCACCGAGGGCAGGCCTGCGGGTGATCTGTGGCGAGGGCGGTGCGGTCCGGCCGGTGACCACAGGGAGTCTGCGGTCACCGGCCGGGAGAGGCTCAGGAGCCACGTGGTCGGGTTCGTGGACGACCATCCGGTCGGCCGGGGCCTGCCCTCCTCGACCGCCCTCGCGAGCACGGTCCGGAGCCGTCGGGCTCGGTCAGCCGATCGGTGGTGCGAGGTATTCCAGCGCGTAGCCCTCGCCGGAGGGGGTCACCCGGGCGATGCCGGGTGAGTCGAGGTGGGCGCCGGCTACGAAGTGGTCTGGTCGGGTCAGTTGTTCGAGGAGTGACGCTCGCGCGGCGCGGGCCTGCGACTGGTCGCCGTCGAACTCCCAGGACACGTTCGGCTGATCGAACTGGAGCGTGGGGACGTGCACGGTGTCGCCCCAGACGAGAAGGTGGCCGGTGCCGCTCCTGACGTCGTAGACGGTGTGACCGGGGGTGTGGCCCGGTGTCGGGATCGCGGTGCACCAGTCGTTGATCGCGACCTTCTCGGACACGGGCACGACCCGGTCGCGGATCGGCTCGAGCCGCCCCGTGAACACCGAGGTGTCGCCCGCGCCGATCCACACCCGCTCGAGTTCGGCGAACGCCTCCGAACCGTCCGGCGCGATCAGGCCGCTCACGTGGTCCTCGTGCTTGTGGGTGATGGCCACATCGGTGATGTGCGCGCGCTGGACTCCTGCTTCGTGGAGCGCGTCGTAGATCAGTCCCATGGTGGGGTCGTGCCAGACGTCGGACGCGCCGGTGTCGATGAGAACGGACTGCGTGCCGTCGGTGACGAAGAAGGCGTTGACCGACAGCCGTAGGTTGTCGCCGGCCAGCGGCACGGCGGCCGGCAGCACATCGAGCGCGCACCCGTCCTCGTCGCGGAGCCGTGTCGGCGGCATGTCGATGTACCCGTCTCGCAACGAGATCACCTGCAGGTCGCCGAATTCGAACGTGGCATGGTGCCGGCCACTCGAGATCAAACGCATGGAACCTCCGTCGTGTTGGGCGTGTCTTTTCGTTGACCACCGGGTGGGAGGCGTGCGGCAGCGCCCGGACTCGCCTGCCGATCGAACGGACCGGCACCGAGTGGCGGTTGGTGCGGACCGCGAGCCGGCCGCGGCGGTCGGGCCTCGGCACCGCCCTGCCCGTGAACGCCCCTGCCCCGGGCCGACGGACCCACCGGGCCGGCTCAACGGGGGCGCGTCAGCCACGCCGTAGGTGGAACAGCCCGTCCACGACGCGGTGGAGGAGCTCCTCCGGGAACTCGGCGAGTTCGCCGCGGGCCTCCTCGGTGAGGCGCATGGCGGTGGCGCCCTCGTGGAGGATCACCAGCAGCCGGGCGAGGTCGCGCGGGTGGACCTCCGGGGCGTGGTCGGTCGCCTCCTCGATCAGCTCCACCAGGCCGTCGATCAGCCGGGCCTCGTGCTCGGCGAGGCTGCGGGCGACCTCCGGGTGCCGGGCGGCGTGCAGGGTGAACTCCATGGAGAGCAGGAACCATCCCTCGTCCTCCCGGCGCCGGTCGGCCAGTTCGCGCAGCATCCGGGACGGGACGTCCTGGGCGGCGGCGGTGGCCGTGAAGGCGGTGCGCAGATCGGCGAGCAAGCGGTCGATCTGCTGGTCGTAGAGAGCGAGGAACAGCTGTTCCTTGTCCTGGTAGTTGGAGTAGAACGCGCCCCTGGTCAGCCCGGCGCGGGCCACGATGTCGCGGATCGAGGTGGCATGGAAGCCGTGTTCGGTGAACAGGGCGAGGGCGCTGTCGTTCAGGGCGGCGACGGTCAGCGGGCGCCGCTTCGTGGGTGACTTGGGCACGAACTGCGGTCCTCGGCTCTCGTTCTTCGCTCGGCACGGTGCCGCCGGGCGGCCCGGCCCAGTCTACGGGCCGGGCCGGGGTCGCCGTCCGTGTGCCGAGCGGCCGCAGCGTGTCAGGCGGCAGCGGCGCCCCCGCCGGAGCCGCGGTCCGAGCCGCGGTCCGAGCCGCGGTCCGAGTCGCGGTCCGAGCCGGAGCCGTAGTCGTAGAAGCCGCGCCCGGTCTTGACGCCGAGTCGGCCGGCCTCCACGTACTCCTCCAGCAGGGTGCGCGGCCCGGCGGGCAACTCCGGGCGCTCGGCGGCGTAGTGCTCCTCGATGTCCAGTACGACGTCCAGCCCGACCTGGTCCATCGCCCGGAACGGGCCGCCCCGCAGACCGGTGTTGACGGACCACATGGCGTCCACCTCCTCCGCGGTGGCGACGCCCTCGGCCACCACCGCGAGCGACTCGCGCTTGATGGCCGCCCAGATGCGGTTGAAGATGAAGCCGGTGCTCTCCTTGCGCGCCTCGAACGGGAAGACGCCGTGGCGCGGCAGTTCGGCCAGCAGCAGGTCGATGACGGCCCGGTCGGTGCGGCCGCTGGACATCACGTCCACCGCGTTCTGGACGGGCGGCATGTAGAAGTGGATGTTGACCAGCCGCTCGGGCTCCCGCACCCGGTCGACGAAGTGGCTGGTCGGGTAGGACGAGGAGTTGCTGCCCAGGACCGCGTCCCGGTCGGCGTACCGGTCGAGGTCGGCGAAGACCCGCTCCTTGAGCTCCGGGCGCTCGGGCACCGCCTCGATCACCAGCCAGGCGCCGCGCAGTGCCTCGGCGAGGTCACCGGTGACGGCGACGGTGCCCGCCCCGCTCCCGCCCACCTTCGCGGCGACGGCGGGCAGCTGCTCCGCCACGTAGGCACCGGCGGCCGCGAGCTGCTCGGCCGAGGGGTCGTAGATCCGCACCTCGCCGCCGTCGGTGGCGAACATCAGGGCGATGCGGCGCCCGAGGGTGCCGGCTCCGACGACGGCGACGGGTCGGCCGGTGGGGTTGGGGGCGGTGAACGACATCGAGATCACTCCTTGGCTGTGCGGGTGCTGCTGCGCACCGAGGGGATGCGGGGGCGCCACGGGCGGTCCGGGCGGTTGGGGCACTACCGGCGGCCCGGGTGTTCCGCGCGCTTGCACCGCGATCCCATCGGATGCATGGTGTATCCGATACATATCGTATCCGTTTGAGGGGACCGCACAACCCCACCCCGTCCGAAGGAGCCCCCTGATGCGTTCCGAGCAGGTCGTCCGCCACGCCGCCACCCCGCTGACCGCCCCCGTCTACCCCCTGCGCGCCACCCGCTTCACCGACCGCGAGTACCTGAACGTCGTCTACCGGACCGACCCCGAGGCGCTGCGCGCCGTCGTCCCCGAGCCACTGGAGATCGACGAGCCGCTGGTGCGCTTCGAGATCATGAAAATGGGCGAGGTCGACGGCTACGGCCCGTACGTCGAGGCCGGGCAGGTCATCCCGGTGCGGCACGGCGAAGAGCACGGTGAATATCTGCACGCGATGTACCTGGACAGCTTCGCCGCCACCGCGGCCGGCCGGGAGCTGAGCGCCTACCCCAAGGTGATGGCCACGCCGCGACTGTTCACGGAGGCCGGCACCCTCGTCGGCACCCTGGACTACGGAAGCCAGCGGGTCGCCACCGCGACCATGGCCTACAAGTGGCAGCCGCTGGACCAGCGGGAGGCACGCGACCAGATCACCGTGCCCACCTTCGCGGTCAAGGTGATCCCCGACTACACCGGCGGCCTGCGGGTCTGCGACCTGGTCCGCACCCGGATCAGCGACGTGACCGTCAAGGAGGCCTGGACCGGCCCGGCCCGTCTCCAGCTCAACGCCCATGTGATGGCGCCGCTGGCCGACCTGCCGGTGCTGGAGGTCGTCTCGGCGAGCCACATCGTCACCGATCTGACCCTCTCCCCCGTCGCCCCCGTGCACGACTACCTCGCGGAGCAGCGCCGCTCGGCCTGACGGCGGGGCCGGGGCCGGGGCACCTCGTCGACGGATGCCGCCCACCGCGACCGGCCGCCCAACCCGGCCCGGCCCCACTCCCCACCCCCGACCGCTGCGGCTCAGCCGAGCTTCAGCCAGGTGTCACCCCCGCCCTGGTGGGTGCCGCAGAACGCCTCCTCCAGGAAGCCGCCCTGCGCGGCGAGTTGCGCGGAGGCCTGCACCGCGTCGCCCCTGGACGTCACGGACATCGCGACCTGGCGGGTGCCCGAGCTCCACAGCTGCGAGCTGAAGCCGGGCACCCCGCCGTCGTGGCCGTAGACCGGACCGCAGGACAGCTGCAGCCGTGCCAGCCCCAGCCCGTAGCCCAGGCCAGGGAGCCGGCCGTCGGCCTGCACCGGGATGGTCGTCTTCATCTCCCGCATCAGCTGGGGCGACAGCAGCCGACCGCCCAACAGGGCCTGCTCGAAGCGGTTCAGGTCGGCCAGGGTGGATATCAGCTCACCCGCGGAGTTCGCCCACGTGACGCTGGACACCGTGACGTCCCGGTCGCTGCGATCCTCCGGCGCCGGCCCCTCGGCGAGCGTCCAGTAACCGTGGGCGTGCGGGCCGCGGATGTCGGTGGCCGCGCCGGGGAAGTACGTTCCGGTCAGCCCGAGCGGCCGGAGGATGCGGGCGGTGATCTCCTGGGCGTAGCCATGGCCGGTCACCCGCTCGATGATCATGCCGAGCAGGGTGTAGTTGACGTTGGAGTAGCTGAACTTCGCCCCGGGCGGGAAGTTGGGCGCGTGCGCCACCGAGGCCGCCACCACCTGGACCGGGGTGATGGAGCGGGTCAGGCCGCCCTGGTCGAGCCAGTCGCGGATCACCACCGGGTCCGTGGTGTGCGGGAACAGCCCGCCCTCCTCGTTGGTCGGATCCCACAGGCCGGAGCTGTGGTTGAGCAGTTGGCGGACGGTGATGTGCCCGCCGTTGGGGACCACCCCCGGCAGGTAGCGCTCGACCGGCTCGTCCAGGCCGATCCGCCCCTCCCCCACCAGCTGGAGCACGGTGGTGGAGGTGAACGTCTTGGTGATGCTCCCGGCCCGGAACCGCCCGTCCGCCCGCACCGGCGCACCGGAGGCGAGGTCGGAGACGCCGGAACCCGCTCGCCAGACCCCGTCCTCGTCCCGCACCTCGGCTATCGCCGAGGCCGCCCCGGCCCCGGTCACCGCCTTCAGCGCGGCCGACCGCGCTTCACCCTCGACCCGGACGACGGCCGTGCCCGGTGCGGCGCTCCCCGATTCGGCGGCGCCCGCCGACGCGACCGGCGCGGCGAGCGCCAGACAGACGGCTGCCGCCGCCACCATCGCGGAAACCGTACGACGTGTCATGTGACCCCCTCGTCCACGGCGGGCCCCCGCCCGCCTCCGGGACCACAGCCTCGCCGCAGGCCTGATACTCCGTCATCCCCCACCGGGAGGAACCGGTCGTACTCCGACCAACGTAGGCACTACGCCGAACGGCGGAGGCCGACCGGCCGACCCACCCCTTCGCCGGCACGCCCACCGGCAGCTCCCCCGCCGACAGATCCCCCGCCGACTCCCGCCGACTCCCGCCGACTCCCGCCGACTCCCGCCGACCCTAGAGCCCCGGCGTCGGCCGGACCGGGTGCTTGCTCATGATCGACACCCGGTTGAAGGTGTTGATGGTGATCGCCACCCAGATCGCCGCCGAGATCTCCGCCTCGGTGAGCGCCTCCCGCGCCAGCCCGTACGCGGCTTCCTGCGCGGCCGCGTCCGAGGGGTTCGTGGTCGCCTCCGCCAGCGCCAGCGCGGCGCGCTCCCGCGCGGTGAACAGCTCGGTGTCCCGCCAGGCCGGCAGCACGCCGAGCCGCTGAGTGGTCTCGCCCTCGCGCAGCGCGGCCCGGGTGTGCACGTTCAGGCAGTAGGCGCAGCCGTTGATCTGCGAGACCCGCAGGTTGACCAGTTCCACCAGCCGCCGGTCCAGCCCGGCCTCGGCCGCGCCCTCGCGGGCCGCCTCGGCGGCGGCGAGCGCCGCCTTGTAGGCCTTGGGGCTCTGCTTGTCGATGAAGACCCGCCGCTCCGCCGGAACCACCGTCACATCACTCACCTGTACTCCTCGACTCCCGTGCCATCATCGGCGCACTGCCGTTCGACACTCTGCCATGCCATAATAGTTGAATCTAGAACTACCTGACAGTCGAGATCACCCTGGGAGGGACCACAGCCGTGAGCACCGCCGAGACCGAGCCGCGCCCCGCCGCCGGACCGCAGCACCAGCAGGACCCGTTCGTCGAGGTGCTGTCCCCCCGGGACGTCCCACTCGGCGGACCGCGCGCGATGACCGTCCGCCGCACCCTGCCGCACCGCTACCGCAGGCTCATCGGCGCCTGGTGCTTCGTCGACCACTACGGCCCCGACGATGTCGCCCGGACCGGCGGCATGGACGTCGCGCCCCACCCCCACACCGGCCTGCAGACCGTCAGCTGGCTCTTCACCGGCGAGATCGAGCACCGGGACAGCCTCGGCGTCCACGCCTTCGTCCGCCCCGGCGAACTCAACCTGATGACCTCCGGCCACGGCATCTGCCACTCCGAGGTCTCCACCCCCGCGACCACCGTGCTGCACGGCGTCCAGCTCTGGGTCGTCCTGCCCGACGAACACCGCGACACCGCACGGGACTTCCACCACCACGTCCCCGAACCCGTCACCCTGGACGGCGCCGACGTCCGCGTCTTCCTCGGCACCCTGGCCGGCCGCACCTCCCCCGTCCCGACCTTCACCCCCCTCCTCGGCGCCGAACTCACCGTCGCCCCGCACGCCACCGTCACCCTGGCCGTCGACCCCGCCTTCGAACACGGCCTCCTCGTCGACCACGGCGAGGTCCGCCTCGCGGGCGCCGACCTCCACCCCGGCGACCTCGGCTACCTCGCCCCCGGCCCCACCGCCCTGACCGTCACCAACACCACCGACGCCCCCGCCCGCCTGATCCTCCTCGGCGGCGCCCCCTTCGAGGAGCAGATCGTCATGTGGTGGAACTTCATCGGGCGGTCTCACGAAGACATTGCCCGAGCCCGCGAGGAATGGATGAGCTCCGCGAACCCCGACCGCTTCGGCGCCGTCGAGGGCTACCCGGGCGACCGGCTGCCCGCCCCGGAGCTCCCGGGAATCCCCCTCAAGCCCCGCGGAAACGTGCGCTGACCTGCATGTCAGGCAATCGGGGGTGTGGTGGCCCGGGCCACCACACCCCCGACCCGAAGTACCCCTGCGCTCACCTCGAAGCGCCCCCGTCGGCACTCGCTTCCGCACTCGACGCATGACACGGTTCGACCATCCGCGACAGCGTCTGACAGGACTGATGCTGACCCGATCCTGAGTCTGCTGCCGGTCCATCGGAATCGATCGCGGCACTCGCCCGGCCCCGCAAGCCGCCGCGGCGGAACTGGAGCGTGCGGTCACGCACCTGGGCCTGCGCGGCGCGATGCTGTACGGGCGCACCGGCTCCCTGCCGGCCGACGCCCCGGAGTTCGACGGCCTCTACGGCACCGCCGAACGGCTCGGCGTGCCACTGCACTTCCACCCGCAGACCCCGGTACAGGCGGTCCAGGACGCCTACTACTCAGGACTGCCCCACGGAGTCGGCCGCGCGCTCGCGACCGCCGGGCTGGGCTGGTACTACGACCTCGGCGTGCAGTACCTCCGCATGATCTTCTCCGGCGTCTTCGACCGCCACCCCGGCCTTCAGGCGATCGCCGGACACTGGGGCGAGGTCGTCCTGTTCTACCTCGACCACATCGGCATCCTGCAGGACATGGCCGAGCTGGAACGTCCCCTGGCCGACTACTTCCGGCACAACTTCTGGATCGCCGGAAGCGGCACGGTCAGCGAGCGCTACCTCCGCTGGACGGCCGAAGTCGTCGGAACCGACCGCATGCTCTACTCCACCGACTACCCGTACACCTACGGCACCCGGCCAGGAGGCTTCCCCTACCTCGACACCAGTCGGGGAGTCGCCCGCACCTTCCTCCAGCAAGCGCCCTTCACCGAACAGGAGAAGGCCGCGATCGCCTCCGGCAACTGGGAGCGGCTGACCGGCCCGATCACCACCGGCCACGGACATCGGCCAACGGCCTGACAGGTAGGAGGACTGCGGCCGGGGCTGTGAAGTCCTCGACCCTGCCCAGCAGGCCGGCCTCGCCGCACTGGAGGATGAGATGACCTGAGGGCACCGGGCCGCGCCGGAAGGCGGTGATCCCCTCCCCGCAGGTAGGGCCAACCCCCGCCCCGATCCGGTGGTCACCGCCATCGCGACCGGCCGCGCCGACTTGCAGGCTTGAGAGTGTCAGAAGACCCTCGTAGCAGCGGACTTGCCGATGGCCGGCACCAGGTCTTCGCGCACCGGCAGTCCGCCCCTCGCGAAAGGCACTCCCGTGGCCGTCCCCACCTCACCACGCCGCCGACTCCGGTATGCCGCAATCGCCTTGGCCGGCGTGACGGTCGCGACCTGCGCCCTCGGCGCCTGCGACTCGACCAGGACACAGGCCGCGCCACCGGCCGGCGCCTCCGCGACCGCGTCCGCGACCGCCTCCGGGGCGACTGCCGCCGAACCCTCGCTGCACATGATCACCAACGAGGGCCACAAGCTGGCCTTCTACGTCACCCCCGGCCGCCTCCCGGCCATCCTCCTGGACGCCGGCGGCGGACTCGACGCGTCCTCCTGGAGCAAGATCGCCCCCGCCCTCGCCAAGAACACCGGCTCCGAGATCATCACCTACGACCGCACCGGAGAAGGCAGAAGCGACGACGTCCCCGGGCCGTGGAAGGCCCAGAACGCCGCCGACGACCTCGCCGCAGGCCTCACCCAGCTCGGAGTCACCAAGAACGTCGTCCTGGTCTCGCACTCCCTGGCCGGCGAGATCGCGACCGCCTTCGTCCAGCAGCACCCGGACCGGATCGCCGGCGCGGTCCTGGTCGACGCCAACCTCCCGCAGTTCTTCACCGACAGCGAGACCGCCAAGCTCGTCGCCGCGAACACCCCGCAGATCGACGCACTCAAGCAAGCGCCCCAGACCCGCGAAACCCGCCAACTCCTCGCCGAGGCCGCCGACTACGGCCCCGTCCACCTCGCGTACCACCAGCTGGTCTGGCCCCGGTCCGTCCCGGCCACCGCGATCGTCTCCTCCCAGACCCCGCTCCCGACACCCGACGACGCGCAGCTGTGGCGCCAGGCCCAGCAGGACTTCGTGAGCGCCGCACCCAACCGCCACCTCGTCACCGCCGAGAACAGCTCGCACGACATCCCCGACGACCGGCCGGACGCGGTCATCAGCGCCGTGCAGGACATGGTGAACCAGGTCCGCTAGGCAGACCCGCAGCACCTTCGTGATCATTCACGCGACTGCGGACAGCCGCGCACACGTGACCAACGCGCCGATCCGACGGGGCAGCCCCCGCCACATCAGGGCGGTCAAGCGGTCGACGGGAGTTCGGGTTCAGCCGACGCGGCCGAGCGTGGCGCGGCCGACCTGCCGATGTCCTTCACCGGCTACGGGCGCTGCGGGTTGCGCATTTTCGTCAGCAGCGCCAGCAGGGTGTCCTGTTCCCGCGCGTCAAGGCCGGCGAACAGTCCGGAGGCGTGCAGCCTGGACCGGAGGGCCTCCCACAGTTCGTGGCCCTGTTCGGTGAGGACCAGGATGCGCTTGCGGCCGTCGGAGGGGTGGGGCCGGCGGGCGACGAGTCCCATGCTCTGGAGCTTGTCGGCGGCGAGGCTGACCGTGGAGGGGTCGCAGTTCAGGCGAGCCGCCACGTCCCGCATGGTCGGCGGCTCGGTTCCCGGGGCGAGCGCCCACAGCGTGCCGGTGACGGAGGTCGGGACCCCGAACTCGCCGAGCACCTGGGCCACGACCGCGTCCGCGGCGTTCCCCACCTCCACGAGAACACGGACGATCTCAGCCTTCCGCTCGACGTCCGCCGGGCTGGGCATCGATGCCTTCGCGGCATGGCTTGCGGTCATGACCCCATGGTAGCCTCTCAATATCAATGAGAAACTCAATGATATTGGGGGCTCACATGGCCGATACCCACTGCGGTGAGACGGTGCTCGTCACGGGCGGGACCGGCTACCTGGCCGGCTGGGTGATCGCGGGCCTGCTCCAGCGCGACTACCGGGTGCGCACCACCGTGCGCAGCCTCGACAAGGCCCAGCAGGTGCGCGACGCCGTGAGTGCGCAAGTGGGCCGGCAGGCAGCCGGGACCATCGAGTTCGCGGCCGCCGACCTCCTGGGCGACGACGGCTGGGACCGGGCGACCGCCGGCGCCGACTACGTGCTGCACACCGCCTCGCCGATGCCCTTCGGTCCGGGCACGGACCTCATCACCACCGCCCGCGAGGGCACCCGCCGCGTCCTGGGTGCCGCCGCCCGTGCCGGGGTCAGGCGTGCCGTGCTCACCTCGTCCGGCGTCACGGCCGACAGCGGCGCGCCGGACACACCCGCGACCGAGACGACCTGGAGCGAACCGTCCGGGACCCCGCTCCGCGCGTACCCCGACTCCAAGATCCTCGCCGAGCGCGACGCCTGGGACCTCGCCGCCGCCACCGGGCTCGAACTGACCGCCATCCTCCCGACCTTCATGCAGGGACCCACCCTGGGCTCATCGAACAGGCCGGGCACGGTCGAGGTGATCCGCCGTCTGCTCGCCCGGGAGATTCCCGCCGTGCCGAACATCGGCTGGAACATCGTCGACGTGCGCGACATCGCCGAACTCCACCTCCTCGCCATGACGAGCCCGGCCGCCGCAGGCCAGCGCTACCTGGGTTCGGGCACCTTCCTGTGGTACCGGCAGATCGCCCGCATCCTGCGCGAGAGGTTCCCGGACGAAGCCGCGAAGGTGCCCGTCCGCACCATGCCCGACCTCGTGGTCAAGCTGCTCGCACGGCGCAATCCGCAGCTGGCGATGGTGCGGCACGAGCTCGGCCGCATCAGGCTCGTCGACAGCAGCAAGGCACGTACTCAGCTCGGCTGGCAGCCCCGCCCCACCGAACAGACCATCATCGACACCGCCGCGGCACTCATCGCCGCATCAAGGAAGGGCTAGCAGCATGCCGTTCCCAGCGATGCCCCGTACTCCCGTTCCCGTCTACTCACTGGCCGAGCGAGACCGGCGCTGGGACCTGGCGCGCGGCTTCATGGAACGGGAGGGCCTCGACGCTCTGGTGGTGTTCGGCGAAGGAGACGCCGGGCCCGCGCCCCTCGCCTTCGACAGCCGGTTCACCAATGACCGGCCAGGCGTCCTCCTCGTCTTCCCGCGCGACCGGACACCGACAGCGCTCGTGCCGATCCCGACGTTCCTCTTCGACCATCGGGAAGCAGCCCACCGGGGCGAGGACCTGTGGCTTGCCGCGAACGACCTGCGACTGGGCCGGCAGTCCCACCAACTCGTCCAGGTCTTGCAGGACTTGGGGCTCAGCAACGGATCCGTGGGGGTCATCGGCCTTGACCCGTACCTTCCCGCGCATCCCGAAGGGCGAATCCCCTACCCGTTCTGGGACACCGTGCTGACCCTCCTGCCCCGCGTCGACTTCCGCGGTGTCGGGCACGCGTTCGCCCGTCTCATGATGCCGCTGGGCGACGAGGAGGTCGCCGTGGTGCGTCATGCCGCCCGCATCGGCGATGCGATGGCAGCGGCCATGGTGGCCACGGCCGCACCGGGCATCTCCGAAGCGCACGTGTTCGCCGCAGCCATGGCCACCGCGTACCGGCACGGCAGCCTCGCGCCCCACCTGCACTTCTGCTCGGGCCCGGCACCATCGGCATCCGGGCAGCCCACCTGGGGCTACCGGCCGCAGGCGCCGCGCATCCTGCAGGAGGGCGACCTCATCGCCACGGAGATTTTCAGCACCTTCGGCGGCCGTCAAACGCAGCATCAGGCCGCCATCGCCATCGGCGAGGTCCACCCGATGATCGAGCACGCCGCCAGGATCGCGAACGCGTGCTACACCGCCGGTCTGGCAACGCTTCGCGCGGGCGCGACGTTCGGAGACGTCTCCGAGGCCATGCTGGCGCCCGCCGAGGCGGTCGGCGCCTGGTTCCGCGGCCCTCAGATCCATGGACTGAACCCCTACGGCGCCTTCAGCCGCATCCCTGGGGGACCCATCCAGGCCGACGGCGGTGACCGGTACCCGACCGCGGCGCCACGACCTGCGACGCTGGCCGGCATGACCCTGGAGCCCGGCATGTCCTTCGCCTTCGAGCCGAGCTGCGGAATCGGCGACCACATGGTCACCATCGGCGGGACGGTTCTCGTCGGCGAGGACGGGCCGGTCGAACTCAGCCCACTCACGGCAAGGCTGCTGCGGGCCGCCTAGGGCGTGTCTGACGATTCGCGTCGGATCAGCGCGCGGCGTAGGGGTGCGTGCATCGCAAGGCAGAGGAGGGAGTCCATGCGGACTTCCCTACCAGACCGGCCCGTTCCTCCTGAAGAAGTCGATCAGCCCTTGGGTGTCGGACTGGTAGACGTCCACCTTGCTGATCGTGCGGCCCCTCACCTCGTACCGCTCGAACTGCTGATAGCGGAAGGTCTCACCGCTGGCGCGCGCGGTGAAGACCGCGCTCCAGAGGCCGGCGAGCCGGTCGCCGTCCCCGAAAATCTCTCCCTCGACGAACTGCCACGTCGAGAACTGATCCAGCCAGCCCGGAACCTTCTGGAAGAACTCGTCGCGGCTCGTGGTCGTCCCGCCGTACGGCAGTGCCGAGGGCTCGGTGATGACGACGTCGTCGGCGAGCGCCGCGGCCAGTGCGACTGGATCCTGCGACTTCATCGCTTCGTAGAAGAACTGGATTACCGAGGCACTCATGGTCATCCCTTCGTTGAAGTTGCTGCTGTGCATCGGGCGGCATCGCGTCGCGCGAAGGCCGCTGTGCGGGCTGCGGGGTCGCCGCCTCCGCCGGCAGCGTCAGCGGCGACCCCGACGCCGAGGACACCGCCCACGCATACCTGCACGCCTGCGCCACCTCCCCGGCGGGCGGCGTCCCCCGAAGCTGCATGACCGACCGTCATGAGGCCGCGCCCGCGTCGCTTGCGGGCAGGCGTACTTCGAACAGGGCGCCGGTGGCAGAGCCAGGGTCGGCGGCGGCAACGGTGCCGCCGTGCGCTTTGGCGATCTCCCGGACCAGCGACAGGCCGAGCCCCGCCCCGGAGTCGTGGCCGCCGCGGGCTCGGGAGGTCTCGAGTCGGACGAAGCGGTCGAAGACGCGGTCGCGGTCCTCGGGCGGGATGCCGGGGCCGTCGTCGCGCACCTTCAGCAGCGCGGTGCCCGGTGCCTCCATGCGGACGGTGATGTCGACGCGGCCGGCGGCATAGCGGGTGGCATTGTCGACGAGGTTGCCGAGCAGGCGCGTGAGCTGGTCCGGATCGCCGGCCACACCGACGGGCGCGTCGGCGTGTACCGCGACCGGGACGCGCCCGGCCTGGTCGTCGGCGATATCGCGGGCCAGCGAGGCCAGGTCGACGGGTTCGCGGCGGGCGACGAGGGTGTCGGCATCGGAACGTGCGAGGAGCAGGAGCTGCTCGACCAGACGTTGCATGCGGGTGGCCTCGGTGACGGCCCGTTCGGCCAGCAGCGGCCAGGGGGCTCGGTCGGGGTGGGCCAAGCCCACTTCGAGGGAGGTACGCACAGCGGTGAGCGGGGTGCGCAGTTCGTGGGAGGCGTCGGCGACGAAACGCCGTTGCTGTTCTGCCGAGGTCTCCAAGCGTCCGAGCATGGTGTTCAGGGTGCGGGCGAGGCGCGCGATCTCGTCGTCGTTCCCGGGCTCGGGAATGCGCCGGTGCAGGTCGCTCGCGGTGATCTCGGCGGCCTCGGCGCGCATGCGTTCCACCGGTCGCAGGGTGCGGCCGATCAGGAGCCAGGAGACGCCCACGGCGGCGATCAGGACCGCGGGCAGCACATAGAGGAGGTGTCCTTGGATATCGCTGGTGAGCAGGGAGAGCAGTTCGGTGGAGCCTCCGACGTAGATGACCACGGGGGTGCTCCCCTCCATGTAGCGCTGGGCGATGACGCGCTCGTCGGCGGCCGCGCGGGAGGGTGCGGGCACGGGGGCGGTACTGCCTGCGGGGAGGGTGTAGCGCGCAGGTTGGCCGGCCGCGTTGGCGGTGGACGCGATGACCTGCCCGCTCTGGTCCACGACCTGGGCCCAGGCGTTGAAGCCCCCTGGTGCGGGTGGCAGCGGTTTGGGCCAGGTGTCGCCGACGTCGCTTCGGGCGATGGTGTCGGCGTAGGCGCTCAGGGTGGTCTTCACGTTGGTGCGCACGGCCTGGACGACGGTGGCGGCCAGGACGGCGACGGCCAGCGCGACGGTGACGGTGATGGCCGCTGCGGCCAGGGCGGTCAGCCGCAGTCGCAGCGAGGAGCGCTTAGAGCTGAACCGGTTCAACGCGGTACCCCGCTCCTCTGACGGTGTCGATGGTGCGGGTGCCGAAAGGCTGGTCGATCTTGCGGCGCAGATGGTGGATGCGGACCTCGACGACGCCGGGGTCGGTCTCGCCGAAGTCGTCCCAGCAGTGCTGGAGCAGTTCGCTCTTGGACACCACCCTGCCCTGCGCGCGCAGCAGGTACTCCAGCACGGAGGCCTCGCCTGAGGTGAGGGCGATGTCCGTGCCGGCGCGCCGGACGCGGCGGGTGGCGGGATCCATGACCAGGTCTCCCGCGCGAAGTTCGGCGGGGCGCTGCTGGACGCGCCCGCGGAGCAGGGCACGCATGTTGGCGAGCAGGACCGGGTACTCGAACGGCTTGGTGAGGTAGGCGTCGGCGCCGAGGTCGAGGCCTTCGGCCTGGTCCAGGGCGGCGTCCATGGCGGTGAGCATCAGGATCGGCGTCCAGTTGCCCGCGGCGCGGAGCCTCGTGGTGATCTGGTAGCCGTCCAGGCCCGGCAGCATGACGTCGAGGACGATCAGGTCGAAGGGGTGCTCGGAGGCCTGCCACAGGGCTTCGTTCCCGTCGGCGACCAGCTCGACCGTGTATCCCTCGGCCCGTAGGCCCCAGGACAGGGACGCGCCGATGGTTTCGTCGTCTTCTACCACGAGGATCCGCATGGCTACACCTTCGCACTGGCGGCGCAGCCCGGGCCGGGGGCACCGCCTTGGCTCTTCCCGGAGCCGGCGGTGGGTGTGATGGTGATCGCGTCGCTGGTGGTCGGTTGCGGGGTTCGGTGCAGGTTCATCTTGCGGTTCCTTGGCCGGAGGGAGGGGCGGAGAGCTGGGCGGACCGCGGGCTGGGGCTTGGGTGGATCGGCGGGGCGGGCCCCTGGGATGCCGGGGTTCGACGTCTGGGGCCCGCCGTACGGGCTCTGGGTCAGGGGCGCAGGGACTGAAGGTCTGCGGTGCTGAGCCGGTCGTCGCTGCCGTCGCCGTCCTCGTCGTCGACATCGTGGTGGTCGGCAGCGGTGGAGGGCTTGACCCGCAGCAGGCGGGCGGCCCAGGTGGGCAGGTACCAGTTGGCCTTGCCGAACAGCACCACCAGGGCGGGCGTGAGCAGGGTGCGCACGACCAGGGCGTCGATCAGGACGCCGGCGGCCATGCCGGTGGCCATCATCTTGATGGTGACATCGGGCGCGGAGGACAGGGACGCCAGGGCCAGGAAGAGGATGAGGGCAGCGCTGGTCACGAGGCGTCCGGTACGGGCGATCCCTTCGACGACGGCGCCGTTGGTGTCTCCGGTGCGGTCGAAGGCTTCACGGACGCGGGCGAGGATGAACACCTCGTAGTCCATCGAGACCCCGAACAGGAACCCGAAGAGGAGCATCGGGACGAGCGGGTTGATCGATCCGGTGGCGGGGATGCCCCACAGGCTGTTGGAGCCGTAGCCGAGCTGCCAGATGAGCACCAGGACGCCGTAAGCAGCTCCCACGGAGAGGATGTTGAGGGCGACGGCCTTGGCGGGCAGCAGCAGGGAGCGCATGCCCCGGGCCAGCAGCAGGAAGGTGACCAGCGCGACGACGACGAACAGCAGCGGGAACCAGTGCATCAGAATGTGGGTCAGGTCGGTGTTCTGGGTCTGCTCGCCGCCGATGAGCGCGTTGTGCGGAGCCGCTGCGCGCAGGTCGGCCACGGTGGTTCCGGCGTGGGCGGTACCGACCTGGGCGTTGGGCAGGCCCATGATCACCGAGGTGCCGTGCTGGTTCCACTGCGGGGCGCCGGAGACCAGGACGCCGTGCATGGAGGGCAGCGCCCGCAAGGAGGCGGCGGTCGCGGCTGGGTCGGTGCCGACGGGCAGTTCGACCGGCACCGATGTGAGCACCCCGGTCGGGAAGCCGTCGTGCTGGAGCTGGACCAGGGCCTGCTCGGCGGGGCCGTTGGGGGCGAGCGAGGTGCCGGCGGGCTGGTTCATGTTGATGGTCGCGCCGAACACGCACAGCACTCCCAGGATCGCGGCGCCGATCGCGGCGGCGGTCTTGGGCCGCTTCACGATCTGCTGCGCGCTGCGGGTCCACGTCCGGCTGGGGGTGCTGACAACCTTGCGCTTGCGCAGTCGGATCCTGTCCAGGCGCGGTCCGATGCTGGACAGCAGCAGAGGCACCGTGGTCAGGGCGACGAGGGCGGCGATGGACGGGATGAACAGTCCCGACAGGCCGACGCCCTGGATGAACGAGACGGGCATGACGGTCAGCGCGAACAGGCCGAGGGAGGCGATCAGGGCGCTGAAGGCGACGGAGTGGCCGGCCTTCCTGAGCGACCGGACGACGGCCTCCTTGTTGTCGGCGCCGTTGTCGCGCTCCTCGCGCCAGCGGTTGACCAGCAGCAGCGCGTAGTCGACGGACAGGCCCAGGCCCAGCAGGGCGACGATGAACTGCACCGAGGGGTTGATGGCGAGGTCGGTGGCGTAGGTGAGGCCGTAGATGGCCACCTGCATGGTGAGCACCGAGACGATCGCCGAGATCAGCGGCAGGATCGCGAGCGCAGAACCGAACACCCACGCGAGGACGATCAGTGCGAGGCCGATACCGACCAGGATCTCGCTCAGCACGCTGCCGCCGGAGCTGGTGCCGCCGTTGCCGAGCTGCTCGAGGCCGGTGGTCTGCGCGTGCGCGCCGGGGACCTGGCGGGCGATGGCCGCTCCCATGGCATCCATCACCTCCTGCGGGACCGGGTCGCCCATGGCGGGCGGGTAGACCATGATCAGGGTTGCGGTGCCGTTGTTGCCGACCAGGGCCCTGTCGCCGGTGTTGGCGTAGGACAGGTCGCGTACCTGCGGCACCTGGGCGGCAACCTTGTCGGCCGCGGCCAGCCCGGCCCTGGCCTGGGGACTGTCGACGGTGGTGCCGGCGGGCAGGTCCACGACCAGGACGCTCGGGTTGGCCGCGACGCCGCCGTAGTGCTGTTGCAGGGACTTGTTGGCGGTGTAGCTGGGCGCGCTGATGGTCGTGCCGCTCTTGAGCCGGCCTGACACCTGCGGCGCCATGAGGACGCCGACGACCGTGATGGCGACCCAGATGAGCGCCACCCAGATGCGGTGCCGCATCACGAATGCGGCGAAGCGTTCCATGACTTCCTACCTCCAAGGCGGCGGGGGTCCGCAGTCGCAGACCACTCACGCTGCCGAAGCTAGGAGGCCGCAGCTTTCGGTTTGCTTAACCTGTCGCCCTCGCGCTGACGACCGTGCAGGTCGCGCTGGCCGCGGGGTGGCGTTGGTGTACGGACCTGCCTGTGCTCGACCTTGCGGGGCCGACGAACCATGGGGGACGGTCGGCCCCGTTGCGCGGAAGTGCGACCTGCGCGGGCCGCGGCCGGGGCTCCAGCGTCTGTGCTGACCACTGCCCACGGTAGGGAGGTGGGCATCGTTTGCGCTTGAACCACAGCGCCGTACCCGTCACGTAGCAGCTGTGGTCGCAGGCCCAGTGCATGACCGGGCTGTCGGCGCGGGCGGCGGCGATCATCCGGTCGGGTTCCTCGTCGTGCTCGGCGCTCGCACGCCGGACGACCTCAGGGGGACGGCGATCGCAGACCGGCGCGCCATGCAGGTCGTGGCGGCAGGTGCGGATCACCCCGGTTGGTGTGCGGGTGGTGTTCTCACGTGTGCTGTGGCGTGGTGTGCAGTCCTTCGAGGAGTGTGGCCAGGTAGCGGTGTGCGGTGTCGATCCGGTCGGCGGGTGTGCCGCCGTGGACGTTGACGGCGTAGGCGATGCCGCACATGAGCGGGACGAGGTCGGTGGCGGCCAGGTCGCGTCGGACCGTTCCGGCATCGCGAGCCCGGCCGAGGAGTGCGGTGCCGACCGACCGAAGTGTCTCTTTGAGTTCCGTGGTGCGCGGCAGGGTGTCGGTGGCTGCCGCGGCGACCGGGGCGAGGGACGCGTCGGTGACCTGCGCTTCGACGGTGCGGTACAGGAAGCCTTCGAGGGCGCGCCAGGGGTCGGTGCCGGTCAGAGCTTGCCGGCCGTGGTCGGCCAGGGCTTCCAGGCAGGGGGTGGCGACGGTCTCCAGTAGCGCCTCGGGGGTGGCGAAGTGCCGGTAGACGGTGCCGACTCCGAGTCCGGCGCGGCCGGCGACGTCGTTCAGCTGCAGGGGTGTGCCCTGGTCGACCAGGGCACGGGCGACCGCGACGATCCGGTCCCAGTTGCGGGCCGCGTCCTTGCGCAGGGGCGTCGTCATGGGGGACATGATAACCGGATTCTCCATCCGGATGATGCCCCCCGACGGCACTCGCACCGCCTGGCGGGTCAGGTGACGGTGAGAGGTGCGTACCGTTCACTGAGCCGGCGCACGTCCCGGGCGATGCGGGGGTCGGTCGCTGCGCGCAGCGGCGACACCGGGTGCACCTGGGCCCCGATGACGATGCCGGTCCGGCCCGCGAGGGCTTCGTCGGTGGCGGCGACGATCGAGGGCCGGGCAGCCACGGACGCCGGGCCCGAGGTGGAGCGTTCGAACTTGCGGCGCACCAGCGGCCACAGCAGTCGCAGGGCCGGTGAGACGATCCGCGGGTCGGTCATGGTGCCGTTGGTCATGTCGGTCGCGGCGCCTCCCGGGTCGGCGGCGAAGACGGAGGCGGTCGTGCCCTTCAGCCGGTTCGCCAGGTCGAGCGTGTAGGCGAGGTTGGCGAGCTTGGCGCGGCCGTACCAGTGGAAGCCGTAGTAGCCGCCGGGCGGCTCGACGGCGTCGAAGGCCCTCTTCGCGAGCCCGACCGCGCCCGAGGTCACGTTCACGATCCTGCTCGGCGCCCCGGCTGTCAGCGTGGGCAGCAGCAGTTCCGTCAGCAGGTACGGCGAGAGGTGGTTGACGACGAACGACGCTTCGATGCCATCCAGGGTCTGTCGCTGCGGGAACATCGCCCCGACGTTGTTGACCAGCACGGTCAGCGGGTCGCCGGAGGCGGCGTGCTCGGCGGCGATCCGGTCGGCGAGCGCGCGCACCTGGTCGAGCGAGCCGAGGTCGGCGGGCAGGAACCGTCCGGGATGCGCCGGGCTCGTTGCGTTGATTCGGTCGACCGCCCGGGCACCGCGGCCGGCGTTGCGTCCGACCACAGTGACCGAGAACCCGGCGTCGGCCAGTCCCAGGGCCGTCTCCAGCCCGATGCCGGCCGTCCCCGCTGTGACCACGGCTGTCTTCACCATGTGCACCTCCACCCAGATATTCGGATAGTTCATCCGCTTGCTGGGACGGTAGCACACAACCGGATTACCTATCCGCTTAGCGGTGTCGGGCGGCGGTCAGGCACTGCCGGGCGCCATGAGGCCGCGCCGACCGAGCACGCCGGACGGCCTGGGCGCCCATCGGCCGCTACGCCCTGGACGCCTGACGTGCTCCCGCTCGGGCCGTAGGGTCAGTCCGTCGTGGCGGATCGCGCTGGACTGTCCGGGGCCGTCGAAGGTGAGGACGTGGTAGCCGCGCTCCAGCCCGCCCGCCGCCGTGGAGGAGCTGCGCCGGCGGCTGAGCGAGCGCGGTGTGGACGCCCGTCGGCTGCACATCGCCGCCGCCGGTCACAGCGCGCAGGTCGAGCCGATCCTGGGCGAGTTCGCCGCCAGGATCTCCGAGTTGGATCGTCGCCGACCTGGTGCGGGCGGCGGTGCTGCTGGCCGTGCCCGTGAGCGCGCTCTGCGGGGTGCTGCGGCTGTGGGTGCTCTACCCGGCGGCGCTGGTGGTCGGGGTGATGACGGTCTTCTTCGACCTCGCGGCCCAGTCCTTCCTGCCCACCGTGATCGGTGCGGAGCGCTTGGTCGAGGGCAACTCCAAACTGCAGCTCTCCACCACGGTGGGGCAGTTGGGCGGCCCGAGCATCGGCGGCCTCCTGGTCCAGTGGCTGACCGCGCCCGTCGCGGTGCTGGCCAACTCGGTCGGCTTCGCGGTGTCCGGCGTGCTGGTCCTGCTGATGCGGGCACGGGAGGAGCCGCGCCCGGCCCGGGCGGAGCGGGCGGCGCTCGTCACCGAGATCCGGGACGGGCTGAGATCGGTCTTCGGCCATCGCCTGCTGCGGCCGATCGTGTTGACCGCGGGCCTGGGCAACCTGTTCGGCCTGCTCGGCATGGGCCAGGCGGTGCTGCTGCTCTATGCGGTGCGTGAACTGCACCTGTCCGCGGGGGCGTTGGGTGGCGCGCTGGCCGTCGCCAACGGCGGTGTACTGGTCGGCTCGCTGCTCAACGAGCGGCTGACCGGCCTGCGCGGAGTCGGGCCCGCCCTCGGTGGCTCGGCCGTGCTGATGGCGGGCGCGCTCCTGCTGCTCCCGCTGGCCACCCCGACGAGCGCGGTGCCGGTTCTCGTCGCGGCCATGGCGCTGGCGGGGTTCAGCGCCGCCGTCTTCAACATCAACTCGGTGAGCCTGCGCCAGTCCGTCACCCCGCCCGAGCTGCGTGGGCGGATGACGGCAACGTTCCGGTTCGTCAACTGGGGCGCGATCCCGGTCGGCACCTTCGCCGGCGGTGCCCTGGTCGGGCCGCTCGGCCTGCGCACGGTCGTATGGCTGCTCGGTCTGGGCGGCCTGCTCGCGGCGCTGCCGGCGCTGGGGCCGGCCGTCCGCTCCCTGCGGGAGAT
This sequence comes from Streptomyces sp. CBMA123, assembly GCF_014596465.1. GTDB lineage: Bacteria > Actinomycetota > Actinomycetes > Streptomycetales > Streptomycetaceae > Kitasatospora. The sequence continues at coordinate 11,846 of NZ_MECK01000124.1, read as the reverse complement.
CCCCGGCCCCACCCCTGCGAAGGAGGTCGTCCATGCCTGAGCACCGACCCGCACTGCTGGTCTGCCGCCGTCGGCGGCCCGATGCCGCAGTCCGGCTGTACTGCTTCGCCCACAGCGGCGGCTCGCCGGGGGAGTTCGTCCGCTGGGGCGACGAACTTCCCGAAGCCGAGATCTGGGGCGTGCAACTCCCGGGCCGTGGCTCGCGGATCGACGAGCCGGGGCACACCCGGATCGAGCAGGCCGTCGCCGACATCGTCGAACACGCCGACTTCCGGGGCCGGTTCGCCTTCTTCGGCCACAGCCTGGGCGCGCTCGTCGCGTTCGAAACGGCCCGGGCCCTGCGGGACCGCGGGCTGCCGCAGCCGGAACGGCTGTACCTCTCCGCCTGCGTCGCCCCCGACCTGCCGCGCGGCGTGCCACCGATCCACCACCTCGGCGACCGCGAGCTGTTCGCGGCCATCCAGGGCCAGTACGGCTCGCTGCCCGCCGAGATCGCCGACGACGAGGAGCTGCTGGCACTGATCATGACCACCCACCGGGCCGACTTCGAGATGGTCGGCAGCCACCGGCACACCCCGGGCGCGCCGCTGGCCCTGCCCCTGCACGTCGTCGCCGGCACCGAGGACCGTCTGTCCACCGCCTGCTCTGAGAATCGATTCCCAAACCGCGTGAGACGCCTCGTGGTCGATCGTTCGTCCGGATCGATCTCGTTCGGGTGGCCGCTCGACGGTGGGTGCATGAGAGAAGGCATCGACGACAAGGGTCGCCGGGTGGGTCCGCCGACTCGCTCCGCGTGCCCCGGGAGCCCACACCGCCGGGCCGGGCGGCCGGTCGGGGCCGTCCGGTTCAGGGCTCCCGCCCGCCCCCGTCATCCGACGGCTCCCGCCCCCGCGAACGGTGTCGCCGGACGTACCAGACCAGCAACACGGCGGCGATGATCACGGCGATCGTGAGGGCGGCGACCCGGCCGACGGTGCCCTCCACCCTGGTGTAGGCGGCTCCGGCGAAGTAGCCCAGGAGGGTGAAGCCGACGCCCCAGGCAAGCCCACCGAGGGCGTTGTAGAACAGGAACCGGCGGTACGGCATCCGGGACATCCCGGCCAGCGAGGGCACCAGCGGGCGGAAGAACGCGACGAAACGGCCGACGAAGACGGCGGCCGGCCCGCGTCGGCGGATCGAGTCCCGCACCGCGTCGACCTGCTTCGCATGGCGCCGCAGCGGCCGGGTGCGCAGGATCGCCGGGCCGAGGTGTCGGCCGATCTCATAGCCGGCGGAGTCCCCGAGAACGGCCGCGCAGACCACGACCAGGACCATCCAGCCGAGGGAGACGCTGCCCTGGTGGGCGATGAAGCCGCCGAGGACGGCGGCGGTCTCGCCGGGGATGAAGAAGCTGAAGAACAGGGCGTCCTCGGTGAAGACCATGCCGCCGACGACCGCGTACACCACCGGGCCGGACAGGCCGCGCAGCCAGTCGGTGATCGCATGCATCGGCCACACCTCGTCGGCGATCGAGCCCCTTTTCGCCCCAAATGTAACGCCTGCCCCGCGCCGGCCGTCGCGGTGGCGGCAGCAGGGCACGGGCGAGCGCCATCGGGCCCGGCTCCTGGCCGAGACCGACCGTCGCTAGGTGCCCCCGGGTCGACAACTCGGTCCACGCGTCGGCGTCGTGGAAGGTGCCGTCCCCGCCGCGCTCGTACCCGAACCCGCCCGGTGACCGGTGACCGGTGGCCGACCTCCAGGGTGATCGCCCACTGTGACGACTGTCATGGTCATCCAGTGATCATCCGCGCTGGCGTGGGGCGCCGCCCGATTGCGAGGATGGGCCGCGTCGACGGGGCGAGGTGCCCCGAGGCTGTTCGAACGGGGGGTCGGCGATGTCGCCGCACGAAATCGGGTTGTACGCAAGCGCTGCCGTGGTGATCGGTGTGGGACTAAGGGCGTTGGTGCTGGTCAGCCCCACGAACGGCCCCACGAACGGCCCCACAAACGGCCCCGCGAGCGACTCCGGGGCCGGCGGCGCGGCGGCCGGCCGCGCGGCGAATGCCGGCGGGCCGGGCGACGTGCTGGCGGTGGTCCGCGCGGCCCTGGCGCGGCGCCCCTGGGCCACCCTCGCCCTGTTCGCGGTGATGGCGGTGATGGCGGTGGTCCAGTACGCGGTGCCCTCCGTCGTCGAGGATCTGATGCGCCGGCCGGACGCCCTGTCGGACGGGCAGTGGTGGCGGGCCGTGACCGCACTGCTGGTGCAGTCCTCGGGCATCATGCAGATCGCGATCAACCTGCCGGCCCTGCTCGTGGTCGGCGCGGTCGCCGAGGCGGTCCTCGGCTGGTGGCGGACCCTGGCCGTCTTCCTCGTCGGCGGTGTCCTGGCGCACGTGGTCAGCCTGACCGGCTGGTCGCCCCGAGGCGGCGGCGACTCGGTGGCCGTCTGTGCCCTCCTGGGCGCCGTGGCCGTCACCTGCCTGCTCGGCGCGAACACCCCCCGCCGCCCCTTCAAGGAGATCTGGTACCTGCTCCTCATCCCCGCCGCGGGAACGCTGCTCTGCCTCATGCGGAACAACCACGGCATCGGCCTGGTCGCGGGCTGCCTGCTCGGCCTCGCCCTCACCCCTCGCACCAGGCACCGGCTCGCGGAGCCCGCCGCCGCGTAGCCTCACAGACCGGCCGCCCGACCCAGCCGTGCCCACCGCTTCCCGCTCCCGGGCCCGCCGGTGCAGGTGAACGCGAACAGCGGCTGTGGGAGGGTGGATCATGCCCTTGAGCGATTTCCACCTGCGTGCTTCGGTCGCCGTGTCCGACATTCAGCGAGCAGTCGCGTTCTACGAAGGAAAGCTGGGCCTGCGGGCCTTGCGGGCCGGTCCCAGCGCCGACATCCCCGACGGCAGCCGCGTCTACGGTTCCGGTGGCGGCCCGGCGCTGAACGTGTACCAGTCGGGCACCGCGGGGAAGTCGCGGGCGACCATGGCGGTTTGGTACGTCGACGACATCGAGCAGGTCGTCGACGAGCTCACTGCCGCCGGCGTCGACTTCACCCGCTACGACGGGCTGGAGCACGACCCCAGGGGCATCACCGCGCGAGCCGGCGGTGGACGTATCGCGTGGTTTCAGGATCCGGACGGCAACACCTTCGCCATCGAAGCCGACGTCTGAGCGCCAGGACACCGTCCGAAGCCCCGGGACCGGGCTCAGCCTCCGTCCCGCCCGGCCGCTGTCGGGAGGACGGTTCGAGCGTTCCGCGGAGTTGCTCGTCGTTCAACCGGCAGCTTCGGGAGCACCGGGACCGACTCCGACACCTCGATGCACGCCCAACCACGTGGTGCCCGGCGAACGGTCGGCAGCAGGAGCAGGCACGTCAAAGGCGCGTCACTCGCGGATCCGGGCGTTCACCGGGGGATGCGCGTCACCGGTGTCCGCGTCCAGGCCGGCGAGCAGGCGCAGCCCGTCCTCGGCGGGGCTGCCGGGGGCCGCGGACAGCACCAGGAGCTCGATGCCCGATTCGTCCGGCAGTGCGAAGTTCTCCTGGTGCAGTTCCAGCAGCCCGACCAGGGGGTGCCGGTACGCCTTGCGTCCATGGGTGCGGGCGCGCACGTCCGCGCGGGCCCAGAAGCGGCGGAAGCGCTCGCTGCCCATCGCCAACTCGCCGATGAGCGAGGCCAGTCCGGGGTCCTCGGGGTACTGGCCGGCCGCCAGGCGAAGGTGCCCGACCACGTCGAGGGTGCAGTTCTCCCAGTCCGCGTAGAGGCCGCGCTCGGCCTCCTCCAGGAAGATGTGCCGGGCGGTGTTCAGGCCCGGCATCGGGCGGCCGAAGAGGAGCCGGCCCAGGCGGTTCCCGGCGAGTACGTCCATGCGGTGGTTCATGATCAGCGCGGGTGCGTCGGTGACCAGGTCGAGGACGCGCAGCAGCTCCGGCCGGATCCGGCCGCCCGGCGACTTCGGACGGCGGCGGCGCTGCCGGGCGAGGCGGTAGAGGTGCCCGCGTTCGGTCTCGTCGAGGTCGAGCACGCGGGCGAGCGCGTCGAGCACCTGCTCGGAGGGCTGGGTCGCGCGGCCCTGCTCCAGCCGTACGTAGTAGTCGACGCTGACGCCGGACAGGTGCGCGACCTCTTCTCGGCGCAGCCCTTCGACCCGGCGGCGGTTGTCGGTGGGGATGCCGACGGCCGCCGGATCGACCCGGGCACGCCGGGTCCGCAGGAAGCCCGCAAGATCGTCCATGCCCCCCAGTATGGCCTCGGCCGTGTCCGCGAGGGTGGCCCTGCCATGACCAGGAAGTCCGGTCCGATGGACGCGGAGCCCCTGAACACCGGGCGCCGCGGCGTCCAGGATCGAGGACATCCGCACGGCATCCGATCCGAAGGAGTTCCCATGAAGACGCTGATCGTCCACGCCCACCCGGAGCCGAAGTCGCTCAACAGCTCGCTGAAGGACCTCGCGGTGTCCACCCTGGAGAACGCCGGGCACCAGGTGCGGGTGAGCGATCTCTACGCGATGAACTGGAAGGCGGTCGTGGACGCCGCGGACTACGGCCCCGAGGCTTCGAGTCCGCTGAAGGTCGCCCTGGACTCGGGCCGGGCCTTCCAGGCCGGGACGCTCACCCCGGACGTCCTCGCCGAGCAGGAGAAGCTGCTGTGGGCCGACACGGTCATCTTCCAGTTCCCGCTGTGGTGGTACTCGATGCCCGCGATCCTCAAGGGCTGGGTGGACCGGGTGTTCACCTACCGCTTCGCGTACGGCGTCGGCGAGCACAGCGACACCAAGTACGGCGAGCGCTTCGGCGAAGGGACCCTCGCGGGCCGGAGGGCTCTGCTGTCGGTGACCACCGGCGGCCCGGAGTCGCACTACGCCGCCCGCGGGATCAACGGCCCCATCGACGACCTGCTGTTCCCGTTCCAGCACGGCATCCTCTACTACCCGGGCATCGAGGTACTGCCGCCGTTCGTGCTGTACGGCACCGACCGGTTGACCGACGAGGACTACCCGGCCGTCGCCAAGGCCTGGGAGCAGCGCCTGCTCACGCTGGAGTCGACCGAGCCGATCGCGTTCCGGCGGCAGAACTTCGGCGACTACGAGATCCCCTCGCTGCACCTGAAGGAGGGCCTGGAGCCCCCCGGCCGCACCGGCTTCGGGCTGCACGTACGCGGCTGACCGCCGGCGGCGGAACGGCACGGGACGGGACGGGACGGGACGAGATAGAACGGCGCGGGACGGGACGGGACCGGACGGGACCGCGAAGCGGTCGGCGCGGCCGGGTACATCGGGCAACGGATAATCCGGCGTTCAGGTTCATCCGAATTCACTTCGACCCGGCTTCTCATGAAAGGGCGCCAGGACTCCCGAAGCCGTCATATGGATTCCGTAAGGAGCGGCTGGACGCCGGATTTCATGGCCTACGATCCATCTTTGCCGAGTAGAAAGACGGATCTGACATGAAACCCCTATCCCGCCTGAAAAGCGCCCTGGCCTGCGGACTCGCCGCAGTCGCCATGGTCTCCGGCCTGACCGTTCAGGCCCAGGCCGCGCCCGCCGCCGGCCCCGTGGACACGAGCTGCGGAACCCCGGCCTCGGTGGGCGGCGGCAACTGCATGACCGCGCTGATCAATTCGGCCTTCGACATGATCAGGGGCATGCGCGACGCCGCGAACGTCAACAAGCTGGACAATGCGGAGTTCACCCAGAGCACCGCGACGAAGTTGAGTCAGAAGTTCCCGGCGTTCAACGTCATGGTGTACAAGACGGTGGGCACCGACCTGTATGACACCGAGTGGTTCAAAGGCGAGTACAAGGCCGATATGAAGGGGGTGCTGCTCGACACCACCTACAAGCTCAATCATTTCCTGGACAAGGAGAAGAAGGATCCGTCCGGCTACGACGTGTTCCGGATCTGGGTCTTCCAGGGGGATTCGACGTTTCGCAACCGGACCGACGGCGGCTTCATGAACTGGGCGTTCGTCGGCAACGACGGCGACAGCGTCAAGAAGGATTCCTGGACCTGCCGGTCGGGCACCGCGAGGCCCTACAAGTGCGACGGCGACGTGCGCACCATCCACTTCCCCGCGCGGTCCGGCTACGGCACCAGGACCGGCAGCCTGACCCCCGACTCCGCCCGCCCCGGCTACCACGCCTGCCTGGACGTCAGCGGCAACGGCACCGCGAACGGCACCCCCGTGCAGATGTGGGAGTGCAACGGCGGCGACGCCCAGAAGTGGACCTACAACGGGTACCGGCTCCAGGCGGCCAACGGCAAGTGCCTGGACCTGCCGGCCAACAACACCGCGCCTGGGACCAAGCTCCAGGTCTGGGACTGCCTGGACAACCCGGGGCAGCGCTGGAACATGTCGGCCAGTGGTGGCTTCCGGCACCTGGTGGACCAGGAGGACCGGTCCAAGGACGTCTGCATCGACGACTTCAGCGGCCAGACCGGCAACGGCAGCCCGGTGGTGGCCTGGGGCTGCGGCTCCGAGGACCGGCGGGACGCCCCCAACCAGAACTGGGCCTGGGGCGGCACACCGCCGACCACCAACCCGCCCACGCCCGGCGGCGGCGGTACCAACGGCGCCGACGTGACCCTCAAGCTCGACGACGGGCTGGGTGCCGTCCCGGTCAACGGTTCCGCCGGTGCGTCGGTCGTCGCCGGGATCCGTGGGGGCAACGAGTCCAAGTGGAAGCTCACCTCGGTGGGCGGCGGCCGCTACCGGATCACCAGCTCCTACGGGCTGGAACTCACCGAGAGCAGCAACTACATGGCCGAACTCCAGCCGTGGAGCAACTCTTCCCAGCAGAAGTGGCAGCTCGTCGCGGTCGGGAACGGCAAGTACCAGATCCGGATCTCCGAGGACGACTGCCTCGCCCACGACGCCGACTTCAAGCAGCTCGGCGTGTGGACCTGCAAGTCGGGCTGGCAGCAGCAGTGGGTGCTGGAGTCCGCCTCCGGCGGCGTGATCACGCCGACCGACCCGACCACCCCGTCGAAGCCGGACCCGAAGCCGAAGCCGGACCCGAAGCCGACCGGGGGCGGCGCCGACGTCCCCACCGAGCGGCCGCTGTTCCTGAAGCTCTCCAACGGGTTGGGCGCGTCGGCACCCACCGAGACCGCCGGCTGGGGTTCGCCGATCGTGGGCGGGATCCTGGGCTACAAGGGGTCCACCTGGACGATCAAGCCGCTGGGCGGGGACCGCTACCGGATCGTCAACGACCTCGGGTACAACCTCACCGAGAACCCCGACACCTACGTCGCCGAGCAGCAGGCGTGGGGCGACACCTCCAACCAGAAGTGGCAGTTCGTCAGCCTCGGCGACGGCAAGTACCGGGTCCAGATCGACGACGACAACTGCCTCACCCACGACGCCGACTTCAAGCAGCTCGGCGTGTGGACCTGCAAGGACGGCTGGAAGCAGGAGTGGACCTTCCAGCTCCGCTGACCGGTGGCCCTTGACTGCGCCGGCTCCTCCCACCCTCCGCCGAGAACGATTTCGGGCGCCGACCATGGCGGTCGGCGCCCGAAGCCGTTCAGCGGACGTCCCGCTCGAAGACGAGCTCCACCTGGACCGCTACCCGGTGGCCGTGGCCGTCGGCGTGGTTCACCTGGTGATGTCACCGTCCGGCACGTCCCGGACGGTGACCTCCGCGCGCTGCCGGCCCAGGAGTTCGGCCACCGTGTCACCGATCCGCTGGGCGTCGCCCGTCGGCCCGGGGGGCGCCCCGTCGGTGTAGCGCTCGATGGACTTCTCGAAGTACGAGGGGTTCCAGGCCCCGACGGCCCCGCTGACGTCGACGGCCTTCACCGGCCGGTGGCCGACGGCGCGCCTGATGGCGGGGAGGATCTCGTCCGAGCTGTACTTCCCCGGGACCTGGAACAGGCTGGCGTGGCCGCCGACCTTGCCGCCGTCCCGCAGGTAGACGGTGACGACCAGGCAGCTGGTCACCGACGGGTAGGTGATGGTCCCCTTCGGGCCCACCTGGCCGACCTCGCCCTCGGTGATCGAGACGGCACTCGCGCCCGGCGGCCGCTGCCCGAGGCCCTGTGCACCGACCTGCCCGGCCCCGCCGACCGCTCCGTGCGCCGCCGCCTCAGACCTGAGCCCGGCAGCCGACGCTCCGCCGGCCGCACCGGCCGCCAGCACCAGCGCCACCCCGACGGCCAGACCGGCCCGTCCCATGCCCCGCCCGGACACCAGCAACGTCATGACCCCACTTCGGAGAACCGATTCTGCTTACAGTCGTGCACCCGTGCACACGCACGGTGACACATGTTCCCGAGCACGAACGATCTCGTCAACTCCGTGCAGCGTCGGAACAGCTGGACGATCCTCGGACGGACGACCGGGCCACCAGGGCCTCCGTCCACCCGATCGGGCACTTCCCCGGAACATCCCCGAACGGTTCGGGACAGGAACGGGCCGGGTACGAAAGGCTCCGCCCATCCGGAGCGGGGCCCCGTGGCGCGGCGCCCGGGATCGGCCGGAGCGACCCCCACCGGGAAGGTGACATGACCGTTCAGGACGTCCCGACCGCCGGAGCCCTCCGGCACGGCGACTTCGCCGAGCTGCGGCGACGCGTCGCGGAGGCCGGGCTGCTGCGCCGGCGCCCGCTGTACTACGCCTGCCGCGCCGGCGCCCTGCTCGCCGCCTCGGTGCTGCTGCTGGCGGGGTTCACCGCGCTCGGGGCGAGCTGGTGGCAGCTCGGTCTCGCGCCGCTGTCCGCCTTCGTGCTGGGGCAGTTGGCGCTGCTCGGTCACGACGTCGCGCACCACGCCGTGTTCTCCGGGCGCCGGGCGACCGACCTGGCGGGCATCCTGCTGGGCAACCTGGTGGTCGGCATGAGCTACGGCTGGTGGGTCAGCGACCACAACCGCCACCACGCGCACCCCAACCGCGAGGGCCGTGACCCGGCGGCCGACGCCATCCTGTTCGTCCGCACCGCCGAACAGGCCGCCCGGACGCGGGGGTTGAGGCGGAGCGTCGCCAAGTACCAGGCGGAGCTGTTCTTCCCGCTGCTCTCCCTCCAGGCGCTCGGCCTGGTCGTCGCCACCGGGCTGACCCTGGTCCGCGGCCCACTCCGGCACCCCGCGCTGGAACGGACCCTGGCCGTCCTGCACTACGCCCTGGCAGCAGGTCTGCTGCTCGTCGTCCTCACACCGCTCCAGGCGCTCGCGTTCGCCGTGGTGTGCGGCACGGTGCTCGGCGTGTACCTGGGGTGCGTGTTCGCGCCCAACCACAAGGGCATGCCGATGACCGGCGCGGCCGAGGAGCACACCGACTACCTGCGGCGGCAGGTGCTGCCCTCCCGCAACCTCCGGTCCGGGCGGTTCGTCCACTTCCTGTTCGGCGGCCTCGACCTCCAGATCGAGCACCACCTCTTCCCGGCCATGCCGGTGGCCGCGCTGCGCCCGGCCTCGCGCATCGTGCGCGCCTACTGTGCGGAGATCGGCGTGGACTACTGCGAGGCCGGTCTCGTCGACTCGTTCCGGGAGATCCTGCGGGACCTCCGGGCGGTCGGCCGCTCCATCGAGGCGGAGCCACGGCCGACCGTGACCGGGCCCGCGACGGGAGCCGCCCGGTGAGCCGGATCCTGTCCGGAGCGGCGGTACGAACCCCGGGTGGCCCGGGGCGAGGCGGCGGCCGGCTGCGGGTGCTGATCGTCACCGAGTCCTTCGCCCCGCAGGTCAACGGCGTCGCCCACAGCGTGCTCCGGACGGCCGAGCACCTGGTGACCCGAGGGCACGAGGTGCTCGTGGTCGCCCCGGCGACCCGGACCCGGCGGGGCCCCGAGCGGGCCGACGGCTATGAGGTGGTCCGGGTGCCGTCCGTGCCGCTGCCCGGTTACCCGGAGGTGCGGATCGCCCTCCCCGGGCGCCGGGCGACCGGCCTGGCCGCGGCCATCGGCCGGCACCGCCCGCACGTCGTCCATCTGGCCGGGCCGTTCGCACTCGGAGCCGCCGGGGCGGCGGCGGCCGGCCGGGCCGGCATCCCGACCGTCGCGGTCTTCCAGACCGACATGGCCGCCTACACCAGGACCTACCTCCCGGTGGCAGGCGAGCCCGCCGCCCGGCTCGCCTGGCGGATCCTGCGACGCATCCACACCGCCGCCGCCCGGACGCTGGCGCCGTCCCGGTCCTCGCTGCGCGCGCTGGCCGCCCAGGGCGTGCCCCGGCTGCACCTGTGGCCGCGCGGCGTCGACTGCACCCGCTTCCACCCCGGCCACCGCGACGAGGCGCTGCGCCGAACGCTCGGCCCGCACGGGGAGGTGCTGGTCGGCTATGTCGGCCGCCTGGCGGCGGAGAAGCAGGTCGACCGGCTGGCCGCGACGTCCCGGCTCCCGGGCGTACGGCTGGTGGTCGTCGGCGACGGCCCGTGCCGCGGCGCCCTGGAGGCCGCATTGCCGGACGCGCTCTTCCTGGGCCGCCGTACCGGGCACGAACTCGCCCGGCTCTACGCCTCGTTGGACGTCTTCGCGCACACCGGCCCGTTCGAGACCTTCGGCCAGACCGTCCAGGAGGCGATGGCCAGCGCCCTGCCCGTGGTCGCCCCGGCCGCCGGCGGGCCGCTGGACCTCGTCCGGCCGGGGAGCACCGGCCTCCTCGTCCCGCCGGGCTCGGGCGAGGCGTTCCGGACGGCGGTCGAACGGCTCGCCCGGGACGCCGGGCTCCGGGCGGAGTTCGGCCGGGCGGGCCGCGCCGCGGTGGCCGGGCGCAGCTGGGAGGAGGTCGGTGACCAGCTGATCGGGCACTACCGGCTGGCCATCACGGAGCCGACCGGGCCGCGGAGCCGACCGGTCGACGCCGGTTGACGCCGATTGACGCCGGTTGACGGCACCGGCTGACGGCGCCATACCGGCTGGCCATCACGGAGCCGACCGGGCCGCGGAGCCGACCGGTCGACGCCGGTTGACGCCGATTGACGCCGGTTGACGGCACCGGCTGACGGCGCCCGCCCGAGCCCCCCACCGAACCCCTGGAGGATCGCCCCACCGTGTACCAGTCCCTCGCCGCCGAGTACCTCCCCAGCACCGCGCCCACCGCCGACACCGCCGTGTTCCTGCACGGCCTCGGCGGGTGGACCCACAACTGGGCCGCGCTGACCGGCCTGCTGCGGCCGTCCGTCCACTGCCTCGCCCTCGATCTCCCCGGCTTCGGCAGGTCGGCGCCCCCGCCCGACGGGCGGATCACCGTCGCCCGGCTGGCCGCCGCCGTCGCCGGCCACCTGGACCGCGCCGGGCACCGCCGGGTGCACCTCGTCGGCAACTCCCTCGGCGCCCTGGCCGCGCTCCACCTCGCCGCCCGCCGTCCGGGCCTGGTCGCCACCCTCACCCTGGTCTCCCCGGTCCTGCCCGCGCTCCCGCCGGCCCAGACCCTGCGGATCTCCCTGCTCGCCCTGCCCGGCGCCCACCGCCTGTACGCCCGGCGCCTCGCCGACCACAGCCCGGACCGCCAGCTCGACGACCTCTACCGGCTGATCTACGCGAACCCCGCCCTGGTCACCCCCGAGCAACGGGCGACCGAGGCCCGCGAACGCCTACGCCGCGCCGAACTCCCGCACACACCATGGATGTTGGCCGCGGGCGTGCGCGCGATCGTCCACACCTTCCTGCACCGCGGGCCGTCCTCCCCCTGGCAGCAGGCCCACCGGATCACCGCCCCCACCCTGCTCGTCTACGGCCGGGAGGACCGCCTCGTCCCCTTCCGCACGGCGCCCCGCGCCTATGCGGCCTTCCGCGACGTCCGGCTCCTGACCCTGCCGGAGACCGGTCACGTCGCGATGCAGGAACGCCCCGGGCCCGTCGCGGCCGCACTGCGCGCCCTGATCGCCGAGAACCGTCCCCTCTCACCGGCCCCCGGCACCTGGACCGCCCGCCGG
>NZ_MECK01000123.1 GCF_014596465.1 Streptomyces sp. CBMA123 | reverse complement strand
AGCGGGCCGGCCGGGCGTCGGGGGTCCGCAGGGCCAGGGGCCGGACCCGCCGACCGGTGTCGGTCATGGTTCTCCTTGCGCCCGGTCGTACGGCCACCGGGGCGCGGGCGTGCTGCGCCGCCGGACACGGCCTGCGGGCCGGGGACGGGCTCTGCGGGGCCGGGGGAGGGGGCCGCGCGGGGACGGGGGAGGTCGTGCTGGGGCGAACGGGCCGCCGGGGGAGTCGGCGTCGGCCGAGCGTACGACCCAACTCCCGTCTCCGGAAGGGGTGCAGGGCCTTGGGCAGGGCCTTGTCAGTACCGCACGGGCCGTCCGGGCGTGTCAACGGCGGACGGCGCCTGGCGGCGGGCGCGCACCGCGCGTGCCGGGGCGGTCACCGGCGGGCACGGATCGCGCCGGGGCGCACGGGCGGGCACCGGCCCGGACGGGTCGTTCCCCGGATTGGGCTACCCTTGAGGGTCACCCCTCCCATGCCGAATCGCGGCACCGAATCACGTCGTAAGGGTTCCTAGTACATGACTGTCGAATCGGTCTTCCCACGCCTGGAGGCCCTCCTCCCGCACGTCCAGAAGCCGATCCAGTACGTCGGCGGCGAGCTCAACTCGACCGTCAAGGACTGGGACGCCTGCGACGTCCGGTGGGCGCTGATGTACCCCGACGCCTACGAGGTCGGGCTCCCCAACCAGGGCGTCATGATCCTCTACGAGGTGCTGAACGAGCGCGAGGGCGTGCTCGCCGAGCGCACCTACAGCGTCTGGCCGGACCTCGAGGCGCTGATGCGCGAGCACCGCGTCCCGCAGTTCACGGTGGACGCCCACCGCCCGGTCAAGGCCTTCGACGTGTTCGGGCTGTCGTTCTCCACCGAACTCGGCTACACCAACATGCTGACCGCGCTCGACCTGGCCGGCATCCCGCTGGAGGCCAGGGACCGCACCGACGAGGACCCGATCGTCCTGGCCGGCGGCCACGCGGCGTTCAACCCGGAGCCGATCGCGGACTTCCTGGACTGCGCCGTGATCGGCGACGGCGAGCAGGCCGTCCTCGACATCACCGAGATCATCCGCGCCTGGAAGGCCGAGGGCCGCCCGGGCGGGCGCGACGAACTGCTGCTGCGCCTGGCGCGCACCGGCGGGGTGTACGTGCCGAAGTTCTACGACGTGGAGTACCTGCCCGACGGCCGGATCGGCCGCGTCGTGCCGAACGCCCCGGGCGTGCCGTGGCGGGTGTCCAAGCACACCGTCATGGACCTCGACGAGTGGCCCTACCCCAAGCAGCCGCTCGTCCCGCTCGCGGAGACCGTCCACGAGCGGATGTCCGTCGAGATCTTCCGCGGCTGCACCCGCGGCTGCCGCTTCTGCCAGGCCGGCATGATCACGCGCCCCGTGCGGGAGCGAAGCATCACCGGCATCGGCGAGATGGTCGAGCGCGGGCTCAAGGCGACCGGCTTCGAGGAGGTCGGCCTGCTGTCGCTGTCCAGCGCCGACCACACCGAGATCGGCGACATCGCCAAGGGCCTGGCCGACCGCTACACCGAGGACAAGATCGGCCTGTCGCTGCCGTCCACCCGCGTCGACGCCTTCAACATCGACCTCGCCAACGAGCTGTCCCGCAACGGACGCCGCTCGGGCCTCACCTTCGCCCCCGAGGGCGGCAGCGAGCGCATGCGCAAGGTGATCAACAAGATGGTGTCGGAGGAGGACCTGATCCGCACCGTCGCCACCGCCTACGGCAACGGCTGGCGCCAGGTGAAGCTGTACTTCATGTGCGGCCTGCCCACCGAGACCGACGAGGACGTGCTCCAGATCGGCGAGATGGCGAAGAACGTCATCCAGAAGGGCCGCGAGGTCACCGGCCAGAACGACATCCGCTGCACCGTCTCCATCGGCGGGTTCGTGCCCAAGCCGCACACCCCGTTCCAGTGGGCCCCGCAGCTGTCCGCCGAGGCCACCGACGCCCGCCTCGCCAAGCTGCGGGACTCCATCCGCGGCGACCGCAAGTACGGCAAGAACATCGGCTACCGCTACCACGACGGCAAGCCCGGCATCGTCGAGGGCCTGCTCTCCCGCGGCGACCGCCGGGTCGGCGCCATCATCCGCGCCGTCTACGAGGACGGCGGCCGCTTCGACGGCTGGCGCGAGTACTTCTCGTACGACCGCTGGATGGCCTCCGCCGAGAAGGGCCTGGCCGGCACCGGCGTCGACGTCGACTGGTACACCACCCGCGAGCGCTCCTACGAGGAGGTGCTGCCCTGGGACCACCTGGACAGCGGCCTCGACAAGGACTGGCTGTGGGAGGACTGGCAGGACGCCCTGGAGGAGGTCGAGGTCGACGACTGCCGCTGGACGCCGTGCTTCGACTGTGGAGTGTGTCCCCAGATGGATACGGCCATACAAATCGGCCCCACCGGCAAGAAGATGCTGCCGCTGACCGTCGTCAACGCCGCTGGCCAGCAGAAGTAGGCGGCGGAGTGGGTGACACGGTGAGCGAGCTGTGTGACTTACTTCACAGCCTTCCGGAGGGTGAGCGGGAGCCCGTCTTGGGCGCGCTTGGCATGACGCGCGCCCGGGGCGGGCCCGCCCGCCCCATGGAGGCCCGGCAAGGCGGCCAGAGGACCCCTCTGCCCGCCGCCCGGAGTGCCCCGGGCATCGAGTCCTCGATCGAGTGGGTCTGATCGGCTGGAGGGCCGCTGCATCGCGATGCAGCGGCCCTCCGCATGCCGGTAAGCGGACAGGCGAAGTGGCGGCTTCTTCTAAGGCCCGGGTGACCTGCTTTCTGTGCCACCAGGCTTGTAGCGCGCAGTGAGGCGTCAAGTGTCTCGGGGGCCTCGCCAGCGACATGGACCAGTACCAGGTTTCTCGCTGGCGGGGACCTCTCAGGTCTGATTCAAGGTGGGCAACCAGAGGTGGATCTGCGCTTTGGTGCTTAAGTAGCTGTGCCTACGCCTAGCTCGATCGCACATGCACTGCCTAATCTCGAAGCTTGACTGCTACTCAACCGCCATAGGGGAGAGATGGTTCAGGAGGCAGGCCGTGGCGCGGTGATCGGGGGCAAGTATCGCCTGCTGTACGACCTCGGGGCAGGAGGTTTCGGCAGGGTGTGGAAGGCCCGGGACGAATATTTAGACGTGGACGTAGCGATCAAGGAGGTATGGCTGCCATCTGCGCAGTCTGAGGCTGAACGCGCTCAGATCCTGGCCCGTGCTACAAGGGAGGCCCGGAACTCAGCCAAACTCCGCGATCACCCCAACATCATCACGGTGTACGACGTCGTGACCCACGACGGTCGCCCGTGGATCGTGATGCAGTTGGTTGTCGGCTATTCGTTGGAACAGTACACACGCCACCGCGGCCCGCTTCCTGCGAGCAAAGTGGCGGAAGTTGCCAGAGCGTTGCTGCGAGCTCTTGATGCGGCCCACAAGAGGGGCATAATCCACCGTGACGTCAAACCTGCCAATGTCATGCTGTCTACGGATGGAACTACTCTCCTCGCCGACTTTGGGATCGCACGGCACGAGAGAGACACAGTCATCACTGCTGAGGGCACATTCATTGGTTCGCCAGAGTACATGGCCCCCGAGCGGCTGCGGGGTGAAGCTGACCTGCCAAGCAGTGACCTCTTCTCTCTTGGCGCAACGCTCTTTCAAGCCATTGAGGGATTCTCTCCATTTCGGCGAGACACGGTGGCGGCATCAATGTCAGCAGTGTTGCACGATGAACCTCTGCCGCTGAAACGAGCAAAGGATCCACTTGCAAGGTTGATCGGTCGGGCCCTTTCTAAGGAGCCGCAAGAGCGCCCAAAGACGTCAGAATTCTTGGCGCTACTTGATTCAAATTCAGATACTAAAATTGATATTAATGCCCGGAGGAAGCCGCAGGTGGCCAGGTAAAACTTGGTCTGAGCACGCTCGGTCTGGACTGCGCCCCCGGGAGGGCCTGCCCTCGCTCCCAGGCAGGACTGGAAAGAGCGGTCAAAGGACCCTTGGCCGCCCCGGTGTCGCCCCGGCATCGAGTCCTTGATCGAGTTGAGCTGACTCCTCCGTGCGATGCATGGAGCCTTCCTCGGTTCAGCCCAGGAGGGCTCCTGTGCGTCTAAGAGGTGGGCGCTGTTGTTGGCAATGGGACTCGCCCACCTTTGGGTGGCACCCGGTAGGTGTCAGCTACCCCCTACGAGTGACAGGTGTGTGGCGGCCGACTTGGACAGGCTCTCCAGGATGGCCTTGCCCTTCTCGGCCGTCCCGAGTGAGGGGCGGCCGATGATGCCGTTCTGGGTGTAGCCGGTCATGCCCAGGGTGAGGAGGTGGGGGCGCTCCGGGGCGTCGTGGTCGTCGTCTTCGACGCCGTCGCGGACGAGGTGGGGCGCGCCGTGGAGGAGTAGGGAGACTTCCAGTTCGCCGCCGTGCATGTCCTCGGCGCCTGAGCTTTCCAGAGCGGCAGCTTCGCGGGCCCTGTGCCAGTCCTCGCGGACCGGGAAGAGCGCGACGCGCGGGCCTTCGGTATTGGCCTCCTGGACGACGTTCGAGAGGACGTAGTTTCCACCGTGGCCGTTCACGATCAGTAGGCCGGGGACGCCGGATGCCTGGAGGGAATTCCAGATGTCGTTGATCACTGCGTAGAGCGTCGCGGCGCTGATGCTCACTGTGCCGGGCATGTGGGCGTGCTCGTGGGAGCAGGACAGCGTGATGGGCGGCAGGAGGAACAGGTCATAGTCGGTGGCGATCCGCTGGGCGATCAGGCTGGCGACGACGGTGTCGGTAGTCAGGGGCAGGTGATCGCCGTGCTGCTCGAAGCTGCCGACCGGCAGTACGGCGATCTTGGCGCCGCGCCGGCGTTCGTCTGCGGAAGTGGCGGCCGTGATCAGTGCGTCCATGGGCCCAGCCTCTCTCATCAGATCGTCACTGGTCGAGGGGTCATCGAGATGCCATAAGGCTGGACAAGCAGGCTGCTTGGTGTCCTATCTGAAGCCGATGACGAGCCACCGCATGACTGTGCTCGTCTGGCTGCCGTGGGTTGGCTGCGGAGCAAATCAGACTGGATGCCGGGTCCAGTCGACACCGCCAATCGATCCGACAGCTCGATCACTCCTCGGGCGGAAGTGCGTCTAGTAGCGGAACACCATGGCTCAGCATCACGTCCGTTATGGCCCGCCATTCATCGGTGTCCTCCACGAGCAGGACCATGCGGGTGATCCGGTTAAAGATCGTTGGGATATCAAGGATCTTGCTGCGACAGAGCACCCATCCGGGCTCCGATCCGTCCCAGAGATAGGAGTTCCCCTCAAGCTCAGCCGCCGTACGGTGCGTCATTGATGTTCCAGCTCCTCATATGGGGTTCATGGCAGCTCGGCCACTGTCATCGATGCATCAGGGTCAAACGGCCGGTGAACGTGGCTACTTCGGGTACGGCCCTCCATCGCTGGAGGGCCTTGCCTGCTGCGGACAGTTCGGACATGGCCCGTGCGGACTCGGTGTCGATGGCGATCGACAGCGCTCGGTCGGCCGCGGCGGCTGCCTGTTCCGGTTCGCCGGACACCGCGTAGGCGCGGGCCAAGCGGGAGAGGTAGACACCCTGGTCGTTGCGGTAGATCGAGGGCAGGATCTGAAGCTCGGCCTCGAACATCTCCACGGCCGTTCGCGGATCGCCGAGTTCGATCAGGCAGTTGGCGCGTTGCATCTCGATGTAGGTCGGGGTGCAGTACGCGAGATCGAGGGCATCGTCCGCGTGGGAGTCGTCCGGCTCGGCGGCGAGTTCGTGGGCCTCGTCGAACTTGGCCTGGGCGAAGCGTTGGTTACCCATGAGGGTGTGCCCCTGAGCTTCCTGTTGAGCGGCCAGAGCGCGGATGCGGAGCGTGGCGCCGACCGCCCGTTGTGCGGCGCGGGCGAGGCTGATGGCCTTCTGGGCGCTGCGCTGGGCGGTGGCCTGGTTGCTCTTTCGGAAGAGCACGTAGGCGGCCATGACGTCATCGCCCGCCTCCTGAGCCCACTCCATGGCGCGGTCCGACCAGTACAGGGACTGGCCGAAGTCGCCGAGATCCTGGTTCAGCCAGCCGAGGAACTCCGCGGTACGGGCGCCGATGATGAGCAGCTCGTCCCGGTCGCGGCCGCCGGCGTTCTGCTGGATGCGGTCGAGGAACTGGACGTGCCGTGTCACCGCATCGAGTGCGTGGCGGGAGCCGAGCAGGTTCGCGGCTCGGTAGTGGCTGGGCATGACGCCGCGAAGGTGGCTCACGAAAAACTCGGGGTCGATCGGCGAGTTGAGGCTCTGCCCGGTCGTGGATGATTCTGGTGCGGGATGCCTGGGTGATGAAAGGGGCGTCTCCTGCTCCCACTCCCGGGCTGCCAGACCGAGCATGCGCCCGGGGATGTGCAGCCCGTCCGCGATCCGCTCGATGAGGTTGATCTTCTCGATCTTGCGCTTCCCGGACATGATCTCGCCGACTCGGCTCGGGGTCATATCGCAGGCGCGGGCGATGAGCGATGGGTAGATCCCGGCCAGTTTGAGCAGCCGGAACACTGCGGCGAAGTCCCGTCTTCGGCACGCCGCGATCATCTCGGGGTTGGCGAGCAGACCGGCTGGGAGCCGGTCCGGAACGCGCGCATCGGTCACCACAGCTCCCGCTGCTGATCAATAGACGCTGCAAGGAAGTTGATTACCTGTGAGTTTACCCACACTGGGTAACCACCTTGGGTACGAAGTTCGCACTCTCCCTCGGCAGCCTGGTGCCAAGGCCCGGACGTCCAGGTCCGGTTGTTCCTGTGGGCACCGGGAGGTGGTGCGCTTTGATCAGCTTGGGAGAACCCCAGGGCACTGCTGAGTCGCCTGAAACGGACGGCGGGATAGCCGTGTTCGAGGCGAGGCTCACCCGCCACCAAAGGTCGGTCGGCGTGGCTCGGCTGCACCTCCGCATCTACCTGGCCCGCGTGCCGGGCGGAGGTGCCCTCGCGGACGACGCCGCCATCGTGCTCGGCGAGTTGGTGAGCAACGCGGTGAAGCACGCGCGGGTGCCCAAGGGGCGGCGAATCCACATCCGCTTCGAGATGGTGGTCGATCACCTCCGGCTGGAGGTGCACGACGCGAGCAGCGAGAAGCCCGTGATCCGGCGGTCGACCGGGCCGGATGACGTGTCGTGTCGGGGGCTGTGCCTGGTGGAGGCCTTGTCCGTGGAGTGGGGCTGGCAGCCCCGGCCGGAAGGCATCGGGAAGATCACTTGGGCTCTGGTGGGCCCGGAAGGTGGCGTGCGGTGAGAGCGAAGCGAGCGAGCGGGACGGCGGGAACGCGGTGCTTCTACTGCGGTGCGGGGCTGCGGAAGGCGGTGGCCCGGTTCATCGTGGTCAACGGACAGGTGGTGGGTGTCCACGCGCGGCACCCGCGCCGTTCGGGTGAGGTGTCGGCGTAGTGATGACGCTTCGAGAGTCCGGAGAGTCCGCGGCGGGACTGGTCGTCGCCGGCGGGGGTGGGGGATCGGCGGGAAGCGCCCCCTACCCCTTCCCGGTGGTGGTGGAGGTGCGGGGGATCACCGTGGCCGCGCGGTTCGCCCGGCTGCCGGACGCTTTGGCCGCGCTCCTGGAGGCGTTGCGGGCGCTGCCGCTGAGTCCGGAACAGCTGGACTTCTTCGACGAGTTGCTCGGGCCGTCTGCGGTGCAGACGATCGGGCACCGGCTGGCGGTGTACGGGGAGGTGCGGTCGCTGGCCTTCCTGGGGCTGAAGCCGTACGTGGTCGGGGTGTACCCGGCCGGTCCCGAGGGGCCCTCGTGATCCGGTGGCTCCGGGCCTGGTGGGACCGGGCCCTGACCTGGTGGCTTCTGCACGGTCAGTTCTGGGTGCCGATGCTGGCTGTCTCGCCGACTCGCCGGGCTGCGCACTGTGACGTGATGGCGTGGTGCGCCGAGCCCGGTTTCACCGATGGTCAGTGGCTGCTGCTGATGCATCGCATCTGGTGTGAGGAGAACGGAGTTGATGACCCGCTGACCGGCCTGGATGAGGCGGAGCCGGTCCGGCGGATCTCCGGATCCGGCGGGCCGACGGGGGAACACGCCTGACCTGATCAGGGACAACTGAAGACGTGCCGGACCACCCCGTCACCTTGGCGGGAACGTGGGGTGGTCCGGCGGGTCGGAACCCGGTGCCGATGGTATCGGGCTCCTCGGCATGTCCGTGCACGGATGGCCGGTTCGGTTGTGATCAGGGAGTGGGGTAACTGGTGTACGGGGACGACGACTTCAGTGCGGAGTTGGCGGCTGGCCTCGATCCGGACACGTGGGTGTGGCTGCCGGGAGTGGACTACGCGGCCGGGTGGCGGGCCGCGAGACGGACGGCGAACGAGGTGAACTCCCTGCTGGCGGCGTGCGGCGTGGCGCGCACACAGCTGCGGGCGATCGCCGATACGGATGCTCAGGGTGCTCCGATGGTCCGGCTCGAAGGCATTGCGGATGGATGGCTGCGTCTCGAAGGACTCCTATGCTTGGCAGCCCGCCACGCGTCATGAGTCAGGCTGGCGGGGGCGGGTGCCTGCTTGGGCATCCACCCGCCCCCGTCGACAGGCCTCTTCGTCCCGAAGCAACCCAGGCGCTCAACCGACCTTGGCGTGCAGTGTCGCTGACCTGCCCAAAGGGTCCGCGAGAGTCCGTGGTCGTCCGCCGTCGTGCGCACCCGTTGTAGCGCAGTTAGACACTCAGCCCGCAGGTCGCGGGTGGATCGGCCGGGTCGTACCTAGAGCAGCTTGTACGCCCATCGTTCGGCGTCCATGCTGCCCGCAGGCCGCTCTACCAACCCCGTGACTGTGCGCTGTACGACCACTGAGCTTCGCTCCGCCCAGATTTGGTCCCCAGGCCTCAGGAACAGCGGTTGATCGAGCTTGAACACGTAGCAGCTGGGTTCGAAGTCAACGCGGTCCAGGAGCAGCATCTTGGGGGCCGTGACTGGTGAACCGTTGAGCATCATGCAGACCATCATCGTCTGGCTTCGATGGCAGTACACCTGCTTTACAAGGACAGGCGTGCGACACCCGGCGTGACCTGGGCTGCTCCCGGCCTGCCGGTTTCCCAGCCACCGCACCGCCAGCGTCCCCCACTGACCGCCACGTACCGCCCGATCTGGCACACCTGTGGCACGCTCACAGGTAGAGGAAGTGCTCCGGGCAGCGCGCGACTCAGAACCACGTAGGCCGACCCAGAGGGCGTTTCGCTCCTCCAGGTCTCCCACTGATCAAGCTCGTGGGACTCAGGCAGACCTAGCGGTGCCGGGTGCGGTTCGCCCGAACGGCACGTACCGCTGCGACGGTACCTGCGATCGGTACCACCATCATGTTGAGCATCAGGACAAGCATGCAGACGTAGACCCATACCATCAGAATGATCAAGCTGCCGAACGACCAGACCCGGTAGCGGTACGGTCTTGGGAATCGGATGTACCAGCGACTCAAGTCCCCACCCCTACTTTGAATTCAGCGCGACCCACGTACGCATTTGATCGGGATTCTGCCAGAGAGCCGTGTCACCAGCGATGGTTGTCGTGAGGCTTGCGGCTAGTCCTCGGGCTGAGCGGGTGGTCCCCTCCTCGATCGGGCAGCTTCGCCGCACTCGGGTTCTCCAGGGGCCGCCAAGGCTCACTCCGTGACGCTTGCGCTTGGCCTTGGCGGCCCCTGGAGGTTCCGGGTACGCCCTTGGGTGACCGGTCGAGGCGGGGGCCTCCCGCGACCCGCCCACGATCACCCCGTCGAAGCCGCACCCGTGCGCCTGCCCCCGGCCCCCTCCGAGAGAGGGCCCGGCGGAGCCTCATGTCCTGACCCGCACCGTCTCCGCCTGCCCGGCGGGCTCACTCACCTCGGTATCTCCGGCCGCACGCTCGACGTGCGCGGCCGGCCGCCGCTGGCGCGGGGCGGAGACAGGAGCGGCGGCGAGCGGCAGGAAGCCGCGCGCTGGCGCGCTGTGCGCGCCCCTTGACCGGGAGGCATGGCTGCGCCAACTGCCCCTCATCGACCAGGACTTCGTCCGCCTCGGTGCGACGCCGGACCTGAACCGGTGGCTGGAGCAGATCCGCGCCACCGGTGGCTGTGCCGAACCGGTCCACCTCGCCGGGCACACCACCACGATCGACCCCGACACCGGCGAGGTTCTGCGGCACTACTCGACCGCTACCGAACCCGGTGGCCGGCTCTCCGTCCGCTGCCGCAACCGCCGGGCCTCCCGCTGCGCGCCCTGCTCCCGGGAGCACAGCGGCGACACCTTCCACCTGGTCCGCTCCGGCCTGGTCGGTGGCAAAGGCGTCCCGGAGACCGTACGGACGCACCCGCGGTTGTTCGTCACCCTGACCGCGCCCTCCTTCGGACCGGTCCACCGGGCGGGTAGCTGCCACTCGGCCCGGTGCAGAAGGTGTGAGCACGGGGGGCAGCACGGTTGCGGTCGAACCCATCCGGACGCTGACCCCATCGTCGGGCAGCCGCTCTGTGTGGACTGCTACGACTACCCCGGGCACGTCCCGTGGAACTCCATGGCCCCGGCCCTGTGGAAGGCGTTCCGCGACAACCTCTACCACCACCTCGCTGCCCGGGCGGGCGTCGGCCGGTCCGAGGTGCGCACCCTGGTCCGAGTCTCCATCGCCAAGGTTGCCGAGTACCAGAAGCGCGGCGCCGTCCACTTCCACGCCGTCGTCAGGCTCGACGGCCCGGATGGTTCCACTACTCCGCCTCCGCCCTGGGCAACGGGGGACCTCCTCTCGGAAGCCGTGCGCTCGGCGGCCACCGCCGTGGCACTCCCGTGCCCCGAGTCGGCGGCTTACGGCGGCGGACGGCTCAGCTTCGGCACCCAGCTGGACGTGCATCCCCTTGTCTATGGGGGCGGCGGGCTGATCTCTGACGATGCGGTGGCGGCCTACGTCGCCAAGTACACGAGCAAGAGCGTGGAGGCCGCCGGCGCTGTTGACCGCCGCATCGAGTCGCCGGCGGAGATACAGGCGTTGCGCGTCAGCCCGCATGTCCGTGCCCTCATCGCCACAGCCTGGCGCCTGGGCGGCCTGCCGGAGCTGCGACACCTGCGACTTCGCGCCTGGGCCCACATGCTCGGGTACCCGGGGCACTGCCTCACCAAGACGCGGGCCTACTCCACTACATACGGGCAGCTCAGAGCCGCTCGGGCCGCACACGCCCGCGGCCTCTACACCGACTGGGACGACGAGACCGTGGTTGAGAGTGCCTGGCGGTTCGTCGGAACCGGTCACGCCCCGGCCGAAGCACTCCTCGCCGCCGGTATCGCCGAAGACCTCGCCACCAATCGGGAGGTCGCCCGTGCGGAACGGGCAGAGGAGGGGGCGTGACGGCCGAGCAAGCGGGGGCCGGAGCCGCGACGGCTTCGCGCGAGGCGCTGCCACGGCAACCGCTCCGGTCCCTGGTCATCGAGAGCGAGATCGTCATCGTGGACGACGAGGGCCACGAGGAGCCGTACGACTCCGCCAAGCACTGACCACGACAGCCCCCGCCATGATGACGGGGGCTGTCGGCGTCAGAGCTTGCTCGCGAAGTCGTCTTGCTTGACGATCAGCCGGTCGCGGTAGTCCTTGGGGATCATGAGCCGCAGCTTGATCGCGGGAGCCCGCTGACCCTTGACCTTGGTTCGGGTGACCTCACAGCGGATGCCCACCCGCAGCAGGTCGGCGGCCATGGCCTCAGTGCCGCCGTCCTCCCACTGCTGCCGGAACGTCTTCCCGTTGGCCACGTTCACCCACCGGTCTTCGGTGGTCTCGGGATCGATCTCCCCGAGTTCGGTGATCAGCTTGTCCAGCGTCTCCTCCGCCTGCTCGCGCGTGAACCGGGTCTTGGCGTACCGGCCTCCGGGCTCCAGCTCCTTCATGTAGTAGGCGATGGACTCCTCAAGCTGCGCCACCTGGGCGCGTGCCTCTGCGCCCCTCGCGTACTCGCGCACCTGAACGGGCTCGTCGCCGAGGACCGACAGCACGTCGAGGACGAGCTTGGCGTTGATCACGTCGGGGTTGGGAGCGCCCAGGCCTCCGCCCTTGCAGCCCTGGCACCGCAGGTACTCGTACACCCGATCCTTGACGCGGTTCCGCTGCTCCAGCATGTTCGTCCCGCAGTCGACACAGAAGAAGACCCCGAGGAATTTCGTGGCACCACCGGGCCGGCGCTGAGGCTGGTCCTTGCTGCGCTTGTCGAGATCCGCTTGGAGCTCGTTGAACTCCTCGTCGGCGAAGACGGCCTCCGCGACCCTGATGGGCTGCCCGGCCTTGTCCAGGACGAGCTTGGACCGGCGAGCGCCGCCCTTCTTCTCCTCTTCTACCCGGTAGCCCATCAAGGCGGGGTTGCGGAGCTGGCGCAGGAGGGTCGTAGCCGTGAGGCCGTCGCTGGCGAGACCTGCGCGTTTCAGCAGCCTGACCATGCGGGTAGCGGAGATACCTCGCCGGGCCATGCGTCGGCACCAGTGCAGGGCCTTGTGCGCGTCCGGGTCGATGACGAGGACGACGTTCCCGTTCTCGTCCTCGGCGGTGGTGTAGCCGAAGGCCGGCTTGCCGACCAGCCAGGCGGACTGGGTCTTGGCGTAGTCCCAGAGGCTCGCGACGCGGGTGCTCGTGTTGGTGGCCTCGATCTCCGCGATGCCGCCGATCAGCGTGACAAGGATCTTGCCGACGACCGTGGTCAGGTCGATGGAGTCGTGCTTGGAGACCAGGTTCTTCCCGTACTTCAACGCCCAGTCGATCATCGTGTGCAGGTCGGAAAGCCGACGGATGAACCGGTCGAGCTTCCAGAACAGCAGCACGTCGAACTCCGGCACCCGGTTGTTCAGCCAGTCGCCCAGCTGCTTCCGCTTCCACGGGGGCACCTTCGTGGCGGACACGTTCAGGTCGCTGGCGACGCCGACCACCCGGCACCCCCGGTTCAGGGCCTCGCGGCGGAGGTCGAGTTCCTGACGGACGGGGGAGGTGGTGTCCTCCGTCAGCACGGACAGCCGGACCGAGAGCAGCGCCCGGGGTGCGTCCGTCGGAAGGGCGGCCTCGGCTCTCTTGAGCTGCTCCAACAGCGCCAGATCCGCGGCGGTCCACTCGGCCTCGACCGTGTACGTCTTCTGCTGTGCGGCACGTGCCGTACGGGTGCGCTTCGCCATGCCGGTGACCCCCTCGACGGTTATGGGACTGCCTCCATTTAGCCGCAGATGGATACGGCCATCCAGATCGGGCCCACGGGTAAGAAGATGCTGCCGTTGACGGTCGTCAACAAGTAGGCGGTGGGTGGTCCTCGGCCCCCGTCCGGGAGGTTTCCGGGCGGGGGCCGAGGCGTGCTGCTGACCAGGGGCGGAGCGAGGGGGGTGGCGGGGCGCGTACCCTTTGAGGTGACAGAGTCCGGACAGTGGCGGGTTTGCGCCGCGCCGGACCGGGAGAACTGACTAAGGACTGAGCGACCCTGGCACGTCGTACGCCCGACGGTCCGCCGCCCGCGCCGACCGTGCAGCGGATTCGTCTCCGCTACACCAAGCGCGGCCGGCTCCGCTTCACCAGCCACCGTGACTTCCAGCGCGCCTTCGAGCGCGCCCTGCGCCGGTCCGCCGTTCCGATGGCCTACTCGGCCGGCTTCACCCCGCACCCGAAGGTCTCCTACGCGAACGCGGCCCCGACCGGGGTGGCGAGCGAGGCGGAGTACCTGGAGATCGGCTTGGCCGCTGCGCGCGACCCCGAGCAGTTGCGGGCGCAGCTGGACGAGTCGCTGCCGCCGGGCCTGGACGTGATCGACGCCGTCGAGGTCCGGACGCCGAACTTCGTGGAGCGCCTGGAGGCCTCCGAGTGGCTGATGCGCCTGGACGGCGTCGAGCCGGACGAGGCGGTGCAGGCGGTCCGGAAGTTCCTCGCCGAGGAGACGGTCGAGGTCGAGCGCCGGACCAAGAACGGCGTGCGGGTCTTCGACGCGCGCGGTGCGGTGGCGGCGCTCGAGGTCGTCGAGCCGCAGGTCGACGACGGTGCGGACACGGCGGCCGGAACCGCCCGCGATGTTCGGACCGGCCGTCCCTGTGCGATACTGCGCCTGGTAGTACGACACGCCACACCCGCCGTACGACCCGACGACGTATTGTCCGGTCTCCGTGCGACGGCCGACCTGGCGCCGCCGGTCCCCGCAGAGGTGACCAGGCTGGCGCAGGGGCCGCTCGACGAGGAGACGGGCACGGTGACCGACCCGCTGGCGCTCGACCGCGCCGCGGCCCCGGCCGGCTGAGAAACGGCTGCCGGGCCGCGCGCTACCGCGTCCGCCTAGTGGGCGGAGGCCGGGTCCAGTGCCTCACTGGACCCGATGGTCCTCCAAGGTTCCCGCGGCTCCCCAGGGGAGCGAGCGTCGTCGCAGCACAGGCCGGCCTCTCGGGGCCCGTCGACCAGGACGGTCGGTGGGCCCGGGACCCCTTCCGGGAGCCACCCGGGGTTGGGGGACGGCTCGGCTTGGGAAAACCACAGAAGACTGGTCAGACCAGAAGACTTTCGACACCCCGCGCCACGCGGGGCGCCGAGCGAGACTACGAGCCCCTGTGCGGCCTCGCGTCCGCACGGCGGCACCGTCAAAGGGTCCGGCCCGAGCATCCTCGCGATGCCGGCCACCCACTGGTGCCGAGCCGTGCCCGGATGCGGAGCCCGGGGGCCTGACGGGAGATCCACCCGCATGCTCGATAACACCGATCCGCAGCAGGCTGCGGCCACGGAACAGAACGAAACCGCCGCGACCGGTGGCGAGGGCGCGTCCGCCGCGCCGCCGCGTCGTCGTCGCCGGGCGGTGTCCCGCCCGGCGGGCACCCCGCAGGGGGCGGCCACCGAGGCGGCCGAGACGGTCGTCCCGGTCGAGGTGACCACCCCGGTCGAGGCGTCCGCCGAGCCGGCCCTGGCCGCTGAGAAGCCGGTCCGGGCCCGCCGGACCCGCAAGCGCGCCGAGGCTCCCGCCGGTGCTCCGGAGGAGACCGCGATCGTGGTCACCGCGCCGGAGGCCGAGGAGACCAAGGCCGCCGAGACCAAGGCCGCCGAGACCACGGCCGAGAAGAAGGCGGAGGAGAAGGCGGAGAAGCCGGCCCGGGCCCGCCGCACCCGCAAGCGGGCCGAGGCGCCCGTGGAGACCCCCGTCGCCGAGGAGCCCGCGGTCGAGGCCGCCGCCCCGGTCGCGGCCCCCGTCGCCGAGCCGGTGGCCGAGGAGGCCCCGGCCGCTCCGGCCCGCCGCCCCCGCCGCCGTCGCGTGGTCGAGGCCGCGCCGGTGGTCGAGGCCCCGGTCGAGGAGCCGGTGGCCGAGGAGCCCGCCGTCGAGGAGGAGCCCGCCGCGGAGGAGGCCGTCGAGGCCGCCGCCGAGGCTCCGGTCGCCGCCCCCGCTCCGGTCGCCGAGGCCGAGCCGCAC
>NZ_MECK01000122.1 GCF_014596465.1 Streptomyces sp. CBMA123 | reverse complement strand
CTGGCCTCGCCGCCGCTGCTCGCCCAGGCCGGCACCACGGCCTGGGGCGACCCGACCGCCGTCACCTGCCTGGCGACCGTAGTGGCGGCGGCAGCGGCCGGCGTCCCGCTCGCGGGCCGCCTGGGGCGGGCCCTCCGCCGGGCGTCCTGAGCGATCACCCGGCGCGGGGAGCGGCTCGCCTCTGGACGTCCTCCAGGGTGTCGCCCGGCTCGCCGTGACCGCGCTGCGCACCGGCGGGGGCCTCTACTGCCGGCACGACTGACCACCTGGCGTACCCTCACGCTCAGCCGCTCAGCCGGTGCCGGACATAGTGCGGGTGGGCTTCACCCACCTCGATGTCGTTCTCGTCGAGCCCGTTGGCGATCTGCAGGCGGCCCCCGGCGAAGCGGAATTCCACCGCCACGGTTCCGGTCGCCACGTCATGGCCCGTCGGCCGCCACTCCAGGAGTGCGGCCTCGCGCAGTTCCTGGCCGACGAAGGGTTCGAGGCGCTCATCGCGCCGGGACCACCAGGGTGTCAGCTCGGACCACTCCCACCCGGAGATGGCCCGCGCGGTGTCGATCGAGTCCCAGCCGATGGAGAGGTTGTCGAGCTGCCGGTGGCACACCTCCACCTGGACACCGTCGAAGTCCAGCACCACCGGGCAGTCGGCGAACCAGTCCCCGTCCTCGGCGAACCGCACCACGGCGAAGCCCGTCAGCCGTCTGCCGGCGAGCGCCGCCAGGCGTGATCCGTGCGCCTGCCGGACCGCGTCGATCCCGACCAGGAAGGACGGCTCGAAGCCGGAGATCCCCATGTCCACGGGCCGAGTCTCCCGGCTTTCCGCCCGATCGGCCACCACATTTCGACCGGGCGGATCCTCCGCTGCGGACGGGGCCCTGTCGTGCGGTGTTCGCCGACCGAGGACGGGGTTCGGCGCGCGGTTATTAGTCCGTTTGACGTAGCATTCCGTTCGACGGACTATCGGTCCGCCCGAGAGGATGCCCATGCCGTTCACCCTGTCCCACCCCGCAGCCGTGCTGCCGCTGCTGCGCCGGCCCTTCAGTGGGGCCGCGCTGGTCGCCGGTGCGGTCGCGCCGGACATGCCCTACTTCGTGGCCACCGTCGGCCTGCCCGTCAGCGCGCAGTCCTGGTACGAGCCGTTCACCAACGCCACCACCACCCACACCCTGCCCGGTGCCCTGACCGTCGGCCTGCCGTACACCCTGGCGCTGTGGGCGTCGTTCCTGGCGGGCCGTCGGCCGCTGGCGTCGCTGCTGTCGCTGCCGGTCAACGTGCCGCAGGCCCGGACGGCGGGCGCGGTGATCCAGCGGGCGGCCTGGGTCCTGCTCTCCGCGCTGATCGGCCTCGCCACCCACCTGGCCTGGGACTCCTTCACCCACTTCGACGGCTTCGTGGTCGCCCGCACGCCCTGGCTGAACTCCCCGTTGGCGGGCAGCCTCACCTGGGCCCGGGCGTTGCAGCACCTGAGCACCGTCGGCGGCCTGGTAGCCATCGCGGTGTACGGCTGGCGCAGGCGGGACCGGCTGCGCATCGGTGCGGGTGCGGGTGCGGGTGCGGCGCCGCGCCGGGTCCTGCTCGCGCTGGCGCTGTGTGCGGCCGCCGGGGCCGTCGCCCACGCCTGGCGGTGGCTCGCCGGGCCGGACGCGGGGACGGCCGGTCAGCCGCTGGGCGCCGTCCTCGAAGGGGTGCTGTCCGACGCGGCGAAGGGTGCGGGCGCGGGCCTGATCGCCGCCCTCGCCCTGTACGTCGCCGGCTGGTGGCTCCGGCGCGCCGTCGCCGCACGTCGGGGGACCGCGTACGAGGACGGCTCGCGCGCGGGAACCGCTGCCTGAGGAGGCGTCAGCCGAGTGGGGCGGGTGTCAGCCGAGCAGGGCGCCGCCCAGGAGCAGGGCCACCACGAGCGCGGCGAGCAGGGAGTGCCGCCAGTCGCCGGCCCGGAGCCAGCGGGCCACGGTGACCAGGATGCCGAGTCCGGGGGCGACGGCGAGGGTGAGCAGCCCGAGGCCGAGCAGCAGGGGGCCGGCGCTGTGCTGGGAGGTGAGGTCGGCGAGGGCGAGCGGGCGGGCGGTGCGGTCGCCGGCGGCCAGCGAGGTGACCAGGCCGGCCAGGATCAGCGCCAGGGCGAGGGCGCTGGTGGCCAGCAGCGCGGTGGCGGTGAACCGGTTGGTGCGGACTTCCTCGGCCAGCGGGTCCGGGGTCGGAGCGGTGGCGGTGCGGCCGGGTTCGGTGGTGGGGAGGTCAGACATTGATCACTCCGAAGGCGCCGAGGAGGAAGGAGAGGCCGGAGGCGAGCACGACCGTGGTGTAGACGGCCTCGATGGTGCTCACCGAGAGCCGGCCGGAGAGCCGGGAGCCGAGCAGTGACCCGGTGGTGATGCCGAGCACGATCGGGGCCACCAGTAGGGGTTGCACCACGCCGGCGGCGAAGTAGACGACGAAGCTGGCCACCGCCGTGATGCCGATCATGAACTGGCTGGTGGCGGTGGCCACTCGGACCGGCACGCCCATGCCGACCGTCATCGCCGGCACCTTGAGGAAGCCGCCCCCGATGCCCAGCATGCCGGAGAGCATCCCGGCCACCATGGAGGCGCCGGCGCCGAGGAGCGGGCGCCGGGCCCGGTAGGCGCGAGCGGTGCCGTCGGTGTCGTCCGCGATCAGACCGGTGAGGGCGTCCCGGCCCTCGCAGGCGCGCAGTCCGTGCCGGGTGAGGGCGTCCGGCGGGGTCGCGGCGGTCACCAACGCCCCTGCGGGGGAGGGGAGTCGTTTGCGGCGGCGGGTGAGCTCGGCGGACAGGAACTGGCTCAGGCCGAAGACGGCCTCCAGGGCGGGGCGCGGGATGAAGGCGGTGACCAGGCTCCCCGCGATGCCGCCGATGGTGGTGGTTACCTCCAGGCTGAACGCGAGGCGCTTGTGGGTGAGGCCCTGGCGCAGGTAAGCGGCCGAGCCGGCGGCCGAGTTGGCGATGACGGCGGCCAGTGAGACGGCCACCGCCGAGCGGAACGAGACGCCGTAGCCGAGCACCAGCACCGGCACCACGACCGCGCCGCCGCCGATCCCGGTCAGCGCGCCGACGCCGCCGGCCGCGGCGCCCATCAGTATCAGTACGAGCAGGGTGGAGAACGTCAGCGTCATCGGCATGCCCTTTCCGGGGGCGGGGGACGGGGGCGCGTGCACTGCGCGAGTCGAAAGGTCATCTTCCGGCGGTCGAACGTTAGTTGACGCAGGATCAGTGAAATGCCCGACTGTGACGCACACCACCGATCCGGATCGGACAGTTTACTTGTCGGTAACATGGCGGGCTTTCGGGAGTGGCATTGTCGGTTCCGCTCGCACCGGAATGTGCGACCGGCGCGAGCCTGCAACCTCTCCTCCGAGGAAAGGGCAAAACCGTGACTTCCTTAGCCGTTCAGCCGCGTCCCGCCGCCGCTGACCACCTCGACCAGACCGCCGGAACCGAAGCGGCGGCCTTTCTGGACGACGTCCGGAGCTTTACTCGGGAAAGAGTCGCCCCGGTGGCCGGGCTGATCGACCGCAGCGACGAGATCGGCACCGAACTCTTCGGCGAAATGGCCCGTCGCGGCCTGTTCGCCAACTCCCTCGGCTACCGCGCCGACCAGCCCCACGGCGGGCCCGAGCGGGTGCGCTTCCTCCTCCAGGTGCTGGAGGAACTGGCCCGGGTCTCACCGTCCGTCGCCAAGGCGGTGATGGACCAGAACATGGGCCAGATCGGCATGTTGCGCGAGTACGCGGGCCGCGAGCTGCGCGAACGCTACCTCGACGCGATCGCCACCGGCGAGCAGCAGGCCGCCTTCGCGATGAGCGAGCCGCAGACCGGTTCCAACGTCGCCCGCTTCACCACGGTGGCGACCCCGGTGGAGGGCGGCTACCGGATCAGCGGCGAGAAGGACTGGATCACCGGCGCGGCCCGTCGGACGGTCCATTTCGTGGTCGCCAAGCCTTCCCCCGAATCCCGCGACGTCGGCCTCTTCCTCGTGGACCGGACCCGGCTCGGCGCCGGCGACGGAACGGTCGAGATCGACGACCGCAAGGAGAAACTGGGGCTGCGCGGACTGGGCGAATTCCACGTCCGCTACCACGATGTGTTCGTACCCGTCGAGCAGGTCGTCCTCGGTTTCGACCGGAGTTCGCTGCGCCGGATCATGCGCCACTACAACGGAAAGCGCCTGGGCCAGTCGGCGATTTGCCTCGGCCTTTCGAAGAGCGCGCTGCGGACGGCCTTCGACTACTCCAGTGCCCGCCTTCCGGCCGGTTCCCCGGGCCACCTCGCGATGCGGACCGCGCTGGCTCCCCTGGTCAGCGAGTTGCGCGCGGCGCAGTCGCTCATCGACTGGGCCGCGGGCGAGTGGGCCGCCGGGGACGACACCGGTGCGCCCAGCGCGATGGCCAAGTACGTGACGGGCGACCTCGCCCAGCGGATCACCAACACCGCCGCCCAGGTGTGCGGCGCCAACGGGCTGTCGGACAAGATGCCGCTGGCCCGGCTGATGCGGGACGCCCGGATGCTCACCATGGCCGGCGGTGCGTCCGAGGTGCTGCGCGGTACGGTCGCCCAGCAACTGGACCGCCTGCTCGACTGAGCCCGCCAGCACCCACCACCCGGCCGACGCCCCGGCCCACCACCGGCCGGCCCGTACGTCGGTCGTCCGCAGGCCGGCCGGGGCGTCGACCGACCTGTCCCAAGGGACGGGCGGGCGCCGTGACCGCTACCGGCGCCCGCCCGTCCCGCCGAGCGCGAGAAGGAGAAACGATGCGCCTTGCGACCATCCGGACCGGTGGAGCGGAGAGACTCGCGCTGGTCGACCCGGACGGCGCCGCCCTGACGCTGCCCGCCCCCGGCCGGCCGGGGCCGTCCGACCTGCCCGACCTGCCCGACCTGCTCCGCCGTGGACCGGAGGCCTGGACGGAGCTGGCCGAGCGGAGCCCGTCCGGGCCCCGACTGCCCTTCAGTGACGTCGAGTTGCTGGCGCCACTGCCACGCCCGGCGAACAACCTGTTCGCCCTGGGGCTCAACTACACCGACCACGGCCAGGAGGCCTACCGCGCGGCGGGCCGGGAGTACCGCAGGCCCCGGCACCCGGTGGTGTTCACCAAGGACCGCCGCAGCGTGGCCGCGCCCGTCGGCCCGCTGGGGATCGACTTCTCGCTCTCGAAGGAGATCGACTGGGAGGTGGAACTCGCGGTGGTGATCGGCCGCCCCGCCTGGCGGGTCGACGAGGCCCGGGCGCTGGACCACGTCTTCGGCTACTGCGTGGCCAACGACATCACCGCGCGGGACCTCCAGACCCGGCACAAGCAGTACTACCTGTCGAAGAGCCTGCCCGGCAGCTGCCCGCTGGGCCCGTGGATCACCACCGCCGACGAAGTCCCGGACCCGCACGACCTGGCGATCACCCTCAGCGTCAACGGTGTGGCCCGACAGGTCTCCCGGACCGACCAGATGGTGTTCTCCATCCCGGAGACCATCGCCGCGATCTCCCGGATCGTGCCGCTGGAGCCGGGCGACGTCATCCTGACCGGCACCCCGGCCGGGACGGGCTTCGCCGCCGACCCGCCCGGCTACCTGGCCCCCGGCGATGTGGTGGAGTGCTCGATCGAGGGGCTCGGGACGCTCAGTAACCGGATCACGGCACTGGACTGAAGCCCCGCCCGGGCCGCCCCGGCCACACCAGCAGTACCGCGCAGCGGGCGTGGTCGACCACGAAGCGGGCTGCCGGGCCGAGGCTGTGCGGCCCGGGGTGGGCGGAGTCGCCGTCGCGGGCGAGGACGAGCAGGTCGGCCGCGTCCGCCACGGCGAGGACCTCGTGCTCGGTGCGGCCGGTGCGCTCCAGCCGGGTGCAGGGACGGCCGAGGCGATCGGCGGCGGCGTCGAGGAGCTGCCGGCCCGAGGCCGCCGCCAGCGTCTCCACCCGGATGCCCGGGTCCTGCTCGCGATGGCCGCGGCCGAGCAGGCCGGCGAACGCGCCGTGCGCGACACCGGGCACGTCCTGGCCGCTGACGTGCAGCAGGACGACCTCCGCGTCCTGCGGTGCGTGGGCGCGGGCGGCGTCGACGCAGGCGGGCCAGGTGCCCTCGGTGATCCAGACGACGACGGTCACGGCGGTCGGTCTCCTCACGATCCGATGACGTGCAGGGACCCCCACAGTGCCACCACGGCCAGCGTCAGGGCGACGGGCACGACGAGCAGCCCGAGCCGGGTGAACTCGCCCAGGCCGACGTCGGTGTCGTGTTCGCGGACGATACGCCGCCACAGCAGGGTGGCCAGGGACCCGGCGTAGGTGAGGTTGGGGCCGATGTTCACCCCCAGCAGCACGGCGAGGACGGCGCCGGAGCCGGAGGGAACGGCCAGCGGGAGCAGGACGAGGGTCGCGGGCAGGTTGTTGATGACGTTCGCCAGCGCGGCCGCCAGCGCCGCGGTGCCGAGCAGGGCGGGCAGCGAGGTGCCGTGCGGGAGCAGGTGCCCGAGCCCCGAGGCCAGCCCGTTGTCGACCACCGCCCGGACCACCACCCCGAGCGCCAGGACGAAGGCCAGGAACGGCACGGCCGCCGAGCGGACGATCGCCGCCGGGGTGGTGCGCCGCTGCGCCAGGGCCCGGACCGCCAGCACCAGGGCGCCCGCCAGCGCCGCCCAGGCCGGATCCACCCCGAGCGCGGAGGTCAGCACGAAGCCGCCGAGCGTGCCCGCCACCGTGACCAGGGCGAACACCGGCAGCTCCGGTGCCTCCGGCGAGGCCGGGGCCGGCGCGCCCGCGTCCAGGTCGGCGGCGAAGAACCGGCGCAGCACCACGTACTCGACGGCGATGGCCGCCAGCCACGGCAGCAGCATCAGCGCGGCGAACCGGGTGAAGCTCAGCCCGCTGGCGGCGAAGGCCAGCAGATTGGTCAGGTTGGAGACCGGCAGCAGCAGCGAGGCGGTGTTCGACAGATGGGTGCACGCGTACAGGTGCGGCTTGGGCCGGGCGCCGAGCCGGGCCGCCGTGGCGAACACCACCGGCGTCAGCAGCACCACGGTGGCGTCCAGACTGAGCACGGCCGTGATCACCGACGCCACCACGAACACCTGCGCCAGCAGCCGCCGCGGACTCCCGGCGGAGGCACGCGCCATCCACGCCCCGCAGGCCTGGAACAGCCCCTCGTCGTCACACAGCTTGGCCAGCACCAGCACGGCCGCCAGGAACCCGATCACCGGCCCCAGCCGCCCGGCCTCCGCCAGCGCGTGGTCCAGCGGGATCGCCCCGGCGACGATCGCCACGCCCGCGGCCGGCACCGCGACCACCGCCTCCGGCCAACCCCACGGCCGGACCACCGCGCCCACCAGCACCAGCACCAGCAGCACGACGGACAGGGCCTCGGCGAACGACGTACTCAGGGTCTTGCTCCTCGCAGGCGACGGTGACGGTGCCTCCATCGAACCAGAGGCCCGGACACCACGGCACACGGGGCGGTGTACACGCCGTCGCGGACGATCGGGGGTGCCCGCGCGGGTGCGTGGCTGTGGGTGAAGACACTCAACCCGTGGGCACGGCTGACGGAGTGAATGTCACGCAATGACCACGGGGCATCCACCGACGTGTCTGCTCCGGGCCGACGGCATCGTCGGCCCGAGGATTTGGTAGGCGCTGGACCGGTGGGCCACCCCCCTGGAACGTCCTCACCTGCTGACGGACCGCCGACCGCTGCGGCGCGCCGAAGCCGCCGGGATCCGGTCTGCACCGGGCGCCGGCCGTCACCGGCCTGAACGCCCTTCGGGGCGCGCGCCGATGATCCCCGCGGTCGGCTCCGCAGCCCGGCCCTCGGCCTCGCGGACCTTCCCGCGCAGCCGGTCGTGCGGTTCCTCGACCAGGCCCGATGCCTCGCGAAACGGCGATGGCCGAGCGCTCCGGAAGCTCCCGGCGCACGCCCGCTCGCGACCGTCTACTTGCAAGCGGGCATCCCCCTATCGGGTGATATACCCGCCTTGCGAGCGTCCCTACATTGGCGATGGCACATTCCGCTGGCATCCGTCTCGGAGGCATCATGTCATCGCTGCGCACCGGCCTCACCGCCGTAACCGTCGCCGTGCTCGTGGGCGCCACGACCGTCGCAACCCAGAACACCGTCACCGCGGCGCCGGCGGCGCCCACGGTGGTCCGAGGAATCGCCCACCTCAACACGGTGGTCGACCTGCCGCCCGGTGTGTGGACCACCACCCCGCTGGAGGTCACCCTGCCCCGGGCCGGGACCTACGAGCTCGACGCGAACGTCCGTGGCCGTCTCGCGGGCGTTCCGCCGGTCAACACGTACATCACCGCTCGGCTGTGGGATGCCACATCGAACACCGCCGTCGCGGACAGCGAGCGGCTCGTCTACCAGGTCATCGACCTGAACCCCGGCAACGCCCAGGCCGGCGGTAACGCGACCGCACCGATCAGCGAGCTGATCCACGTGAACGGGCCGACCACGATCCAGCTGCAGGGCATCCGACGCGACGCGGTCGGGACGGCGTCCGTTGCCCAGATCTACTCCGACGCCGCCGGTCGCACGTCGCTGCGCTACGACCGGGTCGGCCCCTGAAGCCGGAACCAGAGCTCCGAGGAAGCCTCTGTTACGCGAGGCGTCTGAGCTGCGCTCGGTGTTGAACCTCGCGGGTCACCCGACCTGCTGACCTACGGTTCGTTCCGGGACAGCGGAGGCGGCCGTTCTCCACGCTTCGAGATGTCGAGTCACGAAGCGCGAGAGAACGGCCGCTGTCCATGAGTCCTCCCGTCGACGCGCCCGTAGGGGACCAGTTGAGACTTCTGTCCCGCTGTCGGGTCGAGTTCCACGAGAGCCTGACGCGCTGTTGTGCACGGAGAGCCGGTCAAGACGCCGGCTCACCAGCACCACCCGCCCGCAGGTGCCCCAGGTGTCCAGGCCGATCGCCGCGCTCCAGGCCGGCATCGCCGCGGACTTCACGACCGCGGGCCGGGCCCGGGTGCTCCCGGGGCCGGACCGGCAATCTGAGCGCGAGGACCACCAGCCACCCGAGTACTTGTCGGCGTTCTTGATCGTCGCGGGGCCGAGGGC
The DNA here is from genome assembly GCF_014596465.1 of Streptomyces sp. CBMA123. Classification (GTDB taxonomy): domain Bacteria; phylum Actinomycetota; class Actinomycetes; order Streptomycetales; family Streptomycetaceae; genus Kitasatospora. The sequence continues at coordinate 6,314 of NZ_MECK01000122.1, read as the reverse complement.
GCTTTAGGACGCCGATCAGCAGGGCCGTATCCTGCCGGAGGCGAGGCAGGTGCTGTTGATGCGTCGCAGCCGGGCTACTCCCACTTCGGGTGCCAGGTCATTCGACGAACGAGCAGGGAGTTGACCGGTGATCACTCTGGCCGCAGCGGGAGGAGTGGCCCTGGTCGAACTGGGCATGGCCCTGACCCCGGGACCGAACATGATCCACCTCGCCTCCCGCGCCATCACCCAAGGCCGCAGGGCAGGCCTGGTCAGCCTCAGCGGGACCGCCGTGGGATTCCTGTGCTACCTGCTGGCCGCGGCTGCGGGCCTGTCCGCGGTGTTCACCGCTGTGCCGATGGCGTTCACGGTGGTCAAGCTCGCCGGAGCCGCCTACCTGGCCCACCTCGCCTGGGGCATGCTCAAGCCCGGCGGCCGCTCGCCCTTCACCCCGGCCCAGGACCTGCCGCCGCTCTCCGACACCCGCCTGTTCTCGATGGGGCTGCTGACCAACCTGCTCAACCCCAAGATCGCTCTTCTCTACGGCGCCCTGCTGCCCCAGTTCCTGGACCCGCAGTCAGGTCCGGCCTGGAAGCAACTGCTCCAGCTCGGTGGTGTGCAGATCATCGTGGGGATCTGCGTGAACGCTGTGGTCATGCTGGGCGCAGCACGCGTGTCGGGGTTCCTGGCCGTCAGGCCCCGCGTCATGACCGCCCAGCGGTTCACGGCAGGCGCCCTGCTCGGCGCCTTCGCGCTGCGCACGGCCCTGTCCCGCGCTTCCGTCTCCAGCTGAGCCAGGCCCGCGTGAGCCGGACCAGGACGCCGGTCTCGTCGAGGACTTCGGGTGCCAGGCGGTCGGGCGTTTCCTCCCGAATCGGCACCCGCACCAGAATCGCCTCTTTCGCGTCTCGGCCACGTTGACGAACCCCGGCTTTGCTTGCCGTTTGACCTGCGCCCGACCTACGTGGCGTCCGAGTAGGCGCGGTGGGTACCGCAGCTGCGGCACTGGAAGAGGTATGCGGTTGGCTGACCGTCCTTGGTCAATGCCTTGAGGTACTGCTCGGCCTGCGACGCGGGCCAGGATGCGAGTTCTTGCCGAAGCGATGCCCAGGCCTCGGGGCAGGCGGCGAGCTCAGCGGCTCCGGCGGTTCCCAGGAAGGCAGCGCCGTCTTCGCAGTGGATCAGCCAGCGTTCCTGCTGCCATCCGCTGAATCCTGGCGTACGTTGCGTGATCGCGATCAGCCGATCCAGCGGGACGTCGTCGACCACGTCGGTGAACTGTGCCTCGAAGCGGTCAGCCGCGCTCCCATCCGCGATGCACCATGGGCAGAGCCGGTGACGAAGGTTCTCGACTGCGTAGACGGGGCCGGTGTAGATGTGGCCGCGGGCTCGACCGCAGCAGCTGCACTCCGCGTCGGACCGCACGATGGCACCCGTGGCGACCGGGTCGGGGTGATACGGGAACACAGGAAGCGGCTCTGTCACGGCCAGCGACCGTATCACCCCAGCTCCGGGTGCTCGGATGAGCCGGTCCGCCGGGGTGCCGGCGGCATCGGCCCCGAACAGGGCGGCGAAGAGCAGGACCAGCAGCACCGACGCGGTGGCCATCGCCCAGGCCGCCCGCGCCGTCCAGCGTTCGGTGGCGTCGGGGAGTGGAAACCGGAGCGGATCTTGCCCCAGAAGTGCACTGTCCACGAAGCCGTCGGGCCAGTCTGCAGGGACGGGGCGCGGTGGGAAGGTCGGCGACCCACCGGATGGGAAGCGGGTACGGCTTGGCTGCTCTCCGGTCCGCCGTGCCGGTTTCCGGGGGCGGCCTACCATGAGAGGTGGTCCTCTTGATCCCCGTGGCTGCCATGGCGAGATGGTAGGGAGGCCGGGATGGAGTTCGGGAGCGGGTCCGGGCGGGTGGGCGGTTCGCGCTATCCGCCGATCTCCGAGCACGGGCTGATCGGTGATCTCCGGACCGCCGCGCTGGTCGCGACGGACGGGACCATCGACTGGTACTGCTGCCCGCGGTTCGACGCGCCGAGCGTGTTCGGGTCCATCCTGGACGCCGAGCGGGGCGGGTCGTTCAAGCTGGCCGCCGACGTGCCGGCGCGGACCAGACAGTTCTACTTCCCCGACACCAATGTGCTGATCACCCGGTTCTACGCGGCGGACGGCGTCGCGGAGATCCAGGACTTCATGCCGGTCGTCGACGAGTCGCGCGAGTCCTCCCGGCACCGGCTGATCCGGCGGGTGATCTGCGTGCGGGGGACGCTGCCGTTCGCGGCACGGGTGGCGCCCCGGTTCGGTTACGGGGCGGAGCGGCACACGGCGCGGGTACAGGCCCACGAGGCGGTCTTCGAGGCGCCGTCGATGTCGTTGGCGCTGACCTCCACCGCGCCGTTGGAGTGCGACGGCACGGACGTGTGGTCGCACTTCAAGCTGCTGGAGGGCGAGTCCGTGGTGTTCGCGCTCGACCGGATCGGCGGTGACGTCCGGCCGCGGGCCTGTCCGCACGCCGAGGCGGAGGAGCAGTTCGAGGCGACCGTCCGGTTCTGGAGCAACTGGATGGGCCGCTCGCGCTACCGCGGCCGCTGGCGGGAGATGGTGCACCGCTCCGCGCTGGTGCTGAAGCTGCTCACCTACGCGCCGACCGGTGCGATCGTGGCCGCGCCGACGACCAGCCTGCCCGAGCGGGTCGGCGGTGAGCGCAACTGGGACTACCGGTACGTGTGGGTCCGCGACGCCGCGTTCTGCGTCTACGCCATGCTCCGGCTGGGCTTCACCTCCGAGGCCGAGGCGTTCATGGGCTTCCTGTCCGAGCGCGGCATCATGCGGGGCGCCGGCCCGACCGGCCCGCTGCAGATCATGTACGGCATCGACGGGCGCAGCGACCTGCCGGAGTCCGAGCTGCGCCACCTGGAGGGGTACCTCGGCTCCGCCCCGGTGCGGGTCGGGAACGCCGCCACCCATCAGCTCCAACTCGACATCTACGGGGCGCTGATCGACTCCGTCTACCTGTACGACAAGTGGGGTCAGCCGATCAGCAGCGACCACTGGGACGAGGTCGGCGCCGTCGTGGACTGGCTCTGCGACCACTGGGACCAGCCCGACGAGGGCGTCTGGGAGACCAGGGGCGGCCGCCAGGACTTCGTCTACTCGCGGCTGATGTGCTGGGTGGCGATCGAACGGGCCATCCGGATGGCCCACCGGCGCGGCCTGCCGGCCGATCTGCCCCGCTGGCAGCGCAACCGGGACGCGATCTACCGGCAGATCATGCGGGAGGGCTGGTCCGCCGAGCGCGGGGCGTTCGCCCAGTCACTGGGCGCCGACGTGCTCGACGCCTCCGTGCTGATGATGCCGATGGCCAAGTTCGTCTCGCCCACCGACCCCAAGTGGCTCGCGACTCTGGACGCGCTCAGCAGGGACCTGGTCTCCGACTCCCTGGTCTACCGCTACGACCCCGGGGCCAGTCCGGACGGGCTGCACGGCTCCGAGGGGACCTTCTCGATCTGCTCCTTCTGGTACGTCGAGGCGCTCACTCGCGCCGGACGCCTCGAGGAGGCCCGGCTGGCCTTCGAGAAGATGCTCACCTACGCCAACCACCTGGGCCTCTACGCCGAGGAGATCGGCCGGACCGGGGAGCAACTCGGCAACTTCCCGCAGGCGTTCACCCATCTCTCGCTGATCAGCGCCGCGTTCAACCTGGACCGCGCCCTGGGTTGAGTGGCCCCCGCCGACCGGCACTGGCCCGCACCCCGACCCCCGGGGGTGCGGGCCGTGGCGTATCAGCTGGCGTGTTGCGGCGAGTGGAGCGTGGTGACGTAGGGTGATAGGAGATCAACAGGGGGGAGTCGAAGTCGTTCCCCCCATCGGCCTCGGGTGTCCGCCGTCGCGTCACCACGGCCCGCCCGAAGGCCCGCCCAAGGCCCGTCCGAGGCCGGTTGACGGCCTCCGGACGGCCCGTAGACAGGAGAGTCGAGTTGTCGTCTGACAGCACCCGGAGCCCGCAGAGGACCCAGCAGCGCCCCGCCACCGCCGGTGCGCCAAGAGCGGAACTGCTGCTCGACGGCCGCTCGCTGACCGTCAAGGAGACCGCGGCGGCCGCCCGTCGGCCGGGGGCGTGGCGGGTGGTGCTGGCGGACGGCGCGGTGCACCGGATGAAGCGGTCGGTGGACCTCAAGAACGCGATCGTCGACTCCGGGCAGCGGGTGTACGGCGTCACCTCCGGTTTCGGTGACAGCAACACCCGGCAGATCTCGCCGCGCAAGGTCGAGGCGCTGCAGGCCAACCTGATCCGCGGCTTCAACTGCGGTGTCGGCCCGGCGGCTTCGCCCGACGTGGTGCGGGCGACGGTGATCGCCCGGGCGAACTGCCTGGCGCGCGGCAACTCCGGGATCCGCCCGGAGGTCGTCCAACTGCTGCTGGACTGCCTGGAAGCGGACATCCTGCCGGTCGTGCCGGAGCGCGGCTCGGTGGGGGCGAGCGGTGACCTCGTGCCGCTCAGCTACCTCGGGGCGATGCTCACCGGGCACGGCACGGTGCTCCACCGGGGTGAGGCCCGGCCCGCCGCCGAGGCGCTCGGGGAGGCGGGGCTGGAGCCGGTGGTGCTCGCCTCCAAGGAGGGACTGGCGCTGGTCAACGGCACCTCCTTCATGGCCGGATTCGCCGTGCTGGCGCTGCGGGACGCGACCGAACTCGCCTTCGCCGCCGACCTGTGCACGGCGCTCGCCTCCCAGGTCCTGAACGGCAATCCGCGCCACTTCGACCCGTTCGTCTTCGACCACAAGCCGCACCCGGGCACCGCGGACTCCGCCCGGACGGTGCGCCGGCTGCTCGGCCGGGACGGCGTCGGCCCCTTCGCGGGGGACGGGGGCGTGGGCCCGGCCGACGTCATGCCCGACGGGACGGGCTACCGCCGGCTCGCCGAGGCCGTCCAGGACCGGTACTCGATCCGCTGCGCCCCGCACGTCAACGGCGTGCTGCGGGACACCCTCGGCTTCGCCACCGACTGGACCCACGTGGAGATCAACTCCTCCAACGACAACCCGCTGTTCGACACCGAGGCGGGCGTGGTCGTCAACGGCGGCAACTTCTACGGCGGGCACATCGGCCAGGCGATGGACTCGCTGAAGACCGCCGCCGCCAGCGTCGGCGACCTGCTGGAACGGCAGTTGCAGCTGGTGGTGGACGAGAAGTACAACAACGGGCTCACCGCGAACCTCATCCCGCGCTTCCCGGACGACAGTTGGGAGGCCGGGCTGCACCACGGCTTCAAGTCCCTCCAGCTGGCGGCCTCCTCGCTGGTCGCCGAGGCACTCAAGCTGACCATGCCCGCGACCTCGTTCTCCCGCTCCACCGAGGCCCACAACCAGGACAAGGTCAGCATGGGCACCATCGCCGCCCGGGACGCCCGGACGGTCATCGAACTGGTGCGTCAGACAGCGGCGATCCACCTGCTCGCCCTCTGCCAGGCCGCCGACCTGCGCGGCGTCGAACGGCTCAGCGGCCCGACGGCGGCCGTGCACGCGGCGGTGCGCGGGGTGTCGCCGGTGATGGACGGGGACCGGGGGATGGAGCGGGACATCGCGCTGGTGGCGGAGCTGATCGCGGCCGGAAGGCTGCGGGAGGCGGCGGCCGAGGGGTGAGCCCGGTCGTCAGGGCCCGCGCGGTCGGGCCCGGCTACGCCGTCGGCTTGGCGAAGTGGCCGATGACGGCGGCGTAGCTGTCGGCGGCGTGGCCGCGCGCCGCCACCGCCTCCATGACGGCCGTCAGGTGTCGGGGCAGGGCGGGGTTGAGGCCGCGCCGCTCGCTCTCCGCCAGGAGGTGGGCGGCCGCCGCCAGGTGGGTGCGCAGGGCCGAGTCCTCGGCCGGGTAGTCGCCCTCGTCGATCTGCCGGGCGTAGCGGGACAGGAAGCCGTCCATGCTGCCGAACAGCAGCTCGGCGCTCGGCGCGAACTCCGTCGCGCCGATCCCGGCGGTGCGCAGCAGCGCCGCCGCGTGCAGGAATCCGTTGAGGCCGGACCACAGGACGGCCAGCAGCGCGAGGTCGTGCAGCGAGGCGAGCCCGGTGCCCTCGCCGAGGTAGGTGGGGCAGCCGCCGAGCGCGGTCAGGGTCGGCTGGTGGGCGCGGAAGGCGGCCTCGGGGCCGCTGTAGAGCACGGTGGTCTCGGCGAGGCCGATGGCGTCGGGGGTGGCCAGCAGGGCGCCGTCGAGGCTCTGCGCGCCGTGGCGGGCCGCCGTCGCGGCGACGGCGGCGGCGTCCGCGGAGGTGCCGGAGGTGACGTCGACCAGGACCCGGCCGCTCAGGGCGGCGCCTGCGGCGTCGAGGACTTCGGCCACGGCGCGAT
>NZ_MECK01000121.1 GCF_014596465.1 Streptomyces sp. CBMA123 | reverse complement strand
GTCGGCCTGCGGGGCCCCGCCGCTCGGGGAGCCGGCCGAGCCCGCCGCGGCGCCGGCGCCGCCCTTCGGGGCGGCGAGGTCGTCGACCAGCTGCCCGACCGGTTGGACCTTGCCGACGGCCGCGAAGCCCCAGTCGAGCAGGCTGGCGGCCTCGTCGTAGACCTTGCCCTGGGCTTCGGGGTGCATCACCGTCACCAGCAGGGTGCGGCCGCCGCGTTCGGCGGCGCCGGTGAAGGTGGCGCCCGCGTTGGTGGTGTAGCCGTTCTTGACGCCGATCAGGCCCGGGTACTTGCCGAGCAGCCGGTCGGTGTTGGCGATGTCGAAGGTGGTGCGCTGCCCGGTGGTCTTGTCCAGGCCGCCGGGGAAGCGTGCGGTGCGGGTGGCGCAGTAGGAGCGGAAGTCGGCGTTGCGCAGCCCGGCGCGGGCGAACAGGGTGAGGTCGTAGGCGGAGGAGACCTGGCCGTCCATGTCGTAGCCGTCGGGGGAGATCACCCTGGTGTCCTTGGCCTGGAGCGACTGGGCGCGGGCCTGCATCTCGCCGACGGTCTGCTGGACGCCGCCGTTCATGTGCGCCAGGACGTGCACGGCGTCGTTGCCGGAGCTGAGGAAGACGCCCCGCCAGAGGTCCTCGACCCGGTAGGGGAGGTTCTCCTTGACGCCGACCAGGCTGCTGCCGACGCCGAGGTTGGCGAGTTCGGCGGGGGTGACCTGGTGTTCCGCGCTGCGGTCGAACTTGGGCAGCACGGTGTCCGCGAACAGCATCTTGAGGGTGCTGGCCGGCGGCAGCGGCCGGTGGGCGTCGCGGGCGGCGAGCACCTCGCCGGTGTCGGCGTCGGCGACCAGCCAGGAGCGGCCGGTCAGTTCGGCGGGCAGGGCGGGCGCCCCGGCCAGCGGCGCGACCTGGACGGCCGGGCGGCCCAGCCGCTCCCCGCCGACGGCGGTGTCCTGGGCGAGGGCCGCCGGGGCTCCGGCGGCGAGCACCAGGGCGGAGGCGGCGGAGGCGGCCGCGACCCTGGCGACGGACGGTGGTTTCTGCTGCACACGCTTTGGCTGCACAGGGCGAACGTACCGGCGGTGCCGCGTCGCCGCCGTGCCTGCTGCTCCGTCCGGATCCACCGGGTGGCGGGGCGGCCGGGGCCCGGGGCGCGACTTTGGTGGGCCCGGGTCGCACCGAAAGTCGGTTGGTCGGGCGGTCGCGGGTTCCTAGGCTCGGGGGCTATGAAGACCATGCTCGGCTACCTCGGTTTCGTGCTGATCCTGGGCGGCGGCTCCGGCCTGCTGGCCGACCGGCTCGGGGGTTTCCGGCTGTTCGGCTTCGTCCGCTTCCTGGTGCCGGACGGCCATGAGACCGCCGGGTACGCCGTCCTGCTGGTGCTCGGCGTCCTGCTGGCGATCCCGGCGGCCCGCCGGGGTTAGCCCAGCTTCCGGATCAGCTTCCGGCTCCTGCCGCCACCCCGTCGAGGAGCACCGCCAGCCCGGTGCGGAAGGCCTCCCGCCCGCTCTCCTCGGGCGGGCCGCCGGCGGTGCTCTGGAGGGCGGTGAGCAGCGGGTAGCGCTGGGGGAAGTCCGGTGCCAGTTCCGCGAGTCGGGCGGAGCGGGTGGTCCACCACTCCTCGTCCGCGACGCCGGTGGCGGCGGCCGCGCCGCGGGCGTCGGCGGTGGTGGCGGCGGTGCCGCGGACGAACTGCCAGAGCGCGGCGACCGCGCCGCGCAGCCGGTCCGGGGCGAGTGCGGCCGGTTGCAGGGCGGTCAACAGGTGCTCCATGGCGGCGAGTTCGGCCGGGCCGAGGACGGGGCGGGCCTGGGACACCTGGAGCACCCAGGGGTGGCGCAGGTAGCAGGCGTAGAGCTGCTCGGCCCAGACGGTGACGGCGGTCCGCCAACTGTCCGTCGGGGGTGGTCCGGTGGGGAGTTCGGCGAGCGCCCGGTCGTGCATCAGGTCGAGCAGTTCGGCCTTGCCGGGAACGTAGGTGTAGAGCGCCATCGCGGTGCGGCCGAGTCGTTCGCCCACGGCGCGCATGGAGAGCGCGGCCATTCCCTCGGCGTCGGCCACCGCGATTCCGGCGGACACGATCGCGTCCACACTCAGGCCGGGTTTCGGGCCGCTGCGCCCGGTGCGCGGTTCGTCGGGCCGGCCCCAGAGCAGGGCGAGCGAGCGGTGGGCGTCGCCCTGCCCGGCGTAGACGGTCATCCCAAGTCTCCTTATAGCGTAAAGTATCCGCGCGGCAGCAACTCTTTATGCCGTAAGTTATCAGGATCGCGCATCGAAGGGGTTTCGCGATGACACTGCCCGTCAGCTTCGTCGAGGTCGTAGCGGTGGAGAGGATCACGCCGCGCACCGCCCGGATCGTCTTCGAGGCCGAGGCCCTGGCCGACACCGTGGGCACCGCGCCCGACCAGCAGCTCAAGCTCTGCTTCCCGCGCCCCGGGCAGCGCGAGCCGGTGCTGCCCGCCCAGCAGGACGACCCGATGGGCTGGTACCAGGCCTACTTGGCGATCCCCGAGGCCGAGCGCCCGGTGCTGCGCAGCTTCACCCTGCGTCGCCGGCAGCCCGGCACCCGGCGGATCGTGGTCGACTTCGTGCTGCACGGCGACACCGGCCCGGCTGCCTCCTGGGCGCTGCGGGCGGTGCCGGGGGACCGGCTCGGCCTGGTCGGCCCCTCCGCGCTGTACGCCCCGCCGGTGCCGCTCACCGAGGCCGCGGCGGCGGCCGACTGGGTGCTGCTGGCCGGCGACGAGACCGCGCTGCCGGCCATGGCGACGCTGCTGGAGGCGCTGCCCGCCGGGGTGCGGGCGTACGCCTGGATCGAGGTGGCGGACCGGGCGGAGCGTCAGGAGCTGCCGACCCGCGCCGGCCTGGAGGTGGAGTGGCTGTACCGCGACGGCGCGGCCCCGGGCACCCTGCTGACCGGGGCGTTCCGAGGTGGCGTGCTGCCGGGCGGCCGGCCCTTCGTCTGGCTGGCCGGGGAGGCGGGGGCGGTACGGGCGGTGCGCCGGTGGCTGGTGGAGGAGCGGGGGGTGCCGAAGGAGTCCATCGACTTCACCGGGTACTGGCGCCACCGGCTGACCCAGGACGACGCCCCGACGGCCGAGGACCTGGCGGACGCTCAGGAGCGGCTGGCGGCCACTTCCTGACCCGCGCTGCTGAATCGCGGTCCTGAACCGCAGACCTGAGCCGTACTCCTGAACCGCACACCTGAGTCGCCTCGCATCCGATGACGAAACACCCGGGCGGCCGGGGAGTCGATTGAACTCCCCGGCCGCCCGGTCCGTGTATCGGGCCGGCCGCTGTTTCGATCGCGATCGACGGGGAAGGAAGGGTCACGTTGTCGACAAGTGGGCTGTAGGTGGCGATGTTCCGCCTGTGGCCAGTGTTCGCCACGGGAAGTTTTTGCAGGTGGATCGGTCAGTTCTCACCGTTCTCCGACCGGCTCTGATCGGTGAAAAAGGGGCGGACTCGGCCGGATTTATACTGTGTATTTTACTTTCCGATGGTTATTTTTACTTTCTGATGGGTTTTTGACCCCTTGTCGTGGTCGTGGCGGATGCGCTGGAATGCGTCCGCTGTCGGGACGCGCGGTCCGGAGCAACCATGCGTCCGACCTGGATCCGGTTACGCTCAGCCGTGCAACCTGACGTCTCATCAGACGAAAGGATGTCCATTGATCGGCTGGCGCAAGACCCAGCTAGCAGCCGCCGTCACCGTTACCGCCGCGTCCATGGTCCTGAGCCTCGGGACCATCGCGAGCGCAGCCCCGACCCAGGATCCGCAGAACGCCCAGGCGGCGTCCTCGGACGGGTCGCCGGCGCCGGTGATCGTGATCCTGAAGGACCAGATAGCGGACGCCCCGGCCGACCACGGTCACCTCGGCGCACGTCAGCAGAAGACCGCCAGCTCGCAGGCGCCGCTGCTGGACAAGGTCAAGGCCAGCGGCGGTACCAACGTCAAGAGCTTCGTGGTCGGCAACGCCTTCTCCGCCACGGTCAGCCCGGCGGAGCGCGCGTCGCTGCAGGCCGACCCGGCGGTCGCCGCCGTGGTTGCGGACACCCAGGTGCAGGTGGCCCCGGTCGCCGGGACCACCGCGAAGAAGGCCGACGCCGCGGCTGCGACGTCCGGCAAGTCCGCCGACGCCTCGAAGGCCGTTACGGGCAGCAACGGCCAGGCCTCCCAGGAGAACGCGACCAACACGGTCTGCCCCTCCGACCCGTCCAAGCCGCTGCTGGAGCCCGAGGGCCTCTACTCGGTCCACGCCTACAGCGGCAACGGCAACCCCGGTGCGGAGAAGCTCGCCACCGGCAAGGGTGTCAAGGTCGCCTACATCGCCGACGCGCTCGACCCGAACAACCCGGACTTCATCCGGGCCGACGGTTCGCACGCCGTGGTCGACCACCAGGACTTCTCCGGTGAGGGCTGGGACGCGCCGAGCGGTGGCGCCGAGGCCTTCGGCGACGCCTCGGCGGTCATCGCCCAGGGCCGTCAGACCTACGACGTCTCGCAGTTCGTCAACGCCTCGCACCCGCTGCCGGCCGGCTGCAACATCAACATCCGCGGCCTCGCCCCGGACGCCGACCTGGTCGCGCTGAAGGCCGGCGGCGAGATGATGTCCAACTCGTCGATCCTGCAGTCCATCGACTACGCGGTGCGGGTCGCCCACGTGGACGTGCTGAACGAGTCCTTCGGCGGCAACGTCACCCCGGACAGCGGCGCCCACGACACCATCGCGCTCTTCAACGAGCAGGCCGTCAAGGCCGGTGTCACCGTCGCCGTCTCCACCGGTGACGCGGGCCTCAGCGGCACCATCGGCACCCCGGCCACCGACCCGTACGTGATCTCGGTCGGCGCGTCGACGGACAACCAGAACTACCAGCAGACCGGTTACGCGGCTTCCAAGTTCTCCAACGGGACCTGGAACAACAGCCGGATCTCCGCGCTGTCCTCGGGTGGCTTCACCATGGCCGGCCGGACGCTGGACCTGGTCGCGCCGGGTGAGTCGGACTGGGCGCTGTGCACCGCCGACACCTCCAAGTACGCGGACTGCACCAACTTCAACGGCAAGGGCTCGAACATCCAGCCCTTCGGCGGCACCAGCCAGGCCGCGCCGTTCGTCACCGGCGCCGCGGCCCTGGTCATCCAGGCCTACCGCGACACCCACGGCGGCGACTCGCCGTCCCCGGCGCTGGTGAAGAAGTTCATCACCGGCACCGCCACCGACCTCGGCGTCCCCGCCGAGGAGCAGGGCGCCGGTCTGCTGAACGTCCGGGCCGCCGTCGAGGCCGCCCGCGGCTACGACGACGGCGACGGCACCGACGGTGCCCGCACCGTCGTGGTGAACACCGGCCAGGTGAGCATCTCCGGTGCCCCCGGTTCGACCCACACCACCGACGTCTCCGTCACCAACACCAGTGACGAGCCGCAGTCGGTGAGCGCCACCACCCGCAGCTTCGCGCCGCAGGCGAACAACCAGCAGACCGTCAAGCTGGACTCGGCCTCGACCGACACCTTCAAGTACGCCACCAACGGTGCCGACTGGGTGCAGAAGCAGGTCAAGTTCACCGTTCCGGCCGGTGCCGACCGCCTCGCGGCGTCGATCGCCTGGCACGGCGGCCCGAACCCGGTCACCAACGGTCCCGTGGTCCGCATGACGCTGCTCGACCCGTCGGGCCGCTTCGAGACCAACACCCGTCCGCAGGGCGGCGCCACCCCGGCCAACTACGGCCTGGTCGACGTCGCGCACCCGGTGGCCGGCGAGTGGACCGCGGTCCTCTACACCCCGGCGGGCAAGGCCGGTTACACCGGCGACGTCCAGCTCGGCACCTCCACCCAGCGCGCGGTTCCGGCCGGCGCGGTGAGCCCGAACACCACCGACCTGCAGCCGGGTGAGACCAAGACCCTCAAGGCCCAGCTCACCGTCCCCGCGACCAGCGGCGACAGCAGCGAGGCGGTCGTCGTCTCCAGCTCGAACGGCAACAGCACCAGCGTTCCGGTCGTGCTGCGCAGCCTCGTCCCGGTCAAGGACGGCAAGGGCGCCTTCACCGGCACCATCACGGGTGGCAACGGCCGCGGCTCCTCGCCGACCCAGATGTTCGCCTACGGCTTCGACGTCCCGAAGGGCCAGAAGGACCTGCGGGTCGGCGTCACCGTCGCCAAGGACGCGAACCTGTTCATGCAGGGCGCCCTGATCAGCCCGAACGGCACCCCGGTCGACATCGAGGGCAACGCCCTGTTCGACGCCCAGGGCAACGTGACGGCCTCCACCAACGGCGTCTCGGCCACCACGGTCAACCCGGCCGAGGGCCACTGGCGCTTCGTCCTGAACGTGCTCGGCCCGGTCAGCGGCCAGGAGCTCTCGCAGGACTTCGCCGGCACCATCGCGTTCAACCAGAACCAGGCCACCGCGGCCGGTCTCCCGAACGACGCGAAGACCAAGCTGGCGGCCGGCAAGCCGGTCACCGTCAACGTGAACTACACCAACAACACGGTCGCCACCCAGTCGATCGCGGCCGACGGCCGCCTCGACAAGCGCGTCGACCTGCCGCTGGTGCCGCAGGGTGCCTCGGCCAGCGTCAACCTGCCGCTGAGCCTGACCTCCTCGGTGCCGAGCTTCCTGGTGCCCCCGGGCACCGACCAGCTCAAGGCCGTGGCGGCGTCCTCGACGCCGGCGCAGATCGAGCTGAGCGCCACCACCGCCTCGCCGGACCTCTTCGGTGACCTGAAGAAGGCCCAGGACGGCTCCGCCATCTCGGTCGCCACTTCCAAGGGCACCGCCGAGCAGCCGGTCGTCCCCGGTGGCTGGAGCACCTTCGTCCAGCAGATCGGCCCGTTCGGCCCCGCCGGCGCGCCGAAGGGCACCTCCACCATCACCGCCACCGCGCACACCCTGGCGTTCGACCCGGCGCTGACCTCCAGCACCGGTGACCCGTACGCCTCCGCGGTGGACGCCAAGGCCGCTGCCGCCGCCCCGGTGACCGTCGCCCCCGGCGCCACCGGCTCGCTGCAGGTGACCGTCACCCCGACCGGCCCGAAGGGCAGCACGGTCAAGGGTGTGCTCTACCTGGTGTCCGGCCCGACCTTCGTGGCCACCGCCAACAACAGCCTCGGCACCACCGGTGCGGTGCTCGCGGCGATTCCCTACAGCTACACGGTGAACTGACGCTCAACCAGTTCAGCGCGTACGCCTGAGGCCGAGGCCGTCCCGGAGTTCCGGGGCGGCCTCGGCTGCTTGCCGTCGTCCTGGCGCCGGGCCGCCGCCGTTCTCCCGCCGTGTCGTCGCCCGGGGCGGAAGCAGCCGGGGTTGCGGGCCCGCACCGCCGGGCAGGAGGCTCGCGACGGACCTGTCGACCGGATCTGGAGCGGGAGTTGAACGACGCGATCAAGCACAGCCACGTCGAGGTGAACGGGGTCCGGCTGCACCTCGCGGAACAGGGTGAGGGGCCGCTGGTCCTGCTGCTGCACGGCTTCCCGGAGAGCTGGTACTCCTGGCGGCACCAGTTCGGGCCGCTCGCCGAGGCCGGGTACCGGGTGGTCGCCCCCGACCAGCGCGGCTACGCCCGCAGCGCGCAGCCGAAGGACGTGGACGCCTACTCCCTGCTGCACCTGGTCGGCGACGTCACCGCGCTGATCGGCGCGCTGGGCGAGGAGCGGGCCGTGGTGGTCGGCCACGACTGGGGCGCGCCGGTCGCCTGGGCCACCGCCGCCCTCCGGCCGGACCTGGTGCGCGGGGTGGCCGGACTGAGCGTGCCGCCGCTGCCGGTGGGCGGGACGCCGCCGCTGCGGGGCTTCCGGGAGAACTTCGGCGACGGCTTCTACGTGCTCTACTTCCAGGAGCGCGGCCGGGCCGACGCCGAACTGGCCGCCGACGTCAAGTCCAGCCTGCGGCGCATCATGTGCGGCATCCAGCCCGACGGCGAGCCGCGGCCGTGGATCGTCCCCGAGGGCAAGGCCCTGCTGGACACCGTCCCGGAGCCCGAGCGGCTGCCGGACTGGCTGACCGACGCGGACCTCGACGCCTTCGCGGCCGACTACGCCACCCACGGCGAGCGGGCCTTCACCGGCGGGCTCAACTGGTACCGCAACATGGACCGCAACGCCGAACTGCTGGCCGCCTTCACCGGGGTGACGGTCGAGGTGCCCGCGCTGTACGTCGCCGGCGAGCAGGACCTGGTCAACGCGATGGTGCCGCCGGAGGCCCTGGCCCACCTGCTGGACCGGCTGCCCAGGCTGCACCGGCACGTGCGGCTGCCGGAGACCGGGCACTGGACCCAGCAGGAACGCCCGGCCGAGGTGACCGAGGCGCTGCTGGACTTCCTGAAGAGCCTGGAGGGCTGAGCCACGTCACGAGCCGGCCTGGTCACCCTGGCCCGCACGGGCGGTGACCAGGCCGGACTCGTAGGCGGCGATCACCGCCTGGGCGCGGTCCCGGACGTCGAGCTTGCCGAAGAGGCTGGTGATGTGGTTCTTCACGGTGGACTGGCTGATCTCCAGGGCCAGCGCGATCGCGGCGTTGTCGAGGCCGCCGGCGATCAGCCGCCACACCTCGACCTCCCGGGGCGTGAGTTCGCCGCTTCCGGCGGCGGGCGGCGGCGGGACGGCGGCGCCGGGCGCCCGGACGTAGGCCGAGATCAGCCGGGTCAGCAGCCGCGGGGCGACCACCGCCTCCCCGGCGTGCACCGTGCGGATCGCCGAGCCCAGCTCCTCCGGGGAGACGTCCTTGGGCAGGAACCCGTGGGCACCGGCGCGCAGCGCGGCCACCACGTACTCGTCCATGTCGAAGGTGCTGAGTGCCAGGACCCGGCATTCGGGCAGGGCGCGGGCCAGCTCCGCCGTCGCGCCGACGCCGTCCAGGACGGGCATCCGGATGTCCATCACCACGACGTCGGGGCGCAGCCGCAGGGCGGCGGCGACGGCCTGCTCGCCGTCCTCGGCCTCGCCGACCACCGCGAGGGACGGGTCGGGGGAGAGGATCAGCGCCAGGCCGCGGCGGACCAGCGGCTGGTCGTCCACGATCAGCACCCTGATCGCGGGGGCGTCGGACGGGGTGGTCGGCGCGGTCATCGGACCGCCTGCCCGTGCTGGACGGCCGCCTCGGCCGATTCGGCGCTGGTCAGCGGCAGTTCGGCCGTCACGGCGAAGCCGCCGCCCGGCTGCGGGCCGGTCGCCAGGGTGCCGCCGTGCAGGGAGACGCGCTCGCGCATGCCGAGCAGGCCGTAGCCGGGCCGGCCGGTGGGCTCCGGCGGGGGCGCGCCGCCGCCGTCGTCCCGCACCTCGACGGTCACCCGGTCCGGGTGGTAGGCGAACCGGACGGTGGCCCGGGCGGGCCCGGCGTACTTGCGGGCGTTGGTGAGGCCCTCCTGGACGATCCGGAAGACGGTCAGGCCGAGGGTGGGCGGCAGCGGGCGCGGGGAGCCCTCGACGGTGAACTCGGTCGGCAGCCCGGCCACCCGGGACTCGTCCACGAGCCGTTCCAGGTCCGCCTCCCCGGGCTGGGGCAGCGGTGGCGCGGCGTCCGGTTCGTCCCCGGTCCGCAGCACGTTCAGCAGCTGGCGCATCTCGCGCAGCGCCAGCCGGCCCGAGGACTCCAGGACGACCAGGGCGTCCCGGACCAGCTCCTGGTCCCCGAGGTTGGCCCGGGCGCCGCCGGCCATCAGCTGCATGGTGGTGATGTGGTGGGCCACGATGTCGTGCAGCTCCCGGGCGATCCGGCGGCGTTCGTCGGCGACCGCCCGGTCCGCCAGCAGCCGGCGGTTGTCGGCGACCTCGCGCTGCCAGCGGGCCACCGCCAGACCGGCCCCGGCCACCATGGTGGCGGCCGCCGGGTCGGAGATGAGCTGCGGCCAGATCGGGGCGTCGTAGCGCAGCTGGGTCAGCGTGGTGCTCACCGCCGTCACTACCGTGGCGGCCGCGGTCACCGGGACGCTCCGGCTCACCGCGACCGAGTACAGCGCGACGGCCAGCACCGCTCCGTAGTGCGGGCCCATCGGGGAGAGCAGGTCGGCCGCCGCCTGGAACACCAGGACGACGGCCAGGGCCGCCACCGGGCGGCTGCGCCGGGCCAGCAGCGGCAGGCCGGAGAGGACGATCACGGCGAAGCCCGGCACGGACATGCTGCGGGTGCCGGTCAACGGGCCGAGCAGCAGGTAGCCGAGCACGTCCAGGGTGCCGGCCCCGATGACCACCAGGGCGTCCGTCTGGGTCCACGGAAGGCGGCCCGTCCACTCCTCCGGCGGCCCGTCCGTACCCGCGTCCGCCAAGGGGCGCTGACGCCCGTCCATCTGTGTTCCTCCCGGCTGACCAGCGCTGACGCCCCCATTCTGACATCGGCCGGCCGGTCCGGGCGTGGTCCCCCGGGCGGAGGAGCAGGGTCCCGGACCAGGACCACGGTCCCGGTCCGGGGCCGGGCGGGGGGAGCGCGGGCCCCCGGGCGGATCCTCCGCTGCCACGACGCCCCGGCACCCCTGCGGCTGATGGTCTTGGAACAGGCCGGGAACCCCCGGCGCCGAGGCCGACGTTCGCGTCCACCGACCGGAGGAACAGTGATCCGCGCACTGACCGGATTCTCCACCCGACACGCCTGGAAGGTCATCGCCCTGTGGGCGGTGGTGGGCATCGGGCTGGCCGTCCTGAGCCCGATGCTGATGAGCCGGGTGACCCAGTCCCAGACCGGAGAGTTCCTGCCGCGCAGCTACGACTCGGCCGCAGCGCTGCGGATCGCCGAGCAGGACTTCGGGGTCAAGCCCGACGCCACCACCGTCACCGTGCTGGTCGCCCGGACCGACGGCAAGCCGCTCACCGCCGGCGACCAGCAGCAGATCGAGGCCGGGGCCGGCAAGCTCGCCGAACGCCGGGTCGTCATGCCCCGCAAGCCCGACGAGCCGGCCGCCCTGGTGCCCGACCACTCCCAGACGCCCCGGGTCGCCCCCGCCACGATGGCGCCCGACCGGACCTTCGAACTGCTCACCGTCGAGATGACCGGCAACTCCTCCGACGAGGGCGTCCAGAGCGTCTTCCGGGTCTTCCGGGACCAGGCCCGCGCCCAGTTCGACGGAATCGGCATGCGCACCGGCTTCACCGGCAACCTCGCCGAGGCCTCCGACACCACCGACGCCAACCGCAGCACCGCGCTGCTCGGCCACGCCCTGCTCACCGGCCTGATCGTGCTGCTCAACGTGCTGGTGTTCCGCAGCGCGCTGGCCGCTCTGCTGCCGCTGCTCGCGGTCGCCATGGTCGGCGGCGCGGCCGGCGGCGCCGTGGCCGGCGCGGCGAGCCTCACCGGGCTCAAGCTGGACGCCTCCACCCCCGGCCTGATCAACGTCGTGCTGCTCGGCATCGGCGTCGACTACCTGCTGTTCCTGCTCTTCCGGTTCCGCGAGCAGCTGCGTGCCCGGCCCGAGCAGAACGCCCGGCAGGCCGCCGCCGAGGTGTCCGCCAAGGTCGGCACCGCGATCACCTGCGCCGCGCTGACCATCGTCGCCGCCTTCGCGACGCTGGGCGTGGCGAGCTTCGGCCAGTTCCGTTCGCTCGGCCCGGCCGTCGCCGTCTCCGTGCTGGTGATGCTGCTGGGCAGCCTGACCCTGATGCCCGCCCTGCTCGCCGCCTGCGGCCGCGCGATGTTCTGGCCCTCCCGGAGCCTGCGGCGGGTGCCGCGGCCCGGCGTGGCGGCCCGCTTCGGTGACCTCGTCGCCCGCCGCCCGCTGGCGCTGCTGCTCGGCTCGGTCGTCCTGCTGGGCACGCTGGCCGCCGGCACGGTGGGGCTCAAGATGGACTACAGCCAGCCCGACGACACCACCACCGCGGCAGCCGCCACCGCGGCGGAGATCTCCCGCGCCCTGCCGGCCGGCGTCTCCGACCCGACCACCGTGTACATGGTCGCCAAGGACGGCGGCACGCTGGACGCCAAGCGGTTCGACGGCCTCGCCGGCGAGCTCAAGAACACGGAGGGCGTCGGCCAGGTCGGCCGGCCCGTCCTCGCCGACAACCACCGCGCCGCCCGGATCGACCTCTTCCTCAACGCCGACACGCAGAGCCAGCGGGCCCGCGACCTGGTCTCCGGCCCGGTGCGCGCCGCGGTCGCCGCGCACACCCCGGCCGGAACCGAGGCCCACGTCGGCGGCAACGCGGCGATCGTGGTCGACATCTCCACCGCCGTCGACCGCGACCTGCGCGTGGTCTTCCCGGTCGCGGCCGGCCTGATCGCGCTGATCCTGCTGCTGCTCCTGCGCAGCCTGCTCGCCCCGGTCGCCCTGCTGCTCTCCGTCGGCCTCGGGTTCGCCGCCACCCTCGGCGCCGCGACCCTGCTGTTCCAGCACGGCCTGGACCGGCCCGGTGTCTCCTTCACCCTCCCGCTGGTGCTGTTCCTGTTCGTGGTCGCCATCGGCACCGACTACAACATCCTGATCACCGACCGGATCCGCGAGGAGATGCACCGCCCCGGCCCGGCCCGTACCGCCGTGGCCCGCGCCGTCCGGCACACCGCCCCGGCCGTCGCCACCGCGGGCCTGGTCCTGGCCGGCTCCTTCGCGACCCTGGCCACCACCCCGGGCAGCGAACAGGTCGCCTTCTCGCTGACCCTCGGCATCCTGCTCTCCGCCCTGGTCCTCTCCCTGATCACCGTCCCGGCCCTGGCCGCCCTCCTGGGCCGCGCCCTCTGGTGGCCCCTGCGGCCCACCTCGCCCACCCCGCCCACCCCGCCCGCGACGCCCGGCACCGAGGCCCACCCGTTCGTCGCGGCGCCGCGCCCGGCCCCGGACCACCTCGGCGCCCGCTGACCGCGCCTGACCACCCCCGCATCCCGCACCCACGGTCGCCGCCGGCCGTGGGTGCGGGATGCGTGTGTAACGTCCCGGACGGCCCGAGCCAAGTAGAGGTGTCAGGCAGTGCTCGACGTTCCAAGGAGTCAATCCGTGTCAGCGGAGCAGCAGATGGCACCACCCTCGCGCGACCCGGCGGCGTTCGCCGTGTTCTACCAGCAGCAGTTCGACACCGTGCTCGGCTTCGTCACCCGGCGCACCGACAGCGCCCACCTGGCGGCCGACCTGACGGCCGACATCTTCCTGACGGCGCTGGAGCAGGCCGACGGCTACGACGCCCGCCGCGGCACGCCCGTCGCGTGGCTGTACGGGATATCCCGCAACGTTGTGGCCGGGCACTTCCGCGGCAGTGCCCGCGAGCGCAACGCGGTGGCCAGGATCGCCGGGCAGCGGATGCTGGACGACCAGGACGTGTCCGCGATCGAGGAGCGCATCGACGCGACCCGCGGCGCCCGCGCCCTGGCCGGGTGGCACGCCGCGCTGTCCGAGCCGCTGCGCGCGGTGCTCGACCTGGTGGCCGTCGACGGGCTGGCCGTCCGCGACGCCGCCAAGGCGCTGGGCATCAGCGCCGCCACCGCCCGGGTGCGGCTGCACCGGGCCCGCAAGGCGCTGCAGAAGGTCGCCCCGCAGAGCAGCACCGCCCACCCGTCCGTGAACACCCTCCTGGAGGTCGCCCCGTGACCACGCCCCTGCACTTCCGGCAGCAGCTCGGTGCCGAACTCGCCGCCCGTGCCACGGACCTGCCCGCCACGGCCACCCCGGTGCCGGTCCGGCCGCGCCACACCCGCAGGCTGGTGGTGACCGGCCTCGGGCTGGCCGCCGCCGTCACCGCGGTCGTCCTGGCACCGCACACCGACGGCAGCCCCACGGCCCCGGCACCGCAGGCCGGCCCCGTCGCCTCCGGCCCCGCCGCCTCCCGCCCGGCCGCCGGTGACCCGACGTCGGTGCAGCTCAGCACCGCCTCCTACACGGTGACCCCCCACCAGGACGGCACCGTCTCCGTCCAGCTGATGGGCGCCGAATGGTCCGGGCTCCAGGGCGCCCTGCGCTCGGTGGGCGTGCCCGCGCTGGTCATGAGGCCCTCGGCCTCCTGCCACACACCGGTAGCCACCGACAGCAGCCGGCTGGACGCGGTGATGTCGCTGGACCCGCACAACGGCCGCATCGCGATCCTGCACCCCGCCGCCGTCCCGCCCGGTGAGAGCCTGCTGCTGCTCGACACCGCACCCCAGGGCGCGGCCCGACCGGCCACCGTCGGGAGCCTGGACATCTCGCTGACCAAGGAGACGCCCAGCTGCTTCCCGCTCTCCCAGACCAATGTGGTCGGGGTGGGCTGAGCCCTCGCCGCGCGGGGGAACCGGGCCCGGACCGAGGCCCGCGGTCACCTGCCTCCCCACCGGCCGCTGACGGCTGGTACCGCCTGGACGACCCGGGGCCGCCGGTCCGCCGCTGCTCCCAGCGCGCGGGCGGGCGGCCCCGGGTCGTCGGCCTCGGCGCGTGTCCGGCGATCCGCGCGGCCCGGCGGGGACCGTCAGGCACGCCCTAGACCGGCAGCAGGCGGGTGATCAGGTCGGCGAGGCGGCGGGCGTTGCGGCAGGAGTGCATCTCGACGACGTCGGCGTAGGCCGGGGCGGCGGAGTCGCCGGTGGTCCAGAGGTCGGGGTGTTCGGGGTTGAGCCAGAAGACCCGGCGGGCCCGGGCGGCGATCCGGCGCAGGGCGTCGGTGTGGGGGTCGCGGTGGTTGTTGCGGGCGTCGCCGAGGACGAGCACGCAGGTGCGGGGGCCGACGGCGTCCAGGTGGTGGTCGGCGAACTCGCCGAGGGCGGAGCCGTAGTCGCTGTTGCCGTGGTAGCCCATCACCTTGGCCTCGGCGAGGATGCGGGCGGCGAGGCGGGCCGGGTCGTCCTGGCCGCGCCGCAGCAGGTCGGTGACCTCGGCGGTGCGGTTGACGAAGGCGAACACCCGGACCTTGCTGAACTGTTCGCCCATCGCCTGGACCAGCAGCATGGTGAAGTCGGCGAAGCCCGCCACCGAGCCGGAGACGTCGCACAGCAGCACCAGCTCGGGCCGGGCCGGGCGGCGCAGCCGGTACGCCGGGCGCAGCGGCACCCCGCCGGTGGTGAGCGAGCGGCGCAGGGTGCGGCGCAGGTCGATCCGCCCCCGGGCGGCGCGGCGGCGCCGGGCGGCCAGCCGGGTGGCCAGTTTGCGGGCCAACGGGTGGACGGTGCGGCGCAGTTCGGCGAGCTGATCGCGGCCGGCGGACAGGAAGTCGACCCGGTCGGCGGTGGGGGCGACGGCACGCTCGGCGATCCGCTCGGCACCGCGCAGTTCGGCGACCCGGCGGCGGGCCTCGCCGGTGACCTGGGCGCGGAAGTCCCGGATGCGGCGGCGGATCTCGTCGGCGAGGACGCGGTCGGAGAGGTTGTCCGTGCCCTGCCGGCGCAGGGCGGCGAGGATTTGGGCGAGCAGGGTCTCGGGGGCGAGCCGGCCGAGCGCCTGGTGGGCGGACCAGCCGTCCGCGCCGGGTGCGCTGCCGGTGCCGTACCGGCCGAAGGCCTCGACCACCTCGCCGGCCAGCCGGGCCTGGGCGGCCCGGTCGTCGGCGGCCAGGGCGGCGGCCA
>NZ_MECK01000120.1 GCF_014596465.1 Streptomyces sp. CBMA123 | reverse complement strand
GCCGACAGCGGACGGGTCCAGCCCGGCGACTGCTCCCCTGCGGGACTGCCGCCCACGGACATCGGGCGGCTGCGCTCGACCGTCGCCCGGGAGGCCGTCCAACGGGCCGCAGGGCGCCCAGTGGTCCCGGTGCCACGGCGGAAGAGCGACGACCCGCCACCCGACTTCGTGGTCCTCGCCCCGCGGGACGGCAGCGCCGCCTTCGCGGGCGGGACGTACGAGGCCCGGCTGCTGCTCCGGGCCGGGGTGCCGCACCTGTACGTGGGCGTGGTCGAGGAGTTCGGCATCATCGGACCACTGGTGATCCCGGGGCGATCGGCCTGCGGACACTGCCTGGTGCTGCGGCGGGAGGACGAGGACGCCGACTGGCCGAGAGTCCTCGCGCAACTGGCGGACAACGGCCCCGGCCGGGCCCGCACACCGGCCTGCGACACGGCCCTGGCGACGACCGTCGCCGGACTGGCCGCGCTGCACGTCCAGGTGTACCTGGACGGCGGCCGACCGCCCAGCGTCGACGGCTGGTGCGAGATCTCGGCGGGCGACGGAATGCCCCGCCGCCTGCGGCTACGAGGACACCCGGACTGCGGCTGCCTGTGGCAGCCGCTGCCCCCGGGCTGAGGAGGAGGGAGGAACCAGGACGAACGCGCCGGGCCCGAGCCCGGCGGCTGCGGGGCTCAGCAGCCGCCCGACCCGAGGACCGGACCGACACGGGCGCAGAGCCCGTGGCCAGGCGAGCCCATGGCCCGCGCCCTGCCTGGGGGCAGGGCGCGGGCCGGGAGAAGCGGGAGCCGCTGTTCCGAGGTGTGGGTGGGCAGGCGGCGGGTGAGGTGGGAGGAGGAGGGCGGGCGGGGGAGGGGGGAGGGGGCGGGCCCCCGGAGCGTCAACAAGGTGCCCCGGGGGTCACCGCCCCCCGGCCCCCGAGAAATACCGCCGGAAGCAGCCCGCGAAGCGGGCACAATGGCCTAGTGATGGTGGGCCGTCCGGCGTCGGGGGGCCAGGGGATTGGAGGCCCGGGTGAGCGATCTTCCGCGCAAGGCAGTGACCCGCACAGCACGGCTCGCCGCGCTGCCGCTGGGGATAGCCGGCCGTGCCACGCTCGGGCTGGGCAAGCGCATCGGCGGCCGGTCCGCCGAAGTGGTGACGGCCGAGCTCCAGCAGGCGACCGCCGACCAGCTGTTCAAGGTCCTGGGCGAGCTCAAGGGCGGGGCGATGAAGTTCGGGCAGGTGCTGTCCGTCTTCGAGGCCGCACTGCCCGAGGAGGTCGCCGGGCCGTACCGGGCCGCGCTCACCAAACTGCAGGACGCCGCTCCCCCGATGCCCGCCGCCAAGGTGCACACGGCGCTCGCCCAGCGGCTCGGGGACGGCTGGCGCGAGCTGTTCCTTGAGTTCGACGACCGCCCGGCGGCGGCCGCGTCGATCGGCCAGGTGCACCAGGCGGTCTGGCACGACGGCAGACGGGTCGCGGTGAAGGTGCAGTACCCGGGCGCGGGGGACGCGCTGCTCGCCGACCTCTCCCAGCTGAGCCGGGTCGCCTGGCTGCTCGGCCCGCTGATCCCCGGGCTGGACATCAAGCCGCTGATCACCGAGTTGCGCGAGCGCGTCTCGGAGGAGCTGGACTACGAGTTGGAGGCCCAGGCCCAGCGCTGGCACGCCGAGGAGTTCGCGGGCGACCCGGACATCGTGGTGCCGGTCGTGGTGGCGCAGGCCGACCAGGTGCTGGTCACCGAGTGGATGGACGGCACCCCGCTGGCCGAGGTGATCGCCAACGGCACTCAGGAGGAGCGCGACCGCGCCGGCCGGCTGCTGGCCCGGTTCCTGTTCGCCGGGCCGTCCCGGACCGGTCTGCTGCACGCGGATCCGCACCCGGGCAACTTCCGGCTGCTGAAGGACGACGGCCCGGTCGAGGGCTGGCGCCTGGGTGTGCTGGACTTCGGCACGGTGGACCGGCTGCCCGGCGGGCTGCCCGCGCCGATCGGGGCCTCGCTGCGGATGGCCCTGGACGGGGACGCGGCAGGCGTGCTGAAGATGCTGCGTGAGGAGGGCTTCGTGAAGCCCTCGGTCCAACTGGATCCGGACGCGGTGCTGGACTACCTGCTGCCGATCATCGAGCCTGCCGCGGTGGACAGCTTCCACTTCACCCGGGCCTGGATGCGGGCCCAGGCGGCCCGGATCGCCGATCCGCGCTCGCCCGCCTACAACCTGGGCAAGCAGCTGAACCTGCCGCCCTCGTACCTGCTGATCCACCGGGTGACGTTGAGCACCATCGGGGTGCTGTGCCAGCTGGGCGCCAAGGCACCGTTCCGGGCCGAGATGCTGGAGTGGCTGCCCGAGTTCGCCGGTGAGCGGCCCGCGGAGCCGGCCGAGCCGGTGGCCGTCCCCGCGAAGCGCACCGGCACGGCGGCCAGGAAGAGCACCAAGCCCACCCGCCCCTGAGCCGCCCCACAGCCACGACGGCCACGCCAACCACGTCGGCCCGCCGCAGCCGACGGCGGCGGCCCACGACAACAGCCCACGACAACGGCCGCAGGCCGCTCCCCGGAACGGGGGGCGGCCTGCGGCACGACGGGGGTCAGTCGGATCGGCGGCGAGCCGCCTGCGTCCGGCGCGTCACATCAGCGCGACGGCGAGCGCCTTGCGGGCCCGGAGGGAGGCCCGCTCGGCCCGCTGCCGGAGCCTGCGGGCCCGGACGACCCGGCTGACGAGGCGTTGCTCCTCCGCCTCGTGGAGCCTGTCTTGCATATGGGCACGGGCCAGGGATTCATGCAGGAGTTGCATTTCGAGGGTCCTGTTCTGGATCTGAAGTTCGGTGGTCTGCTCAGCGCGGACGGTCGGATCGATGGCGGC
The DNA here is from genome assembly GCF_014596465.1 of Streptomyces sp. CBMA123. GTDB lineage: Bacteria > Actinomycetota > Actinomycetes > Streptomycetales > Streptomycetaceae > Kitasatospora. The sequence goes on along the minus strand of NZ_MECK01000120.1, from coordinate 12,747 downwards.
GGGGGTCATGTGGTGGTCCTGCTCGTGGTGCGTGCTCGGGAATGAAATGGTGCGGGCTGCTGCGTCGGCCTTGGCGGCGGCCATCCGTACGGATCGGCGGAGGGCGCTGTCCAGCGGGGGCTGCTCTCCCCGGCGGACCGCCCTGGCTTCGTGGGCGGGGTTCACGCCATGACCTCGGTCTTGCGCGGACGGCCACGCGGCCGCTTGCGGGCCACGACGACGCCCTGGACGAAGAGCTCGCCGCCCCAGACGCCCCACGGCTCGCGCCGCTCCAGGGCGCCGGCCAGGCAGACCTCCTTCACCGGGCAGGTGCCGCAGAGGGACTTCGCGTACTCGACGTCGGCGGGCGTCTCGGCGAAGAAGACCTCCGGGTCGAAGGCGCGGCACGGGATGGGGAGACCGAGCGCCTCGGCCTGCTCGATCGAGTTGAGCTGCATGAACGGAACCTCCGGAGGGTCGGCCTGGTCGGCCTCGTTGATCTGGCTTGTCGGCGGTACGGACGGGATGGGCGGCGTGATGACCGTGGACACTGTTGGCGTCTTCCTCGTCTTCTCAGTGGTTCCGGCCCAGCGGACTGGTGGGGCTGGGCCGGAGGCCCCGGAGGGCCTGGGTGGTCTTGCGTACCGGACAAAACAGAAGGGCCGCGGATCCCGGTGTGACGGGTTCCGCGGCCCTGGAGGTGCCGACCTGAGGCTGACTCAGGTTCGTTCTCTCCAGGGTTCAGGGCCGCGGAAGGCCCACATCCGGATGGCCTTGGCGCCGGTAAAGGCGGCCAGGACCTGGTTGATCTGCTGCTTGTTCTGCTTCTGGGCGTTCCCGGCACCGATGACCTGCGCATAGTCGCCATGCATGGCGGCGACTACGGCTGACTTCGGTGCCTGGAGCGGTCGCTCGTCGCACTCGGGACGCGACGTGCCGACCGGCGCCCAGTCACGGGACAGACCGGTCTCGACAGCGGTGCCTTCGACACTCCTGCCGCCCGCGAGGCACAGATCAGTGTGTCCAAGACCACTGACAGCGGAGGCGACGGAGACACCGGTGGTGCCGAGACCCAGACCGGTTCCACCGAGCTCGGCGTGCGCCCGCAGACGGGCGGCACGCAGGGAGGCAGCGACAACGGTCTGGCCAGTCATTTTGGTGATCATGATGTTTCCCACTGTCTTCGCCTCCTCTCGGCGTCTCGCGGAGCCTGGTTCCCCTGGCTCCGAATGTTCGGATGTCTGTCTCGGTGAAGCTGTGTGGCGAGGGGGATCGGCACAGGTGTCACCCCGTGCGACCGCGTCCCCTTGACCGCTCCGGCAGGCTATTGCGCTCCCGGTATGCCGCGCAAACTATTTTTCACGCGAGTTCACGGGACGCCATCGACGGCGCGATCCGCGCGACCTTCCGCGGCGGTTGTGAAGTCCCCCGAGCAGTCCCCTGGACCGCGCCCGTGCCGGCTCAAGCCGGATCGACCGGACCGTCGTCCTCGACGCCGTCCGGATCCTCCTCGGGCTCCTCCCCCGCACACAACGAGAGCACGGCTGCCCCGTACTTGTCCAGCTTCATGGCGCCGACCCCCGAGATCAGGGCCAGGTCCTGGCGGCTGGCGGGCACGTCCTCGGCGATCGCCATCAGCGTCGCGTCGGTGAACACCACGTAGGCCGGGGCGCCCTGCTTCTTCGCCTGGCCGGCCCGCCACTCGCGCAGCCGTTCGTACAGCGCCTCGTCCATCGTGGACGGGCAGTCCTCGCAGCGGCGCAGTTTGCGTTCGACGGCGTCGGTGAGCGGCTTGTCGCAGACCCGGCACTTGACCGGGCCGCGGACCCGTCGGCCGGCGGAGCGCTCGCCGGGCTCGATGCTCCCCCGGGCGCCCCGCGCGCCGGTGCGTGCGCCCGGGGCGGCGGAGCCGGGGCGCAGCCCGTCCATGAAGCGGCTGGGCTTGCGGGAGGCGCGGCCGCCCGGGGAGCGGGAGAGGGCCCAGGAGAGGCTGAGGTGCTTGCGGGCGCGGGTGACGCCGACGTAGAGGAGGCGGCGCTCCTCCTCGACCTGTTCGTCGGTCTTGGCGTAGATGATCGGCAGGGTGCCCTCGGTGAGGCCGACGAGGAAGACGGCGTCCCATTCGAGGCCCTTGGCGGCGTGCAGGGAGGCGAGGGTGACGCCTTCGACGGCGGGTGCGTGCTGGGCGGCGGCGCGGGCGTCGAGTTCGGCGACGTAGGCGGCGAGGTCGGTGCCCAGGCCCTCGGCGGTGCGGGTGCGCTCGAACTCCTCGGCGAGGCGGACGAGGGCGGCGAGGGACTCCCAGCGGTCGCGGACGGCGCCGGAGCCGGCCGGCGGTTCGGGGGTGAAGCCTCGGCTGGCGAGGACGGCGCGGACCTGGCCGGCGAGGTCGGGGGCGCCGGCGGTGAGCGGGTCGGCGGCGGCGCGGGCGGCGCCGCGCAGCAGGACGCCGGCGTCGCGGACCTCGGGACGCTCGAAGAACCGTTCGGCGCCCTTGAGCTGGTAGGGGACGCCGAGGTCGGCGAGGGCCTGTTCGTAGACCTCGGACTGGCCGTTGGTGCGGAACAGGACGGCGATCTCGCTGGCGCGCACGCCGGCGGCGAGGAGGTCCTTGATCCGGCGGGCGGTGGTCTCGGCCTCGGTGGGTTCGTCCTCGTACTCGGTGTAGACCGGTTCGGGGCCGGCCTCGCGCTGGGAGACGAGTTCCAGGCGGTGGCGGGCGGCCTCGCCGCGGGCCTGGGAGAGCAGCCCGTTGGCGAGGTGGACGACCTGGGGGGTGGAGCGGTAGTCGCGGACGAGCTTGACGACGGTGGCCTGGGGGTGGCGGCTGCGGAAGTTGAGCAGGTAGTCGGGGGTGGCGCCGGTGAAGGAGTAGATGGTCTGGCTGGCGTCGCCGACGACGCAGAGGCTGGCGCCGCCGTCGGGGCCGGTCCACCGGTCGAGCAGGCGCTGCTGGAGCGGGGAGACGTCCTGGTACTCGTCGACGGTGAAGTGCCGGTACTGGCTGCGGACCTGGTCGGCGATGTCGGGGCGGTCCTCCAGGATGGCCGCGGTGAGCAGCAGGACGTCCTCGAAGTCGATGTTGCCGCGGCGGCTCTTGGTCTCCTCGTAGACCCGGTAGACCTGGGCGGTCTCGGCGGGGTCGCGGGGGGCGTCGCGGCCGGACTTGGCGACGGCGGCGGGGTAGTCCTCGGGGGCGGTCTGGGTGACCTTGGCCCATTCGATCTCGGCGGTGAGGTCGCGCAGTTCGGTGCGCTGGACGCGCAGTCCGCAGCGGCCGGCGGCCTCGGCGACGAGCTGGACCTTGCGTTCGAGGAGCTGGGGCACCGGGCCGCCGATGGCGCGGGGCCAGAAGTACTGGAGCTGGCGCAGGGCGGCGGCGTGGAAGGTGCGGGCCTGGACGCCGTCGGCGCCGAGCTGGCGCAGTCGGCCGCGCATCTCGCCGGCGGCGCGGGCGGTGAAGGTGACGGCGAGGACCTGCTGGGGCTGGTAGACGCCGCTGCGCACGCCGTAGGCGATGCGGTGGGTGATGGCGCGGGTCTTGCCGGTGCCGGCGCCGGCCAGGACGCAGACGGGGCCGTGCAGGGCGGTGGCGACGGCGCGCTGTTCGGGATCGAGCCCGGCGAGCACGGCGTCGGGGCCCGTGGCGACGCCGGGGTCGGCCCACGGGGAGCCGTGGGGGCCGTCGTAGGGGCTGCCGCTCAAGAGGTCATCCTGCATGCGTTCCATCCTCTCAGCCCGCCGGGACAACCCGGGCGGGGTTGTCCACAGGCCCGGTGTGATCGCAGGATGATCGCTCCGCTCTCGTGGGGATCCACCCCTGCGGAGCCGGTCCGCGTGCGGGACCGCGTGCAGGTCCGAGTGCAGGTCCGAGTGCAGGTCCGCGCCCGGTCCACGCCCGGTCCGCGCCCCTTCGGGTTCCGGTCGGAATGCCTGCCGCCCGGTGGACGTTGCGGGTGTGAGACCGTACGAACCCCTCTTCGAAGGAGCCCCCTCGATGTCCGGCACCGTGACGATGTACAGCACGACCTGGTGTGGTTACTGCAACCGGCTCAAGAGCCAGCTGGACCGTGAAGGCATCGGCTACACCGAGATCAACATCGAGGAGGACCCGGCGTCGGCGGCGTTCGTCGAGTCGGTGAACAACGGCAACCAGACGGTGCCGACGGTGCTGGTCCAGCCGGTGGGCGGCGGCGAGCGGGTCGTGATGACCAACCCGAGCCTGATCCAGGTCAAGAAGGCCCTGGCCGCCTGAGACGGCGGTGGCGGGCGGTGGACCGCGACCACGGGTCGGCGCGCGTCACGGCGCGTCGGCCCGGGCCGGGTCGACCGGGGTGGCGGGGGCGGGCAGGGTGGTGCGCGCGCCGAGGTCGCCGATGCCGTAGACGAGCCGGCTGCGGTCGGCGGAGTAGCGGGTCTCGATGACCCGGACGGGGCCGCGCCGGTCGTAGGTGACGCGGGTCTGGACCATGAGCGGGACGCCGGGGCCGCCCTGGAACCACTGGGCCTCCTCGGGGCCGGGCATCCGGGCGACGAGGTGGTCGACGGCGCCGATCTCGGTGCGGCCGAGGGTGGCGAGGACGGCTTCGTCCCCGCCGTCGACGGGGTCGGGTTCCATCAGCGGGGTGCCGGCGGCGAGTCCGGCCCGGTAGTGGCTCTCCTCGATGGAGTACGGCTCACGGTCGAGCAGGCGCAGCTGGCGGCGGACCACGATGGCCTCGCCGGGGCGCAGGCCGAGGCGTTCGGCGATGTCGACGCGGGCCCGGACGATCATCATCTCGAAGTCGGTGCTGAGTTCGCGCCCGGCTTCGGCGGCTTCGCCGAGGTAGACGGTGGAGGGCGCGGCGAGGCAGTCGCGCGGCGCGGGGGGCAGGGTGGGTCCGTAGGCGCGGTGGTCGAGCACGGGGTGTTCGCGCAGGTAGGTGCCCTTGCCCTGGAGGCGGACGAGTCGGCCCTCGTTGACCAGGACGTCGACGGCCAGCCGGACGGTGTTGCGGGCGACGCCGTACTGGCGTTCCAGTTCGCTCTCGACCGGGAGGGCGGCGTCGGTGGTGAACTCGCCCTCGGCGATCCGGCGGCGCAGGTCCGCGGCGAGGCGCTGGTATTTGGGGGATTGGGCGGTGCCCCGGGGGATTGTCACCCGAGTGAATGTAGCGAGCGCGGTGACGCGGTTTCAGCCGTTTCCGGCAATGTCGTCCGCGCGGGTTGACGGTGGGGGCCCGGAAGTGTTCTGCGGTAGCAGAACTGGCCCGTCCGGCCACGAACAGCTGGTCGTGAGGGATTCGGGAAGGGCTTGGAAAGGAAATCGGGGGCGCGCGGCATAAGCCGCACGCCCCCTCAGGCACAGAAGTGCACAGCAGTGCACGGCAGTACCGGGAATTCGTACAGGATTACCAGCGCGCCGCCGACGGCAGCGGCTCGCCGTACCAGAGTTCGACCAGGTGGCGGGCGATCGAGATGCCGGAGGGCGGCAGGATCTCACCGGCCTCCATTCCGGCCCGCAGCTCCTCGCGGGAGAACCAGCGCGCCTCGGCCAGCTCCTCGCCGTCCACGGTGATGTCGGTGCCGCCGGGCAGGGCCTTGCCGGTGAAGCCGAGCATCAGGCTGGACGGGAACGGCCAGGGCTGGCTGGCGACGTAGTGGACCTCGCCGACCCGCACCCCCGCCTCCTCGTGCACCTCGCGCGCCACCGCCTGCTCGATCGACTCCCCCGGCTCGACGAAACCGGCCAGCGTGGACCAGCGGCCCTCCGGCCAGAGCGCCTGGCGGCCGAGCAGGCAGCGGTCCTGCTCGTCGGTGATCACCATGATCACCGCCGGGTCGGTGCGCGGGTAGTGCTCGGCCGCGCAGGAGGTGCAGCGCCGCACGTGCCCGGCGCCGGCCTTCTCGGTCGGGTGGCCGCAGCGCGAGCAGAAGCTGTGCAGCCGGTGCCAGTGCTCCAGGGCGACGGCGTGCACCAGCAGGCCGGCGTCGCGGTCGGACAGCATCGTGCCGACCTCGCGCAGTCCGGCCGGGCGGGCGTCGCCGTCCAGCCGGCCGGGCAGGCTCTCGCCGGCCAGAGCGAAGTAGGAGACGCCCTCCGCGTCGGTGCCGAGGAAGTAGCGGTCCCCGGTCTGCGGCGCCTCGAAGGAGGGCAGGAGGACGAGTTCGGTGCCCTCGGCGGTGTCGACGACGAAGGCCTCGCCCCCGGCGATCGGCAGCACCCGGGTGGCGGGGTGGCTCCAGGCGGCCGCCAGCCAGGGCTCGTCGACCCGGTGCTCGGCCGCCCGGTCCACCCCGGCCCTGGCCAGGGCCAGGGCCCGCGGACGCTCGGTCTCAGGCACGGTGCTCACTTCGTTCCATCCCCACGTGGTGAATCATCCGGATGAGTGATCTGACTGCCATGGTGCGAAAGCGAGCGCGAGAGCTCGCTCACGCGCCGGGCCTGAAGTTCTCGGCCAGGTCGCCCCACAGGTAGGCGGCGGTCTCGACGCCCTTGGCCAGCAGGTCCAGTTCGACCTTCTCGTTGACCGAGTGCCAGCCGTCCGAGGGCACCGAGATGCCGAGGAACAGCACCGGCGCGCCCAGCACGTCCTGGAGGTCGGCCGCGGGACCCGAGCCGCCCTCGCGGGTGAAGAGGATCTTCTGCCCGAAGGCGCGGCCCATCGCGCGGACGGTGGACTGCAGCGCCGGGTGGTCCAGCGGGGTCAGACAGGGCCGGGTCGCGCCGGGGAAGACCAGCTCGTGCCGGATGCCCTCGGGGACCTGCTCGGCGACCCAGGCCCGGACCGCCTCGCGGACCTTCTCCACCTCCTGTCCGGCGACCAGCCGGAAGGACAGCTTGAGGTGGGCCGAGGACGGCACGATGGTCTTGCCGCCGGGGCCGGTGTAGCCGCCCCAGATGCCGTTGACCTCGGCGGTCGGACGGGCCCAGACCCGCTCCAGGGTGGAGTACCCGGCCTCACCGCGGGTGCCGTACGACTTGGCGACGCGCAGCCACTGCGCCTCGTCGAAGGGCAGCTCGGCGAACAGCTCGCGCTCGCGCTCGGTCAGCTCCACGACCCCGTCGTAGAAGCCCGGGATCGCGACCCGGCGGTCGGCGTCGTGCAGGGCGGCGGCCAGCTCGGCCGCGACCTGGGCCGGGTTGGGGACGGCGCCGCCGAAGGAGCCGGAGTGGATGTCGGTGTCCGGCCCGTACAGGTCGAGCTGGGCGTCGGCGAGGCCGCGCATGCCGGTGCACACGGTCGGCGTGGTCTCGGACCACATGCCGGTGTCGGAGATGACCACCACGTCGGCGGCCAGCCGGCCGGCCTCGCGCCGGACCAGGTCGGCGAAGTGCGGCGAGCCGGACTCCTCCTCGCCCTCGACCAGCAGCTTGAGGTTGACGGCCGGCGCGGTGCGGCCGGTGGCGGCCAGGTGGGCGCGCACGCCCAGGGTGTGGAAGAACACCTGGCCCTTGTCGTCGGCGGCGCCGCGCGCGTACAGCCGGTCGCCGACCACGGTCGGGGTGAACGGCTCGGTGTCCCAGCCGTCCTCCTTGGCGGCGGGCTGCACGTCGTGGTGCCCGTAGACCAGGACGGTCGGCGCGGACTCGTCCCCGGACGGCCACTCGGCGAACACCGCCGGCAGCCCGTCGGTCTCCCACACCTCGGCCACCGGGAAACCGGTGTCGCGCAGCTTGGCGGCCAGCCAGTCGGCGGAGCGCCGCACGTCGCCGGCGCGCTCCGGATCGGCGGAGACCGAGGGGATGGCGAGCCACTCGGAGAGGTCGGCGAGGAACGCGGCCTGGTGCTGGTCGATGTAGGAGCGGACGGCGCTGTCCGGGGTTCTCGTCATACCGACGACTGTAGTTCGCCCGTGCGGGTGCCCGCCCCGGCCCTCCGGTTGCCGGACGCGGTCGGGGCTGTAACCTCCGTCACCCCCGCCGCCGGGAAGGGCGCACGGGGGTGACGGGAGAGCGCTACGGGCCTCAGCCGGTGCGGCGCAGCAGCGAGATCCGCGAGCGGGTGAGGACCGCGGCCAGGCCGGCGGCGAGCAGTGGCAGCACCACGACGGTGGCGGCGACGGTGGGCCAGGGGAAGACCACCGACGACCTGTCGGCGATCTCCTGGGGGCTCATCCCGGGGACGGTGCCCGCCAGGCCCTGGACCTTGCGCAGGGCCACGGCCGGCAGGACGCCGCAGACGGTGCCGAGCAGGGCCCCCATGGCGGCGATCACCCCGCACTGGAAGCCGGACAGCGAGCGCCGGATGCGCGGTTCGGCGCCGACCGCGGCGAGGGTGGTCAGGTCGCGCTGGGAGTCGGCGGCGGCCAGTCCGGTGGCGATGCCGGCGGCGCCGAGGGCGACCAGGGCGGCGAAGCCGGACAGGCCGAGGCCGATCAGTCCGGCCCGGGACTGGTAGCCGCGCTCCACCGAGAACTGGCTGCGCTCGCTGACCTTGGCCAGTGCGCCGTTGGCCTTCTGCTCGGCGGCGTCGGTGGGCGCGTTGGCGGGCAGCCAGACCGAGCCGGCCGGGGTGGTGCCGAGGCCGAGCCGGGTGGCGGCGTCGGGGCTGAGCACGGCCTGGCCGGGGGCCGGGACCGTGGGGTGGGCGAGGACGGCGTCGACGGTGTGCTCGGTGCGCACGGGCTTGGTCATGGTCGTGCCGCCGCTGGCGTTGTAGTCGACCGGCTCGCTGGTCTCGATGACGAGCTTGCCGTCCTTGACGTAACGCGGGTCGAAGACGACGGCCTTGCCGGCCGCGAGGGCCTGGTCGGCGGCCGGGTCGGTGACGCCGTAGAGGTTGCGCAGGAGGGTGGCGTCGCCGGCCGTCAGGGTGCTGAAGTGGTTGCCGCCGTGTTCGCGGACCTGGCAGCGCGGGTCGGCGGAGAGGATCCGGTTGATCTCCTCGTTGGTGCGCACGGTGTCGCCCTCGTAGGCGGGGCAGCGCAGTTCCGCGGGCAGTTCGACCCGGACGTAGCCGCAGGACCGGCCCCCCGAGCAGTCGCCCTTGTAGGTGACCCGGGCGACGTCGGCGCGCGGGCCGGCGTCGGGGATGGCGCGTTCCACGGTGTCGCGCAGCTGGGGCAGCAGCTTGGCGTCGTTGTCGCCGATCCAGCCGCCGAGCATGATGGCGCCGGCGGGGCCGGCGGCGACGTATTCGCGGCGCTGCTGGTCGTCGTAGCTGGCGAGGTAGATGCTGACCGCGACGGAGCCGGCGACGGCGGCCATCACGGCGGCGACGGCGGGCGCGGTGCGGCCGCGGTGGCGGACGGAGTCGCGCAGGGCGAGCCGGGGGCCGAGCGAGAGCCAGCGGCCGAGCTTGCCGAACAGGCCGACCAGGTACGGGGTGAGGGCGACCATGCCGAGCTCGGCGATGGCGGAGCCGCCGAGGACGGCGAGGCTGCGGCTGGCGAAGCCGCTGGTGGCGCCGAGCAGGGCGAGGGCCGTGCCGCCGGCGAGCATCAGCAGGCCGAGCAGGGCGAGTCGGCGGCTCGGGGGCTTGAGCGAGTCGCGGCCGGTGAGCGCGGCGACGACGTCCTGGCGGGAGGCCTGGACGGCGGGTACGACGGCGGCGAGCAGTCCGGTGACCAGGCCGACCAGGAGCACGCCGAGCAGGTCGAGCGGCTGCAGGTTGAAGTGGCCGAAGCGCTGGCCGGCGTAGTCCTCGGCCTGGGTGCGCAGCAGGGCGACCAGGGCGACACCGAGGCCCAGGCCGATGGCGGCGCCGGTGACGCCGAGGACGACGCCGCCGCCGAGGACGACCGCGCGGACGTTGGCGCGGTCACCGCCGGCCGCGGCGAGCAGGCCGAGCTGCCGCCGGGAGCGCCGGGCCCCGACGGCGAAGGCGGGGCCCGCGAGGAGCACGATCTCCAGCAGGGCCATGCCGGCGACCGTGCCGAGGATGACGACGGAGGTGCGGTCGAGGAAGGCGGTGGCGCCGCCGCTGTGCTGGTCCATCTGGACGTAGTAGGGGACGTCGGCGCGGGCGGGCGGGTCGAGCAGGACGGTGCGGGAGGCGACGGTGAAGCCGTAGCCGTTGAGTTCGGTGACCTTGGCCCAGTCGAGGGTGGCGCCGGCGGGGAGTCTGACCAGCCAGCGGGTGGCGGTGTCGGAGCCCTTGGCGTGGCCGGGGCCGGGAGCCTGGCCGGGGTTCTGGCCCTGGTCCGTGCCGGGGGCGCCGGCCAGCGGTCCGATCAGGGCGCCGGGCCGGGCGATGAGTTCGGTGGCCTTGAGGTCGCCGGGGAACTCGACGGCGGCGGTGAGGGTGAAGGGGGTGGACTCCAGTCCGCGCACGGTGGTGCGGTCGCCGAGCTTGAGGCCGGAGCGGTTGAGGAACTCGCGGGTGACGGCGGCCTCGTGGTCGTTGGCGGGGGCGCGGCCCTGGACCACGTTGACCCGGCCGTTCCAGACCGGGTCGGTCAGGTCGGCTTCGCTGGTCTGGGTGGTGAGCAGGCCCTCGGCGCTGCTCGCCGCCGTGCTGGGGCCGGCCTGGTCGGGCACCAGGGTGCTGCCGGGTGGGAGCAACTGCCGTGCCAGCTCGCCGGGTTCGGTGTTCAGGGAGCGCTGTTGGGCGGGGGTGTAGACGGGGGCGGCGCCGTCCTTGGCCTCGTACTTGGGGTTGTCGGTGATGGCGCCTTCGTCGGGGTTGGGGGCCTGCTTGACGGCGGCGCCGCGTTCGCTCAGGTTGAGTTCGGCGTCGGACTGGCCCATGATCCGCACGACCCGTTCGGCGGGTTCGAGGGTGGAGCTGCGGTAGAACACGTCGGCGCCGGTGACGCCGAGGACGGGCAGCGCGACCATCGCGATGACCAGGGCGCTGCGGCCCTTGGCGCGCAGGGCGTCGCGGCGGGCGATGCGCAGGGCGAGCCGCCAGGCGCTGAGCTTCACTCGTCCACCTGCTTGCTGTTCGCGGCGGCGCTGACGAGCAGGCTGGCGGCGTCCTGGCTGACGGACTCGTCGACCATCCGGCCGTCGCGCAGGAAGACGACGCGGTCGGCCCAGGCGGCGTGCCGGGCTTCGTGGGTGACCATCATGGCGGCGGCGCCGGCGTCGCAGCGGGCGCGCAGGACGGCGAGGACGGCCTCGCCGGTGGTGGAGTCGAGGGCGCCGGTGGGTTCGTCGGCGAGGACGAGGCGGCGGTCGCCGATCAGGGCCCGGGCGATGGCGACGCGCTGCTGCTGGCCGCCGGACATGTCGTCGGGGAAGCGGTCGGCGAGTTCGGGGATGCCGAGTTCCTCCAGGGCGGCGAGGGCCTCGCGGCGGGCGGCGCGGGCGGACAGGCCGTCGAGTTCGCGCGGCAGCGAGATGTTCTCGGCGGCGGTGAGGGCCGGTATCAGGTTGTAGTCCTGGAAGACGTAGCCGACGGAGCGGCGGCGGACCTGGGCGAGCTTCTTGCGGGTGAGTCCGCCGAGGGCGACGCCCTCGACCAGGACCTGGCCGGTGCTCGGGCTGTCCAGGCCGCCGGCGAGGGTGAGCAGGGTCGACTTGCCGGAGCCGGAGGGGCCCATGACGGCGACGAACTCGCCGGGGTGGACCTTGAGGTCGACGCCGCGCAGGGCCTGGACCTCGGCGGCGCCTTGGCCGTGGACGCGGGTGACGTTCTCCAGGTGCAGCACCGGTGTCGGCCGGGACAGTTGGGTGTGGGACACGGTTCCCCCCTTGTGCTGGGTACGGGTTCGGCGCCGCGGCGCCCGCCGGTGGTTCGGGTGGCGGGGCGCGGCCGCGGCGGCGGGTGGTTTCGGGTGGCCGGGGACGGCTGCCGCGAGTGGTGGTTCCGGGTGGCCGGGCACGGCTGCCGCGAGTGGTGGTTCCGGGTGGCCTGGCGCGGCCGCGGCGGCTCTAGGCGTTGCTGCGGCGGCCGAGCCGCTTGGGTTTCGCGGCGCCGTCGCGGGCGGCCTCGGCGGCGCGGGCCTGCTGGAGTTCGGCCTGCTGGGCGAGCCGGGTCTCACAGTGGTCGAGCCAGCGGATCTCGGCCTCGGTCTGGAAGATCAGCTGGTCGAGGACGAGCAGCCAGGCGAGTTCGTTGCTCTCCGAGGGCACGGTGCCGGGTCTGGTCTCGCCCGCCAGGGCGCGGCCCTTGAGCCGGGTGTAGTCCTGGAGCGCCTTGATGCTGTGCCGGCGCTGGCCCTGGACGACGGCGGAGACGTCCACCCCGGGGACGGTGACGGCCATGGCGAGCTTGATCGCCAGTTCGTCGCGCGGGGGGCTGGTCCGGGGCACCGGGGTGTCGAACCAGGCCCGCAGTTCGGTGCGGCCGGCGTCGGTGACGGCGTAGAACTGGTGGCCCTCCTCGTCCTCGCCGGCGGCTTCGACGAGGCCGTCGCGTTCGAGTCGGGACAGCGTGGTGTAGACCTGCCCGACGTTGAGCGGCCAGGTGGCGCCGGTGCGCGCCTCGAACTCGGTGCGCAGCTGGTAGCCGTAGCGGGGGCCCTGGTCGAGCAGGGCGAGCAGACCGTGGCGGATGGACATACTCAGTATGTATACCCGGTATGCCCCACGGCCTCAAGCCGAGCCCCCTCCGGTACCGTCGTGCGGTGTGAGCCAGTTGCGCATCGCCACCTTCAACCTGTTGCACGGTCAGCCGCTCGCCCCGGACGGCGCGCCACTGCCCTACCCGGCCGACGCCGGAGACCCGTTGGCGCAGGCGGTGGCCGCACTGGACGCCGACGTACTGGCCCTGCAGGAGGTGGACCGGCACCAGGGGCGCTCGGGCGGCACCGACCAGGCGGCGGTGGCGGCCGCGGCGATGGGCGCCGGCGACTGGCGCTTCGCCGCCGCGTTGCACGGGCGCCCGGCGCCGGTGGCGG
>NZ_MECK01000119.1 GCF_014596465.1 Streptomyces sp. CBMA123 | reverse complement strand
GGTCTGGACGCACCCCAGCGAGCCGCCGAGCGCGACGGCCCCCGAGCCCACCGCCCCGGCCGCCGCACTGGACACCCCGGCGGCCCTCCTCGGGACCCCGTCGGCCATCGCCACACCCACCCCGACGCCGACCCCCACCGACACCCCGACCGCGACGCCGACGCCCTCGCCGACCGTGGCCCGGCCGACCCCCGCCGCCCCGCAGCCGAACCCGGAACGGCAGCTGGTGGACCTGGTCAACGCCGAACGCGCCAAGGTGGGTTGCGCCCCATTGCGGATCGACCCCCGGCTGCACGGCTCGGCCCAGAAGCACGCCGACGACATGGCCGCCCGCGGCTTCTTCGACCACGTCAACCCCGACGGCGTCCGCGCCGACGCCCGGATCACCGCGGCCGGCTACCGCTGGTCCCAGTGGGGCGAGAACCTCGACCGGGGCCCGACCACGGCGGCGAGCGTCCTCGCCCACTGGATGGACGGCGGCATCCACCAGTCCAACATGCTCGACTGCGGCTTCAAGGACATCGGCGTCGGCGTCGCTTCCAGTCCGGCGGGCACCCTGTGGACCCAGGACCTCGGCGCCCCACTGTCCTGACCGGTCCCACCGCGCCGACCGCCGGGGCTGACGGGCCCCGGCGGCGTCGGGCGGTGTCAGGCGGGTGTTTCCGGCCAACTTTTGATGTGGTCATGCTAGCCACATTGGATCGTTCCAATTCTTGCTAGGGTCACACCGGCTCCAACGCCCGGTGCCCGCACGGCCGTTCGTGCGGGGCCGGACAGACCTGTCGATTGGACTGGTGTGAAGTGAACAGACTGCGTCACCGACTGCTGGACCGTTCGTCGTTCGCCGCCCTCCGGGGCCGACTCGCCGCCGCGGTGGGAGTGGTGGCCCTGCTGGCCGCCGTCCTCACCGGAACCGCCGCCGGAACCGCCGCCGCCGCACCTGCCGCAGCCGGGCCCGGCTGGATCTGCCGGGGCGCACCCGTGACCCCGGGCTACGTCCTGACCAACCACACCAACAACGGCTGCAACGGCGCCGGCATGTGGTACCAGCAGCCCGCGCGCGACGGCATCTGGACCTGCGCCACCTCGCCGATCCCGGCCGGGTACGTGCTCTCCGGCCACACCCCCACCGGCTGCGACGGCTACGACTCCTGGTACATGCGGCTGCCCGTGGACGGCCTGTGGACCTGCGGCACCTCGCCCATCCCGCCCGGGTACGTGCTCACCCAGCACCTCGGCAACGGTGCGGGCTGCGCCAACATCGACGCCTGGTTCATGCAGCTCGCCAGGGACGGCATCTGGACCTGCGCGGGCTCGCCGATCCCGCCCGGCTACGTCAACACCGGCCACCAGGTGCCCGGCTGCGGTGGTATCGGCTCCTGGTTCCAGGTGGTGGCCCGACCCGGACTGGTGGTCTGCCCGTACCAGCCCGTTCCGGCCGGCTTCCACCTCGGTGCCTACAACAACACCGGCTGCAGTGGCCTCGGCGGCTGGTTCCTCGTCCGCGGCTGACCAGCCCGGGCCCGGGCGGGGGAGCCGAACGACGGCCGCACCCATCCCCTTCCCGGGCCCGCTCCGAACGCGAGGTGCTGGAAAGCGCGCTCTGGCAAGCGCGTCCTGGCAAGCGCGGGGCTACGCGGGCGTGACCGGCACCAGGCCGTCCGCCGAGCCGGTCACGTACCCGGTGGCCTGCCCGACCACGCCGCCCGCGTCCCCGACCTGCCCGGGCACCGCGCCCGGCGCGCCGGTCAGCGGACCGGGTAGCCCCTCCTGACCGCCGATCGCACTGGCGTGGGCACTGGGAGCGGCCAGGGAGGCCACCACGCCGACGGCGAGCGAGGCGACGGCGAGCATGCTGCGCTTCTTCATGGCCGGTCCAACGACCGTGCGCCGGAAGGGTTACGGGCGCCACCGCGACGACGTACCGGCTCAGCGGCCCGCCGTGCGGAACGAGTCCAGCACCTGCTGGACCTGCCGCGGCGTCCGCTCCGAGGGCTCCCGCGCGCAGGCCGTCAGCTCGACCGTCGCGGCGCTCCTGGGATCGACGTACCGGCGGCCGACGAGCTCCGCGCGGATGTTCTCGCAGGCCGTGCACTGCGGCGGGAGAAGCTGGACGGCCCGCGGGCCGGCCGGGGCTAGGCCGGGCGGCACGCGGGCCGTGAGCACCACCATGGCCCGCCCGACCCCGGGCGGCCAGGGGCGCACGGGGGCGCCCGGACGCGCAATGCGGCGCGATCCGGCGGGCGAATGGCGGCAGAGCGTCCGAAAGCCGATCAGAGCCCGCGAAGCGCGTCAGATCGTCCCCGAGCCCTCCCGCACTCCGGGCGCTCCGGGTACGCCGGAACCGGCGGTCCGGGCGCCGGCGGCCGGTGCGGCGGGCGGCGTGGCGGTCGCCGGTGTCACCGTCCAATCCGGGTGCCCCGGCATCGGCGGGGTGCGCTGCCCGTACAGCCAGTCGTCCAGGAAGCCGCTCAGGTCCCGGCCCGACACCTCGGAGGCGGTGCGCACGTAGTCCCGGGTGCCGGCGTTGCCGTACCGGTGCTCGCGCAGGAAGGTGCGCTCGATCCGGTCGAAGGTCTCCTGGCCGACCTCCTCCCGCAGGGCGTACAGCACCAGGGCGCCGCCGGTGTAGCGCTGGTCGTCGAAGAGGGTGGCGGCGGTGGGGGCGGCGACCGGGCCGGAGTCGTGCCGCCACTGGTCGCCGAGGCCGTAGAGCCGGCGCATCCGGGCGACCAGGGTGGTGTCGCCCCAGGCGTCGGGCCAGCCGCGCTCGTAGCGGTAGGTGAGGCCGTAGAAGTCGGCGTGGCCCTCGTTGAGCCACAGGTCGGCCCAGGTGGCGGGGGTGACGCTGTCGCCGAACCAGGAGTGCACCAGCTCGTGCATCATGTGCGAGCCGATGGCCGGCTCGGGCCGGCGCAGGAAGTCCGGCTTGTAGAGGGTGAGGGTCTGGGTCTCCAGCCCGGTGAAGCCGAAGGCCGCCGGATCGTCGGTGTCGGCCGGCAGGATGCCGTAGGACTCGAACGGGAAAGGCCCCAAGTGCTTTTCGGCCCAGGCCAGTTGGTCGGCGGTGAGGTCGAGGGCCGGGGTGAGGTCGGCGAGCCGCGCGGTCGGGACGACGTCGCGCAGCGGCAGCCCGTGCGGGCCGGGGCGCTCGCGGACGGTGTAGTCGCCGACGGACACCTGGACGAGTTCGGTGGCCATCGGCTCGCGGGAGACGTACCGCCGGGTGGTGCGGCCGTCGCCGAGCGGCTCGGTCCGGGTCAGCTCCCCGTTGGCGACGCCCCGCAGCGCGTCCGGCGCGGTGACCGCGATGGTGAAGCGGGCCTTGTCACCGGGGTGGTCGTCGCAGGGGAAGACGGTGTGCGCACTGGCGGGCTGGCCGGCCACCGCGAAGCCGTCCGGGGTCGGCACCCAGCCGGTGTGCGGCAGGGCGGCGCGCGGGTCGGCGGAGTACTCGACGGTCAGCTGGGCGGTGGCGCCGCGGCGCAGCGGGTGCGCCGGGGTGACGGTCAGCTTCTCGTCGTGGGTGGCGAACCGGGCCGGACGCCCGTCGACCCGGACGGCGCGCAGGTTCAGCCCGAGCGCGTCCAGCGACAGGTGGGCGAGGGTCCGGTCGAGCCGGGTGGTGATCACCGCGGTGGCGTCCACGGTCCGGGTGTCGGCCCGGTAGTCGAAGGACAGGTCGTAGGCCAGGGCGTGGTACCCGGTGTTGCCGAGCGAGTGGAAGACCGGATCCCCCAGCCCGTCCACGGCGGTGGCCGGCGGGGCACTGGCGGACAGCAGCGCCGCGCTGAGCAGGAGCGCCGGGGCGAGGGCGGTACGGGGCCTGAGCAGGGTGATCACCACTTCGGGAGCCGGAGACCGGGAGCCGGGCAGGACGACGGGCGGTGCGTGCGCGAGGCACCGGGCACGGATGCTAGTGGACCGTCAGCTCCGGCAGCCGGGGAAGAACCCGAACCGGGGACGACCCGGGGGCGACACGGCGACGTCCCCCGGACGGCCCATGGTGCTGGCGGCGCCCCCGGGACGGGCCTAGTGTTCGTAGTGCTTCGTCCCCTGACGGACGAGGTCACGGCCGTCGGAGAACCTGGCCAGGTCCGGCGGCCGTACTCATGTGTCCTGACGGCTCCCGGGCGCACCCCGTAGGCTGGGGTCCGCCTTCGAACTCCCGCCCGCAGGATGCCAGGAGCCGCCGAGTGACCAGCCCCGCTTCGCACCTCCTGGTGATCGGCGAGTGCGTCGCGGACATCGTCCGCACGGACGGCGCCCCCGATCAGGTCCACCCCGGCGGCAGCCCGGCCAACCTGGCGTACGGGCTGGCCCGGCTGGGCCACCCGGCGGTGCTGCTCACCGAGCTGGGGCCGGACGCCAACGGGCGGCTGATCCGGGCGCACCTGGAGTCGGCCGGCGTGGTGGTCCGGGCCGCGGAGGTGGCGCGGACGCCCTCGGCGGTGGTGCGGCTGGACGGGCAGGGGCGGGCCGAGTACACCTTCGACATCGGCTGGACGCTGCCGCCGACCGAACTCCCCGCCGCCCCCGCCGCGATCCACCTCGGCTCGATCGCCGCGGTCACCGAACCGGGTGCCGCCGCGGTGCTCGCCCTGGTGGAGCGCTGGCGCGACCGGGCCCAGGTCAGCTACGACCCGAACGTGCGCCCCGCGCTGATGGGCGAACGGGCGGCCGCCGTCCGCCGGGTGGAGCGCTGCGTGGCGCTGAGTGATCTGGTCAAGGCGAGCGACGAGGACCTCGACTGGCTCTACCCGGGCGAGCCCGCCGAGGCGGTCGCCGAGCGCTGGCTGGCCCTCGGTCCCGCGGTGGTCGCCGTCACCCTCGGTGCGGAGGGCGCCTTCGCGCTCACCGCCGAGGGGCGCCGCGAGCGGGCGGCGGCCGTCCCGGTGGCGGTCGCGGACACCGTCGGCGCCGGCGACTCCTTCATGGCCGCCTTCCTGCACGCCCGTACCTCCGGGGCCGACCTCGCCGACTGCCTGGTCCGGGCCGTCACCGCCGCCGCCCTCACCGTCTCCCGGCCCGGCGCCAACCCGCCCTCGGCTGCCGACCTGGCCGCGGCCCTGGGGTAGTACGGGACCGTAGGATTCCGCTCAACTCCCTTGCTCGGAAGCCTCGGTGAGGTCCTTGCCGTACCAGACCTCGGAGTAGGGCCCGGTGTCGCCGTACGCCGGGATCTCCCGGTAGCCGTTGCGCAGGTAGAGGGCGCGGGCCTCGACCAGGTCGAGACGGGTGTCGAGGACGATCCGCTCGGCGCCCAGGGTGCGGGCGGCCTCGTCGACGGCGGCGAGCAGTCGGACGCCGCCGCCGGTGCCGCGCACGCCCGGGCGGACGTAGACCCGGGTGAGCTCGACGGTGGTGGCGTCGTGGCGCCGCAGGCCGGCGCAGGACTGGGCGGCACCCTCGTGGCGGCCGAGCAGGAAGAGGCCGGTGGGGGCGGCCAGGTCGTCGCTGGGGGAGTCGGCGAGGCCGGACTCCAGTTCCTCCGGGGTGCCCTCCCGGCCCAGGTGGAGGCGGTAGTAGCGGTTGGCCACGTCGTAGTAGTACTCGCGCAGCAGCTCGGTGGCCTCGGGGGCGGTCACGTCGGCCGTGGTGATGGTCCAGGGGTCGGTCATGCGCGCATGATCCATTTCCGGGCGCCGTGGCCGCAAAGGGTTTTCGTACCGGTTGCGGAGGATTCGGCAAAGGAACGGCAAGGCGGGCGGCGTGCCGTTGCCCCGGGCGGGTGACGGGGGGTTGGCGGGGGCGCCCGGTGGGGGAGCAGTAGCAGCTATGAACGGACCATCGGTTTGTCGCAATAATGGGGATCTGAGGAGAGGCCAGAAGCGGAGCGGCCTACGCACCGGGCTGCTGGCCACCGTCTGCCTCACCGCCGTGGTCACCGGCTGCGCCGGTCCCGCCGCCCAGCCCAAGCCCGCCCCGGCGGCCCCGGCCGCCGGGGCCGCCGCA
>NZ_MECK01000118.1 GCF_014596465.1 Streptomyces sp. CBMA123 | reverse complement strand
GGCCCGGCGGGAGGAGGAGACCAGCGGCGAGGCCGCGGCCCGCCAGGAGAGCGTGGCCCGTGCCGCCCTGGAGACCGCCCAGCGCTGGGGCCTGGACCACCCGCCGCTGAAGGCCCCGCCCCGCCCGGCGGCCAGGGTCGCGCTCACCCCGGTCCAGGGCGTCAAGCTGAAGGACGGCCGCCCGCCCGTGGTGTTCCGGGTGCCGACCGAGGACAAGGTGGTCTTCCTGACCATCGACGACGGCTTCGAGAAGGACCCGGAGTTCTCCCGGATGGCCGAGGAACTGGGCATCCCGTTCAGCGCCTTCCTCTCCGACTACCTCGTCCGCGACAACTACGGCTACTTCCGGGACCTGCACAAGCAGGGCGTGGAGATCAACAACCACACCATCAACCACCGCAACCTCAAGGTCCTCGACTACGAGACCCAGCGCCAGGAGATCTGCAACCAGCAGGACCAGCTGGAACAGCAGATCGGGGTCCGCCCCCGGCTCTTCCGGCCCCCGTACGGCGAGTACAACGACGACACCCTGCGGGCGGCCGCCTCCTGCGGCGTCCAGGCGGTGCCGCTGTGGAACGA
This sequence comes from Streptomyces sp. CBMA123, assembly GCF_014596465.1. GTDB lineage: Bacteria > Actinomycetota > Actinomycetes > Streptomycetales > Streptomycetaceae > Kitasatospora. Next base: position 9,219 of record NZ_MECK01000118.1, on the reverse strand, counting down.
GGAGGCCTTCCCGGACCACATGGAGTGGCGCTACGACGACCGGAAGCTGCACCCGGGCGACATCATCCTCACCCACTTCCGGGGCCTCTCCGACTGGAAGGCCACCATGCCGGACCTGCTGCGCAAGGTGCTCAACGACGTCACCGCGGCCGGCTTCTCGCTGGGCCGCCTGGACGACTACCTGTAGCCGGCACCCGTCCGGCGGAGCCTCAGCCGAGCGAGAGGGCGTCCAGGTACACCCAGGCGCCCTCGTGCCGCACGAACCGGCTGTGCTCGCTGAGCACGCCCTGCTCGCCGCCCTCGGTCCAGTGCGCCCGGAAGGCGACCGTGCCCTCGGCGTGGAAGGCGCCGCCCTCGCTGGTGGAGACCACCTCCAGCCGGGTCCAGCGCAGCGCCGGGTCGAAGTCCACCTCGGCGGGCCGGGTGTCCGGGTGCCAGGTGCGCAGCAGGTAGGCCTCGTCCTGGGCGGCGAAGGCGCTGAACCGGGAGCGCATCAGCGACTCGGCCGTGGTGGCCTTCGCCTGGCCGCGGTGCATCCGGCCGCAGCAGTCGCCGTAGCTGCCGGGCAGGCCGCACGGGCACGGGGAGGACGGCAGCAGCCGGGGAGCGGCGGGGCGGGGCGCGGAACGACGTCGGGACATGCCGTCCATTGTCCCCCACGCTCGGGAGGCCCACGAAGGGCCCGCCCCTCCCGGCGACGGAGGGGCGGGCCCGGTCGCGTTACGCGGGGCGCCGGAAGGAGTAGTTGAACTCGGCGCTGCCGAAGTGGCCCATCATCCGGAGCCAGAACGGCATCATCATCTCGGTCGCCCGGGCGCCGGTGATGTCCCCGAGGTCGACGATCCACTCGGCCGGCCAGCCGAACTCGCCCAGCAGCGCGACCGTCTCGGCCTTGGCGTCGGCGTCGTTCCCGGCGATGAACAGGTGGTGCTCACCGGCCAGCTTCCCCGGTGCGACCATCAGCTCGCAGTTCAGCGTGTTGAGCGCCTTCACCACCCGGGCCTCGGGGAACTCGCGCTGGATCTGCTCGCCGACGCTGTCGGTGTTCACCGGGGCCAGGGTGACGCCCTCGGGGCCGAACACCAGCGGGTTGGAGACGTCGATCAGCAGCTTCCCGGCGAGGTGCTCCGCCCCGGCCGCGCGCAGCGCCGCCAGCGAGACCGTCCCGCCGGTGGCGTTCAGCACCACCTCGCCGAAGGCCGCCGCCTCGGCGAAGGTCCCGGCGCTCCCGTCGGGGCCGGCCTGCTCGGCCCAGGCCAGCCCCCGCTCGTTGTCCTTGGTGCGGGAGCCCAGGGTCACCTGGTGGCCGAGCGAGACCAGCTTGTCGGCCAGGGTCCGCCCGACCGTGCCGGTGCCGATGATTCCGATGCGCATGGTTCCCCGTTCGTCCTGTGGGTGCCCACCCCTGGTGGAGCGGGCCGCGACGACCATAGTTGACGCACTGTCATCACGCTCGGACCTTCCGGTTCAGGGGGTGTTCCCCGCGCTCACGGGGCGATCGGCCCCACCGCCGGGGCCGCCGTCCACGCTCCGGCCGCACCGAGCGGCCGCGGCAGGGGTGGAGCGCTCGGTCCACCCGGGTGCGGGTGCTCAGCCGCGCGGCTCGCCGAACCAGTCGCGCAGCGCCCGGTCCAGCCCGTGCGGGTCGGTGTCCCCGGCGGCGCAGGCCCAGGCGACGTACCCGTCCGGGCGCAGCAGCAGGGCGCCGGCCGGGGCCTCGGCGGCGTGGGCGGTCACCACGTCGAGGCGGTCCTTCCAGGGCGTCGCCCGGTCGGCGAGCCCGAGTGCGCCGCCGGTCAGGTCGAGCAGCAACGGCCTTCCACTGCGGGTGAGTTCGGCCAGTCGGGTGTTGCCGAGGGTGAGCTCCGGGGCGAAGCCGCCAGCGAGCGGGTGCGGGCAGCCGGTGTCGTAGCGGACGTCGCTGCCGGCCATCAGGGCGGCGATCCGGGCGAGGTTGTCGTCATGGGCCAGGAGTTCGCCGACCAGGGCGCGCAGCGCGGTGACGGCGGGGCCGGGGGACATCAGGGCGATCTGCGCCTGGGAGTGCATGAAGACCCGCTCGCCGACCGGGCGGCGTTCGCGCTGGTAGCTGTCCAGCAGGCCGGGCGGGGCCCAGCCCTGGAGCTCGGCGGCGAGCTTCCAGCCGAGGTTGGCGGCGTCCTGCAGGCCGAGGTTGAGGCCGGGGCCGCCGGTCGCGGCGTGCACGTGCGCGGCGTCGCCGACCAGCAGCACCCGGCCGTCGCGGTAGCGCTCGGCGAGCCGGGTGTTGTGGCCGACGGTGCGTCGCGGGGTGTACGGGCCGGGGGTGCGGGCCGGGGAGAGCGCCAGGTCGGCGCCGGTGACCCGGCGGATGCTGGCGCGCAGTTCGTCCAGGGTGAGCGGGGTGCGCTCGTCCACCGGCGGGCCGCCCCACTCCAGGGTGACGACCATGACGTCGTCCGGGGAGAAGGGGGAGATGACGAACACGCCGTGGTCGGTGCGGGTGTGGGTGTACGGGCGGAACAGGGTCGGGCAGCCGGGCAGCAGGAACTCGCCGCCGTCGGTGACGCGGATCCCCTCGGGCGGCAGCACGTGCGCGATCCGGGAGACCGGGTCGGGTGAGGTGACGCCGGGGAAGCCGATCCCGGCGAGCTTGCGGACGGTGCTGCGGCCGCCGTCCGCGCCGACCAGGTAGCGGGCGCGCAACTGCCCTGGCCCGTCCGGGCCGTGGAGGTCGACGGTGACCCCGGCCGGATCCTGGGTGAAGCCGGTGACGTCGTGGTCGCGGCGCACGGTGACGCCCAGTTCGCGGGCGCGGCCCTCCAGCACCTCCTCGATCCGGTGCTGCGGTACGGGCACGGCGTGCAGCGGGTTCGCGTCGAGCCGGTGCAGTTCCAGCGGGAAGGCCCCGAACACGAAGCGGGGCACCGGCTGCGGCATGCCCGGGGTGCCGCTGAGCGGCTGGTGGAGGCCGCGGTGGTCGAGCAGCCGGAGTACCTGGCCGACCAGTCCGTTGGCCTTCTGTTCGCCGGAGCGCCCGGGCAGCCGGTCCAGCACCACCGGCCGGACTCCGGCCAGCGCCAGTTCGCAGGCCAGGAACAGCCCGACCGGGCCGGCGCCCACGACGACGACATCGTCGGTCATCTCGATTCCCCCTCTGAGACGGTTGGTTCGTTACGACGACGGATCGGGCAGTCCGGCCGCCAGCTGCCGCAGCGCCTCGGCGAACACCGCCTTGAAGGGCAGTGCGGGATCGGCGCTCAGGTACTGCTCGTTGGAGACCTGCAGAGCGGAGAGCGTGGCCGCGGCGACCAGCTTCGGGTAGAGGTCCCGGTCGGCGTCGGTGCCGGTCCGGGCGGCCACCGCCGCGGTGAGTTCGGCCCGGGTCCGCGCCCCGCCGCGGATCAGCTCGGCCTGGAGCGAGGGTTCGCGCAGCAGCAGCCGTACGGCGGCGACCCAGCGCGCGTCGGGCGCCTCGTCCGGGCCCTCGAAGGGCTCGACCAGGGACTGGGTCAGCGCCTCCCACAGCGGTTCCTCCGCCGGGCGGGCCCGCAGGGCCTCGGCGGCCCGCAGGATCCGGTCGCGGTGCCGGAAGACGATCGCCTCGGCCTTGCTGGAGAAGTAGTTGTTGTAGGTGCGCGGGGACACCCCGGCCTCGGCCGCGATGTCCTCGACCCGGACGTTCTCCAGGCCCCGCTCCACCGCCAGGCGCAGTGCCGCCCAGCTCAGTGCCTCCCGCGTCGCGGCCTTCTTCCGGTCCCGCAGGCCGGGCTGCCCGTTCGTCATGGCTCCACCCTCCCGAAAAAGTGCGCGGCGCGCAATAGTGCGTGGCGCGCAAGTTTTTCCGGGCATCCGGGGCCGTGGCGAGCCGCCTGCCACCTGCGGTTCGTCGCTGGTAGTAGTTGCGTGGTCGCGGAGCGATGCCCCGCGGGAGTCCGTGCCCGCAGGAATTCCGGCGGGACGACCCGACAGGAACTGAGGAGCGGTCATGGGTGGCAGACAGCGTCCGCCGCGGGCACGGACCCCGCGCCAGGGCGGGCCGGCCGGCGTCGGCCGGGTGAACTCCCGGGTGGAGATCGCCCGCATCGAGGGCTTCCTGGCCTGGGAGGCGGAGGTCGCGGCGGCCGAACGGGACGCCCGGGCCTTCGCCGCGCAGTTCCCCTGGCTGCCGGACGCGGAGCGGGAGGGCCTCGAACAGGCCTACGCCGCCGACCGCCTGCGCTACGCCGAGGAGGTCGTCGACCGCGCCGTCGACCGCTGCCGCCGCCTGGCCGCCCGCTACCGCGCCGAATGCCGCCGGATCTGCACCCGCTGGGCGGCGATCTGCCTCGCCGTCACCATGGCGGCGGCGCTGTTCGCCGTCGTCCCGGCCGTCCTGCGGGGCTGACCGCGCACCCGGACGACGAGGGCCCGCTGCGCCGGAGACGGCGCAGCGGGCCCTCGTCGTCCCGGGAGCGTGCTCAGTGGTGGCCGTGGCCGCTGGTGATCTCCTCGTGCTCCTCGACGGTGGGCTTGGCGATCTGGCTGCCCTCGCCGTAGAAGCCGCGGGACAGCTTGGCCCGGGTGCGGGTCCACAGCCCCGCCTTGCGGACCACGCCGTTCTCGTCCACCTCGGGTGCCAGCTCGACCGGCTCGGGCTGCTCGTGCGAGGTGAGGGTGTACAGCCGGCCCTGCGGCAGCGGCGCGTGCACCTCGACGAACTCGCCGTGCTGCAGCCGGTTGATGACGCCGGTCTCCCGGCCGTGCAGCACCTTCTCCTTGTCGCGGCGCTGCAGGCCCAGGCACCAGCGCTTGGCGATCACGAAGACGACCACCGGTACGGCGAAGAACCCGGCCCGCACCGCGTAGGTGATCGCGTTGATCGACAGGTGGAAGTGGGTCGCCAGCAGATCGTTGCCGCCGCCGGCCAGCAGGATCAGGTAGAGGCCCATCCAGGCCGCGCCGAAGGCGGTGCGGACCGGGTGGTTGCGCGGACGGTCGGCGATGTGGTGCTCGCCGCGGTCCCCGGTGACCCAGGCCTCCAGGAACGGCCAGCACCAGATGGCCATCAGCACGCTCGGGAAGACCAGCAGCGGGATGAACACCCCGAGGTTCAGGGTGTGGCCGCCCCAGACGCTGATCTCCCAGCCGGGCATCACGCGGACCAGGCCCTCGGAGAAGCCCATGTACCAGTCCGGCTGGGCGTCCGTGGACACCTGGTCGGGCCGGTACGGGCCGTACGCCCAGATCGGGTTGACGGTGGCGATCGCCGACATCACGGAGACGATCCCGAAGACCAGGAAGAAGAAGCCGCCCGCCTTGCCCATGTAGACCGGCATCAGCGGCATGCCGACCACGTTGTCGTTGGTGCGGCCCGGCCCGGCGAACTGGGTGTGCTTGTGGTAGAAGACCAGGATCAGGTGCGCCGCGAGCAGGCCCACCATGATGCCCGGGATCAGCAGGATGTGGACGGTGAACAGCCGCGGCACGATGGCGGTGCCGGGGAACTCGCCGCCGAAGATGAAGAACTGCAGGTAGGTGCCGACGATCGGGACGGACAGGATCGCGCCCTGCATGAAGCGGATGCCCGTACCCGAGAGCAGGTCGTCCGGCAGCGAGTAGCCCATGAAGCCGTCGAACATGCCGAGGAACAGCAGCAGCGCGCCGAAGACCCAGTTGATCTCGCGGGGCTTGCGGAACGCGCCGGTGAAGAACACCCGCAGCATGTGCGTCAGCATCGAGGCCACGAAGACGATCGCGGCCCAGTGGTGGATCTGGCGCATCAGCAGGCCGCCGCGGACCTCGAAGCTGATGTCGAGGGTCGAGGCGTAGGCCTCGGACATCCGGATGCCCTTGAGCGGGACGTAGGAGCCGTCGTAGATGACCTCGCCCATGCTCGGCTTGAAGAAGAGGGTCAGCCAGACGCCGGTCAGGATGATGATGACGAAGGTGTAGAGCGCGATCTCGCCCAGCATGAAGGACCAGTGGTCCGGGAAGATCTTGCGCAGGTTGGCCTTGGCGAGGGAGTAGATGCCGAGCCGGCCGTCGGTCCAGTCGGCGAGGGCTTCGGCCTTGTTGGCCGGTTTGGCGCGGGTGCTGGTCACCGGTCCCGGCTGCGACTGCTGGTCGGTTCTCACGACGGGCTCCCCGGCGTTCTCGGCGTGCCGGCGTGGAGGCCCGTCGGCGAGGACGCCGGCCGGCGAAGTGTTGTGATCATGGGACCTCTCGATACGGGCCCGCCGGGCGGACCGGCGCGCGGACCTGGGGGTTCGCTGGACCCGTTGCTCAGGGTGATGGAGCGCTTACTCTGTCATGCTGTCGGCAGGGGGCCGACTGTGCACGTCCATCGGGCCGTCCGGCCGCTCGTGTCGGGCCGGACGGGGGGCCCTGACGCCTGATCGGCTGGCCGCCGGCCGGGGGTGGGTGGGGGCGATGCTGCGCCCGGGTGCAGCTGAAGCGTTTCGGCGCGCGCCGCGTCCGGGCGCCGCGCGGGCCCGGGCCTACGCTGCGCCAATGGTGGATCACCGTGAACTCTTCGAGGACGTCACCGAGGCCCTGGCCCGCGCCGGGTTCGACACCGCGCCGGGCGCCTCACCGCTGTGGATCGACCGTCACCCCGAGGGGGTGGCGGTCGGCTGGTCCCCGGGCGCGGAGGCGGACGGGCCGCCGTCCGGGCCGGCGCGGGCCGCGGTGAGCGGGGCGGCCGCGCTCGTCCTGCGGGAACGGGGCTTCCTGGTCACCGAGACGGAGGAGGGGGAGCTGCTGGTGTGCTGCGCCGAACCGGTGACAGCCCCTCCGGAGCCGGAGCCCGGGGCGGCGCCCGAGCAGTGGTGGGGGTGACGCAGATCTCCCCGCAGGGGCGGTGGCGTGCGGAGTTGGACTGCGCATGGGTGTTCCCATACCGAACCCTTACCTGAACCGGGGGTGCAGTTGACTGCGGTCGCTCTAAGGTTTGCCTAAGCTAAGCGAAGCGCCCTGGACCCTCGGTCCGGGGCGTTCGCCGTGCCGTTCCGCCGCCCCCGTCGGCGGAGCGCTCGAGGACAGGTAACAACCCGGGGCGGCCCGGGGGAGGAGCCCGCTGCATGTGGGATGAGGCGTTTCCCAGCTTTCTGATCGGGCTGCGCGAGGGGCTGGAAGCCGGCCTGATCGTGTCGATCCTGGTCGCCACACTGGTGCGGGCCGGCCAGAAGGGCCGGCTGCCCCAGGTATGGACGGGCGTCGCGGCGGCCGTCGCGCTCAGCCTCAGCTTCGGCGCGGTGCTCACCTTCACCGCCGCCAACCTCTCCGGCCACGCCCAGGAGGCGTTCGGCGGGGTGCTGAGCCTGATCGCGGTCGGCTTCGTCACCGCGATGGTGTTCTGGATGCGCCGCTCCGCGCGCACCCTCTCCGCCGACATCAAGGAGAAGGTCCAGGCCTCCCTGACGATGGGCGCGGGCGCGCTGGTGCTCACCAGCTTCCTCGCCGTCGCCCGGGAGGGCCTGGAGACCTCGCTCTTCCTGTGGACCAACGCGCGCACCGCCGGCGAGTCCACCGGGCCGCTGATCGGCGCGGCCGTCGGCCTGCTGCTCTCCGTCGGCCTGTGCTGGGGGCTCTACCGCCGGGCCCTGAAGATGAACCTCACCAAGTTCTTCGCCATCACCGGCGCCGGCCTGATCGTCGTCGCCGCGGGCGTGCTCGGCTACGGCCTGCGGGACCTCCAGGAGTCCGGGCTGGTCGGCGGCGGCGGCACGTACGCCTTCGACCTGAGCGGGCACCTGGACGCCTCGTCCTGGTACGCCACGCTCGTCCAGGGCACCCTCAACCTGACCGTCACCATGACGGTGCTCCAGGTCGTCGGCTACATCGCCTACCTGAGCATCGTGATGACCCTGTTCATCGAGGGCGTGCGGGGCGGGAAGGCGGCTCCGGCGGCCAAGCCCGCGGAGGGGAAGCCGGCCGCGGCTCCGGACGCGGCCTCGGCCGCGGAGAAGTCCGAGGAGAAGGCCGAGCCGGTGCGCGGTGGGCGCCCGCGCTGGGTGCTGCCGACCGCGGCGATCGCCGTTCCGGTCGTGCTGGCCGGAGCCGTGATCGCCGTCAGCGACGGCAAGCAGGACAGCTCGGCCACCGTCGCGGTCTCCGAGAAGGAGTGCGGCAAGGGCTTCGGCAGCCCCCAGCCGGGCCAGCAGGTGTTCCAGATGCACAACACCGGTGACAAGGTGTCCGAGGTCTACCTGGTCAACCCGGGCAGCGGCGCGGTCTACGGCGAGATCGAGGGCCTGGCCCCCGGCACCACCCGCGCGCTGACCGCCACCATCGGCTCCGGCGACTACGCCTGGCGCTGCGTGCCCACCGGCGGCACCACCGTCACCTCCGCCACCGTGCACGTCACCGGCGGCGCCGAGGTCAAGGCCGTCAAGCCGGTCGCCGAGGACGACCTCAAGGCCCCGCTGGACAGCTACAAGGACTACGTCAACAAGGGCCTCGCGACCCTGATGACGCAGACCCAGAAGATCCAGACCGACATCCACTCCGGTGACCTCGCGACCGCGAAGACCGACTGGCTCACCGCCCACCTGCAGTACGCCTCGCTGGGCGCCGCCTACGGCACCTTCGCCGACCTCGACAAGAAGATCGACGGCCGCGCCGACGGCTACGCCGACAAGGCCCAGGACCCGGGCTTCACCGGCTTCCTGCGGCTGGAGTACGGCCTCTGGCACGGCCAGTCCGCCGCCGAGCTGACGCCCGTCGCCGACGAACTCGCCCAGAACGTCGCCAAGCTGGTGCACGACTTCCCCACCCAGGACTTCGACCCGGGCGACCTCCCGCTGCGCGCCCACGAGATCCTCGAGAACACCCTCCAGTTCGAGCTGACCGGCGACACCGACATGGGCAGCGGCACCAACCTGGCCACCACCCAGGCCAACCTGGCCGGCACCCAGGAACTGCTGACCCTGCTCCAGCCGCTGCTCGACGAGCGCGACCCGCAGGTGCTGGTCCGGGTCAACGCCGGGATGAAGCGGGTCGGGGACCTCGTCGCCGCCGCGCACACCGCCGACGGCTGGACCCCGCTCGACAAGCTGCCCGCGGACACCCGCCGTCAGCTCAACGGCGCCACCGGCCAGCTGCTCGAAGACCTCTCGCCCGTCCCCGCCCTGCTCGAGATCCGGAAGGCCGCCTGATGACCGACCACACCGCAGCCGCCGGCTCCTGCCCGTTCCCGCACGCCGCCGCCGCAGCCGCTGCCGAGCCGGTCGTCGACCAGGGCGGCTGCCCGGCCGGCCC
>NZ_MECK01000117.1 GCF_014596465.1 Streptomyces sp. CBMA123 | reverse complement strand
GTCTGGGCCAGGCGCTGCCGGCCTCGAAGATGGCCTCGGCGGGCGCGGACTGGAAGACCAACCCGGCCACCCAGATCAAGTGGACGCTGGACTACATGAACACCCGCTACGGCAGCCCGAACGCCGCGTGGGCCTTCTGGCAGAACCACCACTGGTACTGAGTCGACCACATTCGTCTCCTCCCCCGTGCCTCGGGGTCGGACAGGAGCCACCGAGGTGACCACGAGGGCCTGTGCCCGCACGAACGTGCGGGCACAGGCCCTCGTGGTGTTTCCCTGCTATCGGCAGTGTCGGCGAACCCCTCCCCAGCGAGCAGCACGTCACTGCCGGATGCCCGGGCGGCTTCCTCACCGTTGTCGAGGAGCAGGCCGCCGAACTCGTCCGCGCCGCCGAAGCGCTCTAGCTGTACGGCACCTCCTAGCAGGGCAGCGGCGAGCCGATGCGCTACCTCGACGTCGCCGGCGGCCTGCTCGCCTACTACGTCGTCCCACGCCTGGAGCTCGTCGTCGTGTGCCAGCTCACGCCGCCTGTGTGACCCGCTAGGTCCCGCCGCGACGGCGGATTGGCCGGGCCCCTCACGCTCGAATCGTGATGATCAGTGAGGGCCCGCCATCAGCCTGCGCGGGCAGCCTTCCGCCCCTCACCGGCCGGGACCGACACGAACCGGAGCCCGTCGTGGACACCCACGACAACCGACGCCGTCGACCTCCTGCTCCGAGGCCGCCGGCAGGTCGGCGGCGAACTCCCGCGCCCCCGACACCCGGGAGTAGAACGTGATCACCCGTCGCAGGTCCAGATCGGCGACCGCGCGCAGCACCGCAAGCTGCAACGCGAGGCGCAGCAGGTCCTCGTTGGAGCGCTGGGAGCGCAGGTCGGCGACGGCGGGCAGGTTGAGCAGGTCGCGCAGATCCTCGTCGGTGACCACCGGGACCAGGACGCGGTAGTCGGCGAGGAAGCCGTGCTCGATGCCCTGCCCGAGGGTTCAGGTGAAGCAGGCCTTGCCGTAGATCGTCTCGTCGTCCATCGAGCACAGGGCGGGCGGCTGCTGCGCACCCTCGCTGTCGGCGCCGTCCGTACCGGCGGGACCGCCGAGGTCGGCCAGGCCGTCCTTCGCCCGCCGGTCGTCCGCGATCCGCGGCGTCGCCGTGAAGTACAGCCGGCGCGCGGCGGGGACCTGGTCGTCGGCGTGAACCGCGGCCCACGCTTTGCCCTCGGAGCCGGCCGTGCGATGCGCCTCGTCCACGACCACCAGGTCCCAGGCCGGCAGACCGAACTGCCGTGGGCCTGCACGATCCGCTCCAGCGAGGCGTAGGTCGCGTACACGGTGACCAGCTCACCGGTCTTCGCGGAGGCGACCAGGTCCGCGATCCGCGCCGCCTGCGTCGACACCAGCGCGCGGACCCGGCCGCCCGCCTCCGCGCTCTCCAACGCCTCCTCCCGCGAACACGCCGCCACCGCCGGCCCCCGACGCCCACCCCGCAACGACCACGCCTCCGCCGTCTGCTCCAGCAACTCGATCGTCGGCACCAACACCAACACCCGGCCCCACACCGCCAGACGCCGGGCACACCCGGCCGCGATCAGGGTCTTGCCGGATCCGGTCGCAGCGACCACCGTCGCCCGGCCGCCCGTCTTGGTGGCCTTCACGGCGGCGGCGACGGCGTCCTTCTGGAACCAGTGCAGCGGCAACGGGTTCACCGGCGCGCCGACGGCCTGCTGGGACGGGACGCGGCCTTGGCGGCGGCCAGGCCGGCGGCGGCGGTCGTGGTGTCCACGGCGGAGTGTCTCCTCGCTGGGGTGGGGTGGTACCGGGTCCGCTGTGACTGAGCACTTCAGTTGGCGAGTTGAGCGTCGGCTGAAGCAGGTGCCGTCGGCCTCAGGTGACGTAATATGTGCCCTGCAGTAATGGCTATTACATTGCCGATGGTGGGGTCACAGCTTCGGGAGGGCTTGATGGCTGGGGACATAGTCAGGACTTGGGTGGCGGGCTGGGCAGTGTCCCGACGGACGCCCCCGCCGGTCGAGAAGCTCTGGGGGTACTACATCGAGGTGGCCGACAACCCCGACGAAGTGGGGCGCCATGTTCTCCCCGAGGCCAAGGAGTCACTGGTCCGCAGCGCCGCTGCCTCCGTGTCCGCACCGCGGACCTGGATGAAGATGCCCGCGGAACCGGAGGAGATCGAACCCTGGCTGCCCCGTGGATGGGTGGTGGCTTGGAAGGAGACCGGACATCTGATGGCCGTTGACCTGATGGCCACACATCCGGCCCCACCCGACGGGTACACCACGAGTGTCGAGACCATAGGAGCCGTCACCTGCATCCGGGTGCTGGATGCGGCAGGCGAGCAGGCTGCCAAGGGACAGATGGCCGCCCTTGGGGAGGCCGTGGTCGTGGACCGGGTGGTGACAGAGGAGACCCACCGGCGGCGCGGACTGGGCGGCTTCGTGATGCGTTCGCTCGCCGACCACGCCGTGCGGGAGGGCGCGGTTCTCGGCGTTCTCGGCGCAACGGACGCCGGGCGCGCGCTGTATGAGACGCTGGGCTGGAAGAAGCACGCAACGCTCACGGAGTGCATCTACCGGCCCTGAAGCCAGAAGCACCCCTCTTGCAAGAAGAGGACTCGGAGCAGTCGGTCGCCGGCGGTGGGGTGTACCGGCCCACCGCCGAGCTCGCGTACACCGCAGGGACCGGCGAGGAGCGGCACCGGCTGCGGGCGTTCGTCGAACGGCACCGCCCCGGGGTCGGCGCCGAGGAGACCGCGGCGCAGCTGGCGGCCTGCGCCGCCCTGGGGAGCAGTCGGGCCCGGGCGGCCGGGGCCGGGCGTGGGAGCGGCGCTGGCGATCCTTCCCGCAGCTGCTGGTCGTCCTGGTCGGCACGGCGGCCGCCGGGGTGCGCGGCGCGGTGGCGGACCTGCGCCTGGCCGCCGAGGAGAACCCGGCCACCGCCGAGCTGCTCACCGCCGTCCCGGCCGACGCCGCCTGGATCGAGGACCTGGTCCAGCGCGGCCCGTCCGCACCGGTCTGGCACCCGCTCGGCGGCCGGGGCGGGCGGGCGTGCTGGTGGACCGAGCTGTAGGCGCCGCGCGAGGTGGCCGGCCATGACGCTGCCTCGGGTGACCGCTCGTCGGCCCGCCACGTCGGATCTGGCGGGCGTCTCCGGGGCATCGCTGCCACGATCCCCGAGCGCCGTGACCAGGAGGCCAACCGCCGACGCCGGGGGCGCCTCGGCGGCCGACCGCCCGCCTTCGACAAAGTGGTCTACCGCGACCGCAACGTGGTCGAACGATGCTTCGTACGCCTCAAGCAGTTCCGCGCGATCGCGACCACGTTCGACGAGCTCGCCGACCGCTACCGCGCCGGAGTCGTCCTGGCGTCCCTGGTTCTCTGGCTCCGTGAGCCCGTCAGGTGATCATTTGTCAGACAGGCCCTAGCGCGGACGGGTGGATCCCCTACCAGGCGAAGGACGCCCGCGAGCCAGCGCAGGACTCGTTCGCCGCTGCCCGAGACGGCCAGGCGATCACGGTTCGTGCCAGCCGGGGCACCGATGGGTGCATCACGCGCCCCGGAGGTACTGGTCAGCGGCGGTACATCAGGTGCATCACGCCGTTGTGGGGGGCGAGGGTGGGCTGGCCGGCCATGACAGGCTCGTGGGTGACATCGTGCCGGTTGTACCAGTACCCCCCATCCCCATTGGTTTGTGCGGCGACGATCCTCCCGTCGCCCCCGCGGACCGCCAACCAGAGGGTGTTGTTCGCGTTTGTTGCGATTGCGGGTCCGTCTGGAGTGCTCCAGCCCGAGGGGATCGGCTGAGGGGTGGACTCCCCTCCGGCTAGGTCCTTGTAGAGCAGGCGGAGTTTACCGCTCTGCTGGCTGTCGCGGAAGGCTACGACCATGTGGCCAAGGCGATCGGTCGCACCCATCTGGTCGTGGGTTTTGATGCCTGTCCCCTGACCGGTGTGCAGCCATGTTCCGTTGGAGTCGTCGAAGTTCAGGTACAAGACCTCCCAGAGACTTCCGGGGGGTTGCCTGTACAGGCACCGCAGTTTGGTATCCACGCGCACCAGGCAGGGGGCATCCTCGGATTCTGCCTTCACGTCAACGGCGGGCCAACTGTTGCCGTTGAGGTGGCTGGTGACCAGATAGCCCTCCAGCGCGACGACGACAGCGTGCAGCTTTCCATTGTGCTCGGCCAGGGCGGGCCTGTAGTCGCTCCTCCAGTTGTTGCTCACCTGGACGGGTACCCGCCAGACGCCGTCCTCCAGCACACTCCACATCACCGCCCGGTCGCCGGGGCGGATGTACATGCAGTGGAGCTTGCCTTGGAACGAGCACAGCTCCGCCGGTGAAGAGCTCTCCCAGCCGAGCGTGACCGGGGCGCTCCAGGTGGAGCGGACGGGGTCCCAGGTGACGTACTCCAAGGCGCCGAAGGGGAAGACCGGCCGGTCGCCGGTGTACTTGACCTGCAGGCTGTGGTGGCCGTCGCCGTTGAACTCCCAGACGGCGTCCTTGCGGTTGTACAGCGTCACCAGGGCATGGCGGTCGAAGACGAACATCCGCTCGCAGGACAGGTCGTCACCGTTCTGGAACAGGTCCCTGAGTACCTCTTTGAGGCTGACGAAGATCTGGAGGACCGTTTCGACGGCATCGATGATCTCCCCGCCGACGCCGGTGATGCCCTTGAGGATGGTCAAAGTGAGTTCGACCCAGATGGGTCGGTTCAGCCACGCTTCCAGGACCGTGAAGAGCTTGTCGTACCACTCGGAGGGGCTCTGGTCGGCCTCCCACACCTGGACGAGCATGACCACGAACTCCCCGGCGGGGCCTTCGAAGACCAACTTCCTGTCCGCGCGGAACGTGCGGGTGTCGCCCTCCACGACCGCACCGAACTCCAGCGACTGGTAGGTACCCCCGGTGGTCTTGTCCGACCGTGCGGCGGCCGTGAAGTAGATTTCGTCGCGGCCACCCCCCTGGTCGCCGACCGCACGCCTGCAGGTGAAGCTCTCGAACTGGAACGTCGCCTTGTAGGTCGGATTGAGCCGGTCGGGGTCGGCCGGCGGTGGGCCGGTCAACGCCGTGACGCCGAATCCGACATCGCCCAGGGCCGCGGTGAAGGCGGTGCTGTCGACCGGCTGGCCCGCCGCCACCGCGGCAAGGTCGACCTGCGCGCAGTTCGCCCGGCCCGCATTCTCCTGGCGCATCGCGGGCAGGTGCGCGATCAGATCGGCGAGCCCGAAGCCCTCAGCCACCGGCTTGGCCGTGACCACGGGCGGCAGCAACGGCACCTCGCCCAGGTCCCTCACCGTCGCCCGGTACTCCGACCCCGCCGCTGCGATCTCCTGGTCGGTCAGCACCGCGCCCAGGATGTCCAGCACGGACTCCTCCAGCTCGGTCAGCCCATATCCCAGCCCGCGCCGTTCCGCGGCGCGCAGCGCCACCCCGAACAGCACATTGTTCTGCCTGCCCTGCCGCAGGCCACGGCGCCACTTGTTGTCCGCGTACGCTCCCGTGTCACGCAGCAGGTCCCGTACCCCTCCCGCGACATCGCGCACCGACGCGTGATCATCCGCCGACCCCATGCTGCCAGCCCTTCGTCCTCGCGGCGCCGAGAGTGGGCACCCGCAGCAAGCGGAACCTCTCCTCAGCCGTCCGACCGCAAACCAGGCGAAGACCCGGCTCCCGGGCCAGTCTCACGCCACCCCACCCCCAGAGACAACGCCAGAAAACCGAGTTCAGCCGCACGGCGGAGCAGGGACGCAAGAGCCGTCGGGCGCTCGAGTCGTTCCTCGATCATGTCGTCGGTGACGATCTCGTACGCCACCTCGATGCCGTCGAGCAGCCGCTGACGACGCTCGTTCGCTCGGGCGAGCGCGTCGGCGTCGCGGGCACCCAGCAGCCGGTCGACCGGGATCTTGAGCAGAGCCTCCAGTTCGGCCAGGGTCGGTTCCTCGCGCAGGGGACACCAACGAAACTCCCTGATCAGGGCCTACTCAAGCGCTGAACGGAGCCTGTTCCCATGCTCCACATGATCGTTTCCCAGTCGAATGACAGCGGCCGTGGGGCACTGGCCGCCAACGTGTGCCCGCCAAGCCCTCAGTCGTAGGCGAGTTCGAAGAAGAGCAGCTCTGGGGGACGCGGCGCCGCACGCGCGTCGACGCCGACCTCACCGCCAGTAAACCCTGAAGCCATGAACGCCTGACACCTGTACCGCCTGCTCCGGCCTCTCAGGTAGAGGCGGTCCGCCGCCCGCCGTCATCTGCACGGCGGGCGGTACGGCATGCCGGGGAAGTAGCGGTGCCATTGATCGGCGGTGATGGTGGCGCCGACCAGGTCGCAGAGGCGGGCGGTGACCCGGTCGATGTCGGGGTCGATGAGGTAGGCCCGGCCCTTTTCCCCGCTGTAGACGTCACCGGCCTTGTCGATGAGGAGAGTATGCCCGTCGGGGCTGAACGCGGCATGGGCCGAGCGGCGCGGGCCGGGGCAGGTCGCCGTGCTTGTCGGAGCCGGTCGACCTCGTGGGCGGCCCTGTCGGCGGCGGACCGTATCGTTGGCGGAGATCACCGTCCGAACGCACAAGGGGGCACACATGACCGTTCACCGGCCCGGACTGCCGGAGGACCTTCCGCCGGCCGAGGAGCTGTGGGCACGCTGGGCGCTGCTCGCCGCCCTTGAGGCGACCACCGAGGACGAGGAGCGCCCGCCGCGCTACCGGACCGGCCGGTGGATCGATGACGAGGGTCTGCACTGGGACGACTGCGGTTGCACTTGGTGGGTCATGTCCAAGGCGGGCGAGGGCCGGTTCGTGCTCTACGGCGAGGACGAGGCGGGCGACGTCAAGTGGTACGAGCCGGCGATCGACGTGCTGGCGGGCGGCCCGGACTGGCTGCCCTACGAGGCACTGCGGGACCGGCTCGCAGGGCACGAGATCGGCTGCGTCTACTGGTACGAGAACGGCGCCTGGGCCCGGGCGCCGTACCCGGACGGCCTTGACGACGACGGCCTGGACTGCGGTATGAGCTCCTTCATCGACCGAAGCGAGGTGCTGGGCGATCTGACGAACCACCTGGACGACACGGTCGACGGGCAGAGCGCGGACAGCCTCCTGGCCGACGCGGAGGCGTACCGGCTGGAGCCGCAGAGGCTGCTGGAACGCCTGGGGCAGACCAACGGCAACGACGATCCGCTGGACCGGCCGGCCATCGTCCGGGCGCTGGCCCGCGCAGGCCTGGCAGGGGAGTTCGCGGCGACCGACACCCTCTGAGCCGCCTGATGCGTCCCCGGGCCGGAGCGGGATGCGGCCGGAGCCCGGTCAGAAGTCCAGGACCTCGCGGTCGAGCGGATACTGCGCACGGTGGAGGCCCTCGTACGGCGAGGGCGTGATCGGCAGGACGCCGGTCGGCTGCCGGCCCAGGTTGTCGTCCCAGATCCGGGGTTCGACCTGTCCGAGGACGCGGAACCGCTGGAAGGTGAACGGCGGGCTGTCGGTCGGGAAGAACTCGGCTGTGGTCGTCACCCGGAAGTGCAGGTGCGGCGTGGTGGAGTTGCCGCTGTTGCCGATCAGCCCGAGGACCCGGCCGACTTCTCCTGGGCGATGACCGACCTGGACGACACCTCTGCCGCGGTCGCCGCCGTCTGCTGATGGCCGGGCACCGGGACAGACGTAGCCCACGCAGCGGCCTCATCCTTTGCAAGGCAACTACCAGACCTACTCACCCCCGTAGATACCCGCCCGATCAGCCTTCGATGGCACACGCTTAAGGTTCGGTGTCACAGGACACCGAACCACGATAGTTGTCACATCGCCACGCAAACTGTCACCAAGATCGCCAGCCAGTGCGCTCGCCACCAGTAGGGGCGTGTCCTGTCGCACCGCAGATGGTGGATTCTCACTCGGTCTCATCCGTGTTCTCGGGATCTCACCGCATCGTGTGCCGCGTGCGAGCTTTTGCCTCGCCCAGGCAGTTTGGTGTCGCTTCGCAGGCGGCGTTCTCGTCGCTCCTGCCACCGCCGGCCGAGTGTTCGCTAGGACCGTAGGTGCCAACTCCGGGTGTGCGGCGTGCCGCTTGTCTTCAGTTCACCAGGAGTGCGATGGCGACCTTCAGGCGTTCGAGGTAGAACTCCCGCGACTGGGCCTGGTGCTTGAGGCCGATCGATGTGCTGATCATCGTCTGCGCTACGAGGACGGCCCGCTTCTGGCCTGAGTCGACGGCGATCGCGTCCGTGATCAGCTCCTCGAAACGCCGTGGAGCGGTCTGTGCGATCTCTCCAAGGAGGTCGGGGTTGTCCTCGACGACCACGGCGACATCGCGGGCCATCGGGCCGACGTAGCGGCCCGCCCATCGGTCGAAGGCTTCGAGGAGACGTTGCGGAAGCGGGCGGTCGACATCGCTCAGGACGTGTTCGACCGCCGCGATGTCGCGTTCCAAGGCCTGGGTGACCGCAGCGCGGAACAGGGCCTCCTTCGAGGAGAAGAGGAAGTAGAGCCCTGGGCGGGAGATGTGTGCCGCCCGCGCCACTTCCTCCATCGAGGTCTTCCGGTAGCCGAATCGAGCGAACGTGGCCAGGGCGGAGTCCAAAACCGTGGTCCGACGGTCGGTCTCGGCGGTCGGCGATGCCAGGGGGCCGGCCTCGGGGCTGTTCATGGGGCGATCGTAGAGGGCGGGAGTCTCGCTATACAACTTCAGTCAAGTGTGTATAGCATCGGCACCATGGCAGCTCGCGAACCTCTCGCCACGTCCTTCACCGCCGCCACCACGGCCGCCGAGGTGGTGCAGGACGTTGACCTCACCGGTGTCCGGGCGATCGTGACGGGAGCCTCCTCCGGAATCGGGGTCGAGACGGCTCGCGCGTTGACCGCGGCCGGGGCACGGGTGACACTCGCCGTGCGGAACACGGCCGCGGGTGACGCCGTCGCCGCAACGATCGAGAGCTCGACCGGACGGATCCGCCCACGGGTTGTCCGGCTGGACCTCGCCGACAGGGCCAGCGTCGCGTCCTTCGTCGAGGCGTGGAGCGGCCCGCTTCATCTGCTGATCAACAACGCGGGCGTGGTGACGGGCGGCCTCGAACGAACCCGCGAAGGTTGGGAGTTGCAGTTCGCGACAAACCACCTGGGCCATCTCGCCCTCGCCGTCGGCCTGCACGACGCCTTGGCCCTCGGAGCGTCCGAGCGCGACGGGGCACGGATCGTCTCGGTCAGTTCGACGGCGCACATGCGTTCCGGCATCGACTTCGACGACCTCCACTTCGAGCGGCGCCGCTACGATCCGCAGATCGCCTACGCCCAGTCGAAGACGGCGAACTCCCTGTTCGCCGTGGAGGCGACCCGCCTGTGGGCGTCCGATGGCATCGTCGCCAATGCGGTGAATCCCGGTGGTGTCGCGACGGGTCTGCAGCGGAACTTCACCGCGCAACAGAAGCGCTCACTCGATGCGGCCGAGGCCGCCGGAGTCTTCACGTACAAGACGCTCCAGCAGGGAGCCGCCACCACGATGGTCGCGGCCGTCGCCCCGCAGTTCGCCCACTCCGGAGGCCACTACCTCGATGACTCGCAGGAGGCCTACACCGTGCCGAACGACGCCGACCTCGCGCAACATCCGCACGGCGTCAAGGAGTGGGCACTCGATCCCGCTCTCGCCAAGCGCCTCTGGGCGGTCTCGACCGACCTGCTCAGCACCTGATCTCCCGACGCCACGGCACCGCGCGCCCGCCCTCCGGACGGCGACAAGCCGGCCGCCCGGGATTCCGCAGATCAGTTGCGGGGACAGCAGGCGTGCGCCACTCGTGTCGGTGAAGTTGGCGAAGTTGGCGGACAGGGGCCTCTGCGTGTGAATCATCGTGGTGGCGTGACGGTTGCTCGGAGTGTTGCCGCTGGGGCCCCAGCGGTAGTGCGGGGGTTCGAGGTCGCGCATGTCGACCGGGACGGCGGCGAACACCGCGTGGCGTTGGCTGACGCTGCCGGGGGGCGGTTCGAGGATGGATGGCCGGTACGGTCGTTTCCCTCCTGGCGAGGGCAGCGCAACCATCCCGGGCTGTGGTGGTCTTCGACGTCCGGTCGGCACATCGGCTACGAGTCGTGGCTGGAGCGCGACCACGCGATGCTGCTGGACTTCGACCAGCAGGTCACCGGCTTCGCGTCGCAGCCATTGTGGCTGTTCTGGCAGGAGGGCGGGAAGCGGAGATCGCACGCGCGCCGGACTGGTTCTCCCGCCGTGCCGACGGCTCGGGGCCGGTGGTCGACTGCCGTCCGCCGAACCGGATCAAGCCGCGGGACGCGGAGGCATTCGCGGCGACGGAACGGGCTTGCCGCGAGATCGGCTCGTCCTACCAGGTGGCCGGAGCCGTGGAGCCGGCCCTGTAGGCCAACATCCGGTGCCTGGCCGGCTATCGCCGTCCCCGGCATGCCAGGTGGCGCCAGCTAAGAAGTGCCATGATCCCTGAGCTCGACATCCCCAATCCGTCTCACCAAACCTGGCAATCCGCAGCTCGACATAGCCGCGTCCGCCGTGAATCAGTGAGACCGGACAAATCGCAGCACGCGGCCAGCGGCCGGACCCAAGTGCGATTGCGACTGCTCCACGGAGCGCAGTCGCGCCCATGGCCTGCGACGGGGAGTTTCGGCGACGCGCAACTCACCAGCCGTACGGGGCGAAACTCACCGGCAGCCGGCGGGCCGGACACAGCTACGTACCTGCCCGGGGGCGTCAGTGCCCGAAACTGCCTGTGTGGGAGAGTACGACGCGATCATGAATCCTGGGGGTGGATCAGTGCGCGCGCGTCATCGCGCGGTGGTTGGGGTCGTTCTGGCGGTTCTCGGCGGGTCGGCCTGTTCAGTCGACCGCCGGCCGGTCCGGGGACAGCCGCTGTTTCCAGTCGGGTGCCCCTGGAGCGGCTCCGCGATGGCCTACTGACACGGGACCAGCTGCCGCAGGGTTTCCAGCTCCTCACGGAGGACGTCAACTCGACGACGACCGGTGCTCCGCACACCCCGTCGACGATCCCCATTGCGTCGATGCCCTGCTCCGAACTCGGTGTCGAGTCCTTCATGACGACTCACGCCCTACCCGCGGAGGACGTGGCGGTGGGGTTGGAGCGGACACCGGTCGGCGACGAGGACATGGGCTGGTTGGGTCAGGAGTCGCTCGACCGGTACGCACCCGAGCAGGCGGCCGCGGTCATGGCCTCGATTCGCGGCGCCGTCCAACGCTGCGCCTCTTACACCACCACGAGCCTGGACGGTGGGCAGACCCAGGAGACGGCGTCCGCCACGGCGGCCGAGATTTCGGCGGACGACAGCCTGTTGCTCCGCACCACGTGGACCCACCCCGGTGACCCGAAACCGTTCGTCGGAGAAACCGCTTTCGTCCGCATGGGGGATGTGATCCTCATGGTGCAGCAGGTCGCGGACAAGAAACCGCCGTCCGACACGGAGAAGATCCTCGCCGCAGCCGTGAAGACGTACCGCGCTGCCGGCGGCTGACACCGCGCCCTTCACTCTTCCATGCCCGGGCACCCCAGAGCGGGAAACAGCGGGACATATCCCGCCGCCCTCGACGCCTTCGCGTCCTGGCAGAACAGCCTCTGCCGACCCGTGGCCGGGGAACTCCTGCATCTGGCGCCGGCCCCGGCCCGCACCGCGCGCCTGACCCGCGCCCAGATCGCCGCCCCCCTCAAGCGGGCGGGACGCAGCCGCAAGCTCGACACCGAGACCGACCGCCTCCGCGAGGTCTTCCGCGCCGAGTACGCCCACCAGCCCCAGCTAGGGCGTGTTTCAGAAGTGGCGCCGGGCCCGCTACGCCGGGCATCCCGCCTGGACGCACGACCGGCTGCCGGCGACATACCACCGCACCCATGGCGTCACCTACTTACACAGCTGCTACTCCACCGGCGACGACACCCTGTGGGTCGTCGCCGGTGGAAGGGCATCTTGAACACCCTGGCCGCGCTCCGCTCGATCCGGGCAGTCCGCCCCGACGGCGCCCCGGTCTACGTGATCCTGGACAACCTCTCCGCCCCACAACGGGAAGAAGATCCGCCGCTGGGCCACCGACCACAAGGTCCACCTCTGCTTCACCCCGACCAACGCGTCCTGGGCGAACCCGATCGAGGCGCACTTCGGACCGCTGCGGCCGTTCACCCTCGCCAACCTCAACCACCCCAACCACCCAGTCCAGACCCGTGAACTGCACCAATCCCTGCGTTGGCGCAACGCCAACGCCCGCCACCCCGACGTGCTCGCCGCCCAACGCCGCGAACGCGCGCGCATCCGCAGCGAGAAGGGCCTGCGCTGGGGAGGCCGCCCGCTCACCGACGCAGCCTGACCCGCCAGGACACCCGGAGCCCTGCTGGCACTGAGCCTCAATGGACGCGGACCGGCTGACCGCGCCGTCAGTCCGTGAAGCGCGCAAGGCGGCTGAGGTCGGCGGTCAGGTCCAGACCCAGCGCGGTGGCCAGGTCCGTGGCGTGCTCCCAGAGCTCGTACTGGATGGGCAGTTGGTAGTCGGGGTCGGCCAGCAGGACGGACATTACCCCGATGACGGCGGCGGGGGAGGCCAGGATCGGCACGGGCAGCGGCTCGGGACCATGTACGACGTTGCGGCCGTCCGCAATCATCCACACGTACCGCCAGCCCTCGCGCTGGTCCCACCAGAACTCCAGCCCGTGCGGCCACGCCGTGGTGTAGCGCAAGGTGGCCGACAGCAGCCCGTCAGGCCCTTGCCTGGTGGACCATTCGTGCGGCACGTACGGGCTGGTGGGTCCGTCCGCTCGGGCAACCGCCTCCACGTACCGCTGGTGCGGCAGCTCTCCGACGGCGCTCATCGGCCGACGCCCTGCCGGCGGCCGATGACGACGACGACCGCTCCCGGAGGATCGCCGCCTCCATACCGCAGACCGTGGGACGGATCGTGGTCGGCACACGTGTGCCTCCTGGCGGAGGCGGCGCGGCTGCGGCGGGTGGAGTCATGACGGTGTGCCTCCCGTGAGGGACGGATCACGGCACGTTAAGGGGGCGGGAGCGGTACTTCGATACTGAGGTGAAGCTACCAGAGGGCGACTTGTCACCCGCCAGAGATTCCGATGCCCGCCATCCCTTGAACGTCGCTCCCAACCGCTCGCCGTCCAGCACCGCGGACCGCCAGGGGCTGGTTCCTGCTGCACCGTCAATCGCCCGCCTCAACCCCGTGAACCCATGCGGTCAGAGCACGTCGGGGTCTACGGTGTCGCGTTCGAAGCTCCTGTGGGCGGCGATGCTGACGGGTGGTCCGCTGGGGGCGATGCGGCGCGGGTCGTTGCCGTGGGCGCCCTGGTGGAGGAGGCGGCCGGTGCTGGTACCGGCGATGCGTTGGATGGTGGCCGGGGGCAGATCGGCGAGCTGGCCGACGGTCGTGCCGCCGTAGCGGGCCAGGGCGGGGTCCTGACAGCCCCCTCCTCAGCGCCGTCGCTCCGGCCACCGGGCTGCTCGACGCCTCAACCGCCTGGCGCGGGCGACGAAGGCGACGAGGACCGCGGTGAGCAGGCCGGCGAGGCCGATCAGCGCGACGGTGAGGCGTGGCAGGCGGGTGGAGGTCGTGTCGAGCTGCGCCTTGACGGCAGGGCCGGCGCCTGAGGCGTGCGGAAAGGTGATCACGGCGTGGTACGTCTCGTCGAGGAGTCCGCTCTTGAGCTCGAAGGTGGCATTCCAGGGCCCGTCCTCGACCGGGTCGGTCACGACTGCCTCCACCGGTTCGGACTGACCCGGAGCCAAGCTGGTGCCCAGGTCAACGGCGTAGGGGCCGGCGTTGAGTCGTCCCTTCACCTGGGACAGTTTCAGCGTGCCGGTCAGGTCGAGGGCCCGACCGCCGGTGTTGTGGACCTGCGCCAGGACGATCGCTCGCCCGGTGGCGTCGCGCTGGGCGGTCATGCTGTCGATGCTGAACTTCGCTGCCGGGGGGTTGTCGCCGTTCACCGAGAGGTAGACGCGGATACCGGTGCGGTTCACCAGGGCGACGCCGCTCCTGTGTTCGTCGCCGACCTGTGCCCAGATGACCCCGTACCTCTCGCCGGGAGGCGCGTCCTTCGGGACGGCGATGGTCACCGTGTCACGGACACTGCCGCCGGAGGGAATGTCGATGTCGTCCTTCTCCAGGGTGGTCCAGGAGGTGAGTTCGCTCACCGTCTTCCCCGCGGCGCCCACGAAGGCGCCGTGCGAGATGTCGGCTGCGTCCGGGTACACGCTGACGCGCAGGGGGGACGCGGTCCTGTTGGTCACCTCGATGCGTCGGTGCACGGTCGTGCCCGGCGCCAGGTTGTCGACGACGTACTGCCGGGCCCGTGGGTCGTCGGCCAGGTCGGCGGGGATGTCGACCAGCCGTACGCCGACACTGCCGGCCTGGTCGGCCGGCGTCCCCTGGGGCAGGACGCCAGCACCGACCGCGGGGCGGACGGTGCCGACGCCCACCGCGAACACGCTCGCCGTGAGCACCGATACGGGAATGAGCCTGCGCACGGTGGAAATCCCCCTTTGCTGATCGGACCTGATCAGGAGA
The DNA here is from genome assembly GCF_014596465.1 of Streptomyces sp. CBMA123. Classification (GTDB taxonomy): domain Bacteria; phylum Actinomycetota; class Actinomycetes; order Streptomycetales; family Streptomycetaceae; genus Kitasatospora. The sequence goes on along the minus strand of NZ_MECK01000117.1, from coordinate 1,282 downwards.
CCGAGTGGGTGATCGTCGAACTGTAGGTCCCGGCAAGGGCGTTGGCGGGCAGCGTGACGGAGATGGTGGGGTTCCAGGTGGCGCTGTTGATGCCGGACACGCCGGTGGCGACCTGGACGGGACCTGGCGGGTAGAGCGGGGCCAGGTTGGTGTTGGTGACGATGGCAGTACCCGTGACCGCGGCGCTGGGGCTGGTGTAGCTGCTGGATCCGGCGGCGGACACCGAGATGTTCTGCGGCCCGGTGAAGTCGACCGCGTTGGCGACCACGGTCCAGCCCGCCGTGCCGCCCCGCCCGTCGGTCACCGAGACCGTTCCGAGCTGGCTGCTGACGGTCTGCGGGCTGCCGCTCACGCTGACCAGACCCAGGTTCGCCGTGCTCGTCGGCACGGTGATGTCGAGCGTGCCGGCCGTGATCTGGATGGTCACCGGGGTCGAGCCGCTGCCGGAGGCGAACGCCGGAACCGGACCGGCCATCAGAGCCACCACAACGCCAGCGGCCACCGAGGACGCTATGTACCTACGAGTACGCATGCTTCTACCTCACTGAGATGCCAGGAGAAAGAGTGGGAGCGATGTGCTCCCGATCGATTCGAATAGTTCCCGGCATTTCCGGGAAGTAATGCCACATTCTCCGGAATCATCCGATTGCCTCGAACCGGCCTTCGACCTGCGCCGATGCCTCTCGCCATCGCTGCAAGTCGCAATTTCAACGGACTGGGGATTTTCCTGAGCGTTTGTGTCTTGGAGTGTGGTGAAAGGGGGCCGGATCCCTGCCGCCGTCCTGGCGAGCCGATGGTCCTGCGGACCATTTCCGCTGCCGATGCGCACGTTATTGTGATTTCAACCGAGTGGGGAATTCCCGGAGCATCGACCCGCCCGGGCCCGGGGGTCAATCCGACGAACTGTTGATCTACGCGCGGCCGGGCGCTGGCATAGCAGCGATCCGGACGTCCTCGTGGTGATGGACGCGGCACCGGGCGCGGCTGGTGGCAGCCCCCGCCGGGCCGACGGGTCGAATGTTTGTCTCCGACAAGCAGTGGGGGTTGGCCGAGCCGGTGATCAGCGCCTGGAAGGCCCGGCACCCGTCGGTCAGCGGCGATTAGGGCGCGTTGTGAAAGTGCTTGCTGTGGGTATCGGGGTGAGCAGAGCGATAGCCATTGATCAATCGCGACCGGGCTTCATACCATCTCCTGATGGGACATGACGACCTTCCGACTCTTGAACTCGCGTTTCCCGGTCCGGAACGTGACCGTGGCGTCGCGGCAATCCTGAGCGGTCAGA